>JASHQE010000257.1 GCA_030037705.1 Acidobacteriaceae bacterium | reverse complement strand
ATGGCGCGATAAATCAAGTTGTCGCCCCACATGTGTCCTTTTCCGAAGGGCAATTGATAGACCACGGTTCCAGTCAGGTTCTGCGGCTCGTCGGTCGTCGAGAGAGAGCGATCCAGACGATCGTTGTCGCCAACGCGGAAGGTGCCCAGGTCGTCAATCGACTTGGAGTAGGTGTAGTTGAGCATGAAGTTGACGCCGTGCGCGGGACGCTGACGAATGGAGATCTCGAGTGCGTTCCAGTTCTCGTTGCCCACAAAGCTGCTGGTGTCGCTGACACCGCTGAACTGCGGGAACGGGTAATAGTACTGGTAGACGGAGTTGCTCGCGTAATAGGTTGCGTCAGCCGAGTTATACGGATTGGGAGGAGTAAAGCCCAGCGAAGCCGCCTCGGCGAGGTCGGCCGCCGTGGCTTTGGCGCTGAGAAGCGGCGCGGTGCATGTAGTGCCGCTGCACGTGGCCCCGGTTGCGGTGTATCCGGCCATCGCGGCTATGGACTCAGGCAATTCGTTGTTCCTGGAGCCGATAGCCTTGGAGACGGAGATAAAGTGGCCCTCGCTGCCCACGTAGCTGATCGAAATGGACATGTCTGGCGTGAGTTGGCGCTCCACGCCAAAGGTCCAGTTGATGTATTCGGGAGAGCGGGAGCCGTTGTGCGGATCAAAGTAGTACATGGTGGCCCCACCGGCGTTCTTCAGCGCGACCGTTTCGGTAGTGCCAAATTCGGCCAGGCTGGTTCCGCCCGCAGGAGGAGCGGGTGCCGCAATGGATCCTGTCCAGCCGCAGGCAACGCCGTTGGCGTTTCCGGAGCTGCACGCACTGTTATCCCAGTAGAACGAAGGCGAGCCGCTGAGGCCGGCAGCCGCGCTTGCCGACGGGGTCAGGCCGGTGGTGGAGGGTGATCCACTCTGGCTGCCGCTGGTCCAGTCGCCGCGCGCAAACGAGAGACCGTAGCTTGCACGAATCACCGTCTTGTCATTGTACGCATAGGCTGCGCCGAGGCGCGGTGCGACCGATCCCAAGAAAGTGGACGCGGGATTCGGCACACCGGTGTGGTAGCCGTCAGAAGAACTGCCACCCGCAAATGCGAGCGTACCGAGATTGCCGGTGACGGAGTTCTGGCCGGTCGGATCCAACCAGGTAAACAGGTTGTGAACCTCGTGGATTGAGGGCCAGATGTCCCAGCGCAAGCCCGCATTCACTGTGAGCTTGGGAGTGACTTTGTAATCATCCTGAGCCCAGACCGAGGGATTCAACCAGCGCGATCCCAATCCGGGAACGCCGACAGAGATGGAGCTCGAATCGACGCCGCCGATCATATAACTGGCGAAAGGCGAGCCGCTCGTGCTGTTCATCGCGGTGCCGATACCAGTGGTGTTGTTCGTGAAGTCCTCGGTTTCAGTCTGGTTAAAGGTGTAGGTCAATGGCGAAGAGTTGGTGAGGTTCTTGACATAGTTGAACTGGACCTCGACCACCTGACCGCCGAAGGTGAGGTTGTGCTTGCCAAACTGCCACTGGAGGTTATCCATGGCCGTGTAGGTGTTGTTGACCTTCAAGTTCTCGGAGTAGCCGGCTTCATTGGTCGCAGCATCCTCGCCGGTGAAGCTGACGCCAGGAAAGCTCTCGGTAGCCTGGCCGACCGGCGTGCCCAGCAAGCCCGTGCTCGCCGCATCATAGGCGGATGCCACGTCGGGCGTGACGGAGAGGCTGCGATAACGTCCGAAGGCAAAGGCAACCTGATCGACCATGTGCGGGTTGATGGTATAGGTGTCCTTGATGATATCGACCGTGGTCTGCGGCGCATACGACTGCTTGTTGTTGAACGGCGGCCCGAGCGCGTTGGAGGCACCTGAAGAGTTAGGCCCCGTGCTGGCCTGACGGCCGAACGCGATGATTGCGCTGATCTGGTTCTTCGCATTCATGACGTAGTCAATGCGGCCCGAAGTGTACCAGTTCGAAAGTCCGTTGTTATATCCGACCGTGATGTTGTTGGTGTATGCACCCTGGTTGACGAGCGCCTCATAGGGCAGCATGAACGTGTTGATCTTGGCCGCCGCCTGCGAGATGCGGCCGCCGGGAATCTGATTGGCGGTTCCGTTGTAGGAAAATTGATTACGGCTGCACGGGCTGGCTGCCGTACCGGCGCAGTTGTTCGAACCAGGATTGCCGGGGAAGTAGTTGCTGTTGTTCGCAGGGTCGTAGATGTTGTAGCCGGTTGCCGCAGCATATCCGGTGAAGTCAGCATAGCCGAGGGATGATCCCGAACTGGAGTAGCCCATCATGCCCAGCGTGGGCTCCGTCTGGATTTGCGGCGACGGACCGTTCTGGTTGCGGTATTGGCCATAGTTATAGAACAGGAAAAGCTTGTTCTTGATGACCGGGCCGCCAATCTCCATGCCGACCTCGTTCATGATCTCCTTGGGCTTGACGCCGCCCGGCGCGCACCAGCTCGATGGCGTGGAGTTATAGGCGCAAGCGCCCGCGCCCGTAGGCTCAGTGCCGACGACAGCGGGAATTTTGCCGAAGAAGGACCATGCATCGAGGACGGTGTTGCGGATGTATTCGTAAACTGAGCCGTGGATCTCGTTGGTTCCCTGCTTGATCGAGTAGTTCTCAACGCCCTGGCCGGCATACTGGGCCGAATAGGCTGAGGTCTGCACCTGGAACCGGTCGATCGCATCCACGCCGAAGGCCGTCCACGTGAAGCGCGGATCGCCCACCTGGTCGCCTTCCGGCAGGTTCACACCTTCGAGGTAGATTTCAGAAACGCCACCCGATGGACCGCTGCCGTTGATGATGCCGGAGTTGTCGGTGCTATTGTTGGATGTGTAGTTGGCCTGCACACCAGGCATCAGGTACTCAAAATCGGTGGCGCGGCGCTGATCGGCGTTGCCGCCTGCGCCCATCTGCAGCGGCAGGCTCGAATACATCTGGTTGTCCATCACCGCGCCCAGCGTGGCGTTCGTAGTCTCCAGAACAGGAGGCGCAGTACTCACCATGACCGTTTGCTCCGCCGAGCCGATGGCGAGCTTAATATTGAGCGCTATGGTTTCAAGGGCGTTCACCGTAACGTTTTGCTGCACATACGTCCGAAATCCGGCAGCGGTCACCGTCACCGTGTATACACCCGGCGTCAACGGCGTAACGTTGTAATCGCCTGCACCTGTGCTGGTGCGGACTGTGTTTTCACTGGTTGCAACCGATGTGACCGTAATGGTCGCATTCGGGATCACAGCACCGGTTGTATCCGTGACCGTACCGGAGATGGCTCCGGTTCCCGCAATCTGCGCCTTTGCAACAAAAGGCGTAAGTGCGGCGATGAGCACGAGTACCAACCATTTATGGCTTGGGAAGCCGGGAAGAATGGCAGGCATTCCCTTCAACCAGGCCCTCAGTCTTGTCTGCATTGTTGCCTCCACAGTTACGTTTGTCTGGTTTTTCACGACACGACTACCGGCCCGCAATTCGTCCAGCCGGGAAGTCCATCTTTCGTGGTCTGACCACTTTTTGGAGCGGGAACAGTTTCATATAATCGAGGAAGGCTTGTCAACAGCGAAAGTTACCGTTCGCGTACGGAAATTAAACAACCCGTGAACAGCTCCGGAAGCCCTCGCGGAATGAAGAATTTAGCCCGTAACTCTCTAGTGAACCCCTGATTACTCTAGTGTATCCATTCGATTGCCTGGAACCGATTTTTTGGCCGAAATCACAATCCGTCCACTGCCTCGGATATACCAGTCCCTGTCTCTAAAGTGACCGGCTTGTCCATCAATTGGGTACTAAAGTACACACCCGAGAGGATCGGCTTGCGGTTCCATACTTTCGGTTCCATTTTGGATGCGGGCGTCCAAAATGGCATTGTTGTTTGCCCTTCCAATCGGAGATTCAAAGCCAAGCCTTCGTGGGATTGGCAGGATTCGGGACATCTGGGAATACAGTCGGAAAAACGATGGTGACCTGAAGGAGTTTTTGCCGGGATTTCGTAGGTTCCGGTCGTAACCATGACGTTGGCAAGGGAAATCCGGCGTGAAGGAGCCGCCGGGTTCAGACTTTTACGAAACCCTTGGCCGCTGCCTTCGCAAAAATTCACCTTGGCGTACATGCCTGCGCGGGAGCGCAGCATCCCACTCCTGATGCCGGACGAGGGCGATCGTTACCGATAATAGGTACCAGACCGAGGTGGTCATTACCGATACAGATAAAGTCCTGGTCACCCATGACGCTGCCGCTCGCCGCCACTGTATTTGTTCTTGAAGTGAGAACGCCATTCGAGCCAGGGGCATTGTCGCTCATTGGGTTCATTTTCATCCCACTCGGTGCAGGACAGGATCTGAGGTTTGCCACGCCTCCGGTCACACGGGCATTGTCATTGAAACAGCCACGAAGTTGACGTTGTGACGATTGTGGTCTGACCATGCTTCAAACCGCGACAGCCTTATGTATGCAAATAATCTTTGTCAGAGAGAAATTTACAATCGCGGTGCAGCATCAATCGCTTTATCTATTGCACTCGGTTTGCTGGGAAAAAACATGAAAAATCCTGCCACTTTCGAAAATTGGGGATCAATTCGGAAATTGGGGATCAAACTGACGAAGAAGAAGCCGAACCGGACAGGATGGATCTTAAGGACAGCAGCTCACGACGATGCGAGGACTGCATCTGAAGCAGAAATGATCTGGCTACGCGTCTTCTTTCACGCCGTTCCACCGGCGCAGGCTCAATTTGAGCCGACTGCGGCAAGCCGCGCCTGCTTGCTTTTCTGTGTAGAGGCCGGAGCACGGCGCTCCGGCGGGCGCTCCATGCCCTGCGCGGCCTGGGCCATGCGCAGGTGCTGATCCATCAGTTTCCGCGCCTCAATAGGTTTTCGCGCGCGGATTGCCTTATAAATCTCCCGATGCATCTCTGCTGATTCGCGACGGTCCGTCGAGCGCTCTACCGTCTTACGCCGCTTGTCATACAACGCAGAGGTAATCGTCTCAATCAGGGCAGCCAGGATCGGGTTCCCCGATGCCTGAGAAACAATGCGGTGAAAAAGCAAATCATGGATGAGATAGTCCGCCGGACTGTCGAGGGTCGCGAACATCTCCGCAACCTCTTCGGCCAGAGCCGCGTGGTGTTCTTCCTTGCCGCGCTCGGCGGCAAGCGCAGCCAGATGGCTTTCGAGTATAATTCGTGCTTCGAACATTTGCCAGGATTGAAACCCATGCAATGCGCCCATCAGACTGAGAGAAGTCTTTCCGAATTCCGGCGGGCCATCGGCTACAAAGGTTCCCACTCCATGCCGGATCTTCATGACACCCATCGCCGCCAGATAGCCGATCCCGGTGCGGAGGCTGGCCCGGCTAATCTTCAGCGCGCGCGCGAACTCCCGCTCCGGCGGGATTTTGTCTCCGGGTTGCAAGGTGCCGTTCTCGATAAGCGAGCGGATGTGGTTAACCACGTGCATCGTGCGGTGCGTGTTCGGCTCTTCTGGTTTTATCCGCGGCATAACTGTGGACCGCCTTCTTGCAGATCTGGGAATCGGGGGCAAAACGAGATTAACACTGATCTTCCCGCTTTACCCCAAAAACTTACCACACTTCGCGGGAATCTTGTTCGAAGGCCGTACATGTATACTTGTGGTCTGACCTCCGATCATGGCCATGGCCCGCCAGCCTGAAAACCAAGGGGTAGAATGAGTCTCATGCTGATCGATGAAGACCGCCTGTTTCCTGCTGAACCCAGCGCGCGCAAAGTGGCTCGCGCTCTCTACGCTCATGTCCGCAATTTGCCGATCGTAAGCCCGCACGGCCATACGCAGGCGGGATGGTTCGCTTCGAACGGACCGTTTCCCGATCCGGCCACGCTATTCGTACAACCGGATCACTACGTTTTCCGGATGCTCTACAGCCAGGGCGTCTCTTTGGATGATCTCGCGATTGGCCAGCCGAAGATCAACGAGCCGCGCAAGGTATGGGGCATCTTTGCCAGCCACTACTATTTATTCCGAGGCACGCCTACGCGCATGTGGCTCGATTATGCCTTTCAGGAGCTGTTCGGGCTCCATGAGCGTCTTTCGGAAAAAACGGCCGACCTTTATTACGACACGATCTCCGAAAAGTTGAATACGCCGGAGTTTCTGCCGCGCGCCCTGTATCAGCGCTTCAACATCGAGGTGCTGGCCACAACCGATTCCCCGCTCGATCCGCTGACCCATCACAAAATGATCCGCGACTCTGGCTGGAAGGCCCGGATCATTCCTGCTTTCCGCCCTGACTCGGTCGTCGATCCCGACTTTCCCAACTTCACAGGATTGATAGCCAAGCTGGGTGAACAGAGTGGCGAAGATACCTCCACTTGGATTGGTTACCTGAACGCGCTCAGCAAGGCGCGTGCCCGCTTCCGCGCACTTGGCTGCACATCGACCGATCACGGCCATCCCACTGCGCAGACCGCCGACCTTGCACCCTCTGAAGCCAAGTCTCTCTTCGCCAAAGTCATCTCGGGCAAAGCGGACACGGCGCAGAAAGAGCTCTTCCGCGCGCAGATGCTCACCGAAATGGCACGCATGAGCGTGGAAGACGGCCTGGTGATGCAGATTCATCCTGGCGCGGTGCGCAACCATAATCCCTTCATCGCCGAGCGCTATGGCCGGGACATGGGCTGCGACATTCCCCAGGCGACGGACTACGTTCATGCGCTTCGGCCCCTGCTCAACCGCTTCGGTAATGATAAGAACCTCACCATCATTCTCTTTACGTTGGATGAAACCACGTACAGCCGCGAACTCGCGCCGCTCGCCGGGCATTATCCCTGCTTGCGCCTCGGGCCTCCGTGGTGGTTTCATGACAGTCCGGAGGGCATGATGCGTTTCCGCGAGCAGGCCACGGAAACAGCGGGCTTCTATAACACCGTGGGCTTCAACGACGACACGCGGGCCTTTCTCTCCATTCCGGCGCGGCACGACATGGCGCGGCGCATCGATTGCGCATTTCTCGGCCGGTTGGTTGCCGAGCGTCGCCTCGATGAAGAGGAGGCCTTCGAAGTGGCCCATGAACTAACCTACGGACTGGTGAAGAAAGCCTACCGGCTATAGCGTCCGTTTGTCACAAAGCGCGCGTTTCCCGGATAGCTTTGCAGGCTTCGGAGTTTTATGGCGATACAAGGCACGACATCAAGTTCTTTTTTTCGCAGCGTTCGCTCACCGGATCACATTTCGCGCTGGCGCTGGGTGATTTGCGGGTTCCTATTTTTGGCTACCGTGATCGCCTATGTGGATCGAGGCGTCATCGCGTACCTTGAAAAGTTCCTGGAAGGCATCATCCCCGGGCTGAACAGCGTCAAGTACGGATATATTCTGGCCGCGTTTCAGGCTGCATACGCCATCGGCATGGTGGTGGCCGGCGGATTGACTGACAAGCTTGGAACGCGCAAAGCATTCGCGATCGCAATCGGCCTCTGGAGCGTGGCGGCGATGCTCCCCGGTGCGGCGTTTTCAGTCATTACATTCGGCATTGCCATGTTTCTGCTCGGATTGGGCGAGGCAGCTAACTTTCCCGCCTGCATTAAAACAGTGGCTGAGTGGTTTCCGAAGCGTGAACGCGCACTGGCTACGGGCATTTTCAACTCTGGAGCCAATATTGGCAATATCGCCGTGCCGCTGGTCGTGCCCGTTCTGGTAGCGCTGGTGACGTGGCGTGGCGCATTTGTTGTGACGGGCGCAGCCGGAATTGTCTGGCTGATCGGCTGGCTTTTCTATTACCGCCGGCCGGAGCAGCATCGCAGTGTTTCCAAGGCTGAATTGCAGCTCATTCTCAGCGACCCGGTGGAAAAGCTCCAGACCGTTCCCTGGAGCCACGTATTGCCATGCAAAGAAACCTGGGCCTTCGCAATCGGCAAGTTTCTCACTGACCCCATCTGGTGGTTCTATCTTTTCTGGCTGCCCCGCTATCTGCAATCGACCTTCGGGCTCAGCCTGTCTTCGGACCGGCTGCCGCTGGTGATTGTCTATAGCGTTTCGACTGTGGGCAGTATCGCAGGCGGATGGATTTCTTCAACTCTGCTGAATGCGGGCAAAAGCCCTAACGTATCGCGCAAGACCGCGATGCTGATCTGCGCGCTGTGCGTGATGCCCGTCTTTGCTGCACCTTATATTCATAACCTTTGGCTTGTGGTGGCGTTTGTGGGTCTGGCGACCGCCGCGCACCAGGGATGGTCGGCCAATCTATTCACGCTTCCATCGGATATGTTTCCTAAAGCGGCGGTCGGCAGCGTCATTGGTATTGGCGGCATGTCGGGGGCAATCGGTGGAGTTCTTCTCCAGGTGGCGACGGGATACATTGTGAAGATTACCAACAGCTACGTACCGTTATTCATCCTTGCTTGCGTCGCCTACCTGCTGGCGCTCGTGATCATTCACGGAATTACGCCGAAGCTCGAGCCCGCACAAATCGATTTGTCATAGGCCATTCGTGTAGGGCCAATTCGTATAGGGCCGATGCATGTAGATCGAGTCGCAAAGAGAGGCAACCATTACCGCATGAGTCTATATTGCTCCATCGGCAGCCCCGATACCGACCTTCCACAACAGCAGTTACAAGAGCTGTTGAGAGAAAGCCTTGCCACGCTGGGCGCGCGCAACACAGTGCTGGCCGTACCGCCCGACCAGAGCCGCGAGCACTCGCAGGCCGGCTTGCTCACGCGTTTTGTGTGGGAGTATTACGGCGACAAATTGAAGGTCGTCCTTCCCGCGATCGGCACACACACGCCCATGCGTCCCGATCAGCTTTCGCACATGTTCGCGGGCGTTCCGCAGGAACTTTTTAAAGTCCACAACTGGCGCACCGATATCGAAACCCTCGGTGAGCTCCCTGCCGAGTTCATCCGCGAGCAGTCGGAAGGCAAGCTGAATTACTCATGGCCCGCGCAGGTGAATAAGCTCATTTCGCGCGGCGGCTTCGATCTGATCCTTTCCATCGGCCAGGTCGTGCCGCATGAAGTCATTGGCATGGCCAACTACACCAAGAACATTCTCATCGGCACCGGCGGCCGCGAAGGCATCAACCGCAGCCATTATCTCGGCGCGGTCTACGGTATGGAACGCATTATGGGCCGTGCGGAGAATCCCGTGCGCACGGTACTCAATCGCGCCGCGGACAAATTCCTCCGTCATCTGCCCATCGTTTACGTACTCACCGTGGTCGGCCGCAGAGCCTCGGGCGGAGTAGCCGTGCGCGGCCTCTACATCGGCGATGACGTCGAATGCTTCCTCAAGGCGGCAGAATTGAGCCTCAAGGTCAACTTTGAAATCGTCGAAGAGCAGATGCATAAGGCCGTTGTTTACCTTGATCCTGGCGAATTCCACAGCACGTGGATCGGCAACAAGGCCGTCTATCGCACGCGCATGGCGCTGGCCGATGGCGCGGAGCTGATTATCCTTGCTCCCGGGGTGCGCGAGTTCGGTGAAGACAAGGTGATCGACGCGCTCATTCGCAAGTACGGCTATCACGGCACGCCTTACACTTTGAAAGCTGTCAACGAAAATCCGGAGCTCGCGAACGATCTTGGCGCTGCCGCGCATCTCATCCACGCCAGTTCCGAGGGCCGGTTCAAGATCACGTGGTGTCCTGGCCATCTAACGCAGAAGGAAATTGAAAGCGCCGGCTATGCTTACGGCGATCTCGATGCGATGCTCAAACGCTATAATCCGCAGAACCTCCACCACGGACCCAATCAAGTAGGCGGTGAGAATATCTTCTTCATCGCGAATCCGGGATTGGGTCTGTGGGCCCACCGCAGCCGTCTATAAAAACGGGTCCCACAACAGAACCTCAAAACAAGACCGAAGAGGCAGAAATCGATATGACTACTCCAAAGTTGAAGCTTGGCAAATATTCCGTCGGCACCGGCGACCGATTTGCGCATCAGGCCAAGGCGCAGTTGCAGGCCTGCGTGCAGGCGCTTGCCAGGGGTGTTGAAGTTGTCCCCGTCTGGAACAAATCGAATCGCGAACACACCATTATTGGTTCCGAGCCAACGTCCACGCGGCAAGCCGCCGATGCAGCGGTAAAAACGCTTGGCTGGAAGCTACCCTATTACTGCGATGCCGATCACATCACCGTGCAAACCGTCGATCGCTTCCTCTCGCCCTGCGATTTTTTCACCATCGATGTGGCCGACTTCATTGGCCAACCGGCCGAGGCCGCAGATATCGAGAGTTTCGTCAAACGCCATCCTGAGCTATTGGGAAGCATCGAGCTTGCCGGAGCTGACGAGCCATTCGAGATCACGCGTGACGTTCTCACTGCAACCGCGCAGAAATTTCTCTCCGCAGTGAAGAAGGCAGGCGAGGTCTATCGCAAGATTGTGAGCGCTAAGGGCGCGGGTAACTTCATCGCTGAAGTCTCTATGGACGAGACCGATCGCGCACAGAGCCCTGAGGAGTTGCTCATCATCCTCGCGGCCATCGCCGACGAAGGCATCCCTGTACAGACCATCGCGCCCAAGTTTAGCGGCCGCTTCAACAAGGGCGTCGACTACGTGGGTAATGTGACGCAGTTCGAGCGCGAGATGGCCCTTGATGTAGCGGCGATCGCCTATGCGATCAAGCAATACGGCTTGCCTGACGATCTCAAATTGAGCGTTCACTCCGGCAGCGATAAGTTTTCGATTTATCCTGCGATTCATGCCACGATGAAGCGGTTCGGTTGCGGCGTGCACCTGAAGACCGCAGGAACCACATGGCTTGAAGAGTTGATCGGGCTTGCGGAAGCCGGAGGCGAAGGACTCGCGCTGGCCAAGGAGGTTTACGCTGAAGCGCTTGCGCATCGCGAAGAGCTCTGCGCCCCTTACTCGACGGTGATCGATATCAACCCCGCAAAGCTTCCCTCCGCGGAAGAAGTGCGTAGCTGGTCTCCGCAGCAATACACCTCTGCGTTGCGCCACGTCGAGGCGGATCCTGCTTACAACGACAGCGTCCGCCAGTTGTTGCACGTGGGATTCAAAATCGCAGCAAAGATGGGCCCACGTTATCTTCACCTCCTCGAAGCGAACGAGGCAGTAATTGCGAAAAACGTAACGGAGAACCTCTTCGACCGTCACATCGCCCCGGTATTCCTGGGCCGCAGTGCTTAGCGAACTTGCAAAAATCCGCTAAGCGGATGCTAACGTGCCGCACAGTCAATTCGATTTGATTTTTCTATTGGAGAACAGATGAGCACACAACTTTTCAGCCTTGAAGGAAAAACCGCGGTTGTCACCGGAGGAACTTCCGGAATTGGCCGCGCCATCAGCATGGGCCTCGCCGCGGCCGGCGCAGACGTCATCGCCACCGGCCGCCGCCAGCAGCAGGTGGACGAAGCCGCCGCAGAGATCGAAGCCCGAGGCCGCAGATCGCTGCGCATAACTGCTGACGTGGGTGATCGCAGTTCGCTTGAAAAGCTCCTCGCGGCCACCCTCGAGACGTTCGGCAAAGTCGATATCCTCGTTAACTGCGCCGGCATCATCAAGCGCACGCCTACACTCGATATTTCCGAAGAAGAGTGGAATAACATCATCAATACCAATCTCACCGGCACGCTGCGCGCCAGCCAGATCTTCGGCAGGCACATGTTAGAGCGAGGCTACGGACGTATCGTCAACATCGCATCATTAAATAGTTTTGTCGCGCTCACCGAGGTTGCGGCCTACGCGGCCAGCAAGGCTGGCGTGGCCTCGCTCACCCGTTCGCTCGCGGTCGAGTGGTCCAAGAAAGGTGTCACCGTCAATGCCATCGCTCCTGGCGTCTTCCGCACCGATATCAATGCGAAATTGCTCGACAGCACTGCACGCGGTCAGGAGCTCCTGATGCGCACGCCCATGGGACGCTTCGGCAAAACAGAAGAACTGATCGGCGCCGCCATCTATCTCGCCTCCGACGCATCCTCGTTCGTCACCGGCGAAGTCCTAGTCGTCGACGGCGGCTTCCTAGCCAGTGGTGTTAACCAGTAAATGCAGCAGCACGAAAATGGGTGCCCCAGGTCTCTTAAGAGACCTGGGAAAGCACTCAAACAAGCTCCGCTCTTTCGCTAACTGCGCCAACCTTGCTATCACTTCAACTCCACTTCCGCTCCTGGTCCCTTCACAATCGCCTCACCCTCTGCCGCCGTCACCGACACGCCGGTTCCGGTCACATCCGCATAGCCGATCGTCAGGCCCTTTTGCGCGCTGATCTTCACATTGGTCAACGTCACATTCTTCACCGGCGACTCTGGCAACCCCACAATCGCGCCCGCCGTTTCGCTGCCCGTCGCCGTCACATTCTCGATCGTGATGTCATGAAAGTGCGGCGTGAGACGGCCGACGGGCTGCGGCATCGCGTCCGCGGGCGGCAGCACCTTGGGATAGTACTCGCTGATGATGATCGCGTTCTTCACGCCCTTCATCTCGATATCGCGAAACACAAGATGCCCCACGTCATGACCACGGTCGCGGTTTGCTTTCACGCGAATGCCGTTGTCCGTGCCTTTGAAGTGAATCCGTTCCGCGAGAATGTTTTCCGCGCCTCCGGAGAGTTCGCTGCCTATCGATACGCCGTGGCCGTGCAGAAATGTGCAATCGCGAATCGTGATGTTTGTGCTGGGCGAGTCAGGTCCTGGCGAGTTGATCGGCCCCGATTTGATGGCCACGTTGTCATCGCCAACGTCGGAGTAGACATGCTCGATCCGTACATTCGAAGACGAGAACGGATCGATGGCGTCGGTATTCGGCGAAGGATACGGCGCGAGAATCTTCACATTCCGGATTACCACGTCATGCGAGTAATACGGAACCAGTTGCCACATCGGCGAATTCTGCACCGTCACACCTTCCACGCGCACGTGCTTGCAGTGGTCGAAGATTACGAGCTTCGGCCGTGGGTGATCGCCCAGCACACCGCCACGGGCAATCTTCCACCAACTTTCTCCATTGCCATCGATCGTACCCTCGCCCGTAATCGCAATATTCCTGGCATCGACCGCACTCACCAGCGGCTGCGTATCCGGCATGTGAAATTCGGTCTTTGGAGGATAGTCGTCATGATCGGGCGAGCCCAGCAGAGTAGCGCCCTTATCGAGTTGGAGCGTGATGTGGCTTTTGAGCACGATGGGAGCGCTCACGTAGATGCCGGCCGTCAGTTCCACGGTGCCGCCACCTTTTTGGGCGCATCGATCGATCGCTTGTTGGATCGCCACCGTATCTTTGGTCGTCCCGTCGCCCTTTGCACCGAACGCACGCACATCGCAATGCGCGGACGCATGAAGCGCGCCTGCGGAAGCGGCAAAGACTAAACCGGTCAAAGCTTCCAATACCAGTACGCGTCTGCATGAATATTTTGATTGCATCACTTGAGCACCTCTTACGATAGGCCGATTAGAGCAGTTCCCGAATGAATGTTGACTTTTTGAAAGTCGAGTAGGGTGGGCATGCTTTCGGGCTACACCCATTCGGGAACTGCTATAGCTGCGCAAACATGATATCCTGCCGGCCATCCAGTGGTCCTACCACCTTGGACATGGAACAAACAGAGCGCGCCTCGTCCGATTTTGTCCAAAGATGATACAATTCCGCTGCATCGATATTTATCTCCGAAGCAGCCATGAAAAACCAGACCAGAAGATTCTCTCTGCAGAAAGCCTGTGCTCTTGAAGTCAGCCTTTTTACCGGCGCCCTCCTTGTCTTTGCAGGGGAGCCAACTTTACCCGCGCAACAGACCGGCATGACCCACACACAGGCCGTCGCCCGTGCGAAACAGATCGTGGCGAAGATGACTCTGGATGAGAAAATCACGGAGTTGCACGGTATTCACGACGCGACGGGCTACCGCATGGTCCCCGGCGTGCCGCGGCTTGGCATTCCCGCCTTGCACATGACGAACGGTCCTGCAGGCGTGGGTCCCGGCGGGGCCAGTCCGCAGCCGCCTGCAACGGCAATGCCCGCGCCGATTGCCCTGGCAGCCACGTGGGATCCGGATCTGGCGCATGAGTACGGCAAGATCGAAGGCGAAGAATCGCGTTCGCTCGGCAGCGAGCTGTTCGAATCTCCAGATATCAACATCGCCCGCGTGCCGCAGGGCGGACGGGTCTTTGAAAGCTTTGGCGAAGATCCATACTTAGATGGACGGATCGCCGTGGCCGCGATTGAAGGCGTGCAGAATACCGGCATCATGGCCAACGTAAAACATTACCTGGCCAATAATCAGGAATCCGACCGCAAGTCGATCGAGGAGGAGATCAGCGAGCGGGCGCTGCGCGAGATCTACATGCCGGCCTTCGAGGCCTCGATCAAAGAAGGACACTCGGCCTCGTTGATGTGCGCTTATCCCAGAGTGAACGGAGCCTTCAACTGCGAAAATGCGCCGCTGCTGAAAGGCGTGTTGAAGCAGGAGTGGGGATTCGACGGATTTGTGCTCTCCGATTGGGGCGCAACACACAGCACCGTTCCGAGCGCGCTGAATGGGCTTGACCTGGAGATGCCCACGGGAGTCTATTTCGGCGATGCGCTGCGCAAGGCTGTTGACGCTGGACAGGTGCCAGTAGCTGATCTCGACGAAATGCTCGTCCGCCGCTTTGCCAAAATGATGGAGTTCGGCGACTTCGGTTCCCAACCCAAACCAGAGCCGATTCCAGCCTTCGAGCACGGTGCGATTGCCCGCAGGATCGCTTCGCAGGGAATCGTGCTTTTGAAAAACGACAACTCTTTGTTGCCGCTCGATGCCAAATCCATCAAAACGATCACGGTGATCGGCCCCTACGCAGTGCGGCCGAATACCGGCGGCGGGGGCAGCTCCCATGTAATTCCGCTCTATACCATCACGCCCTATGACGGGCTCATGGCGAAGCTGGGGCTGCAGATTCACGTGACCGTGCTCGATGGCAGCGACATCCAAGCTGCCGCGGATGCAGCCAAGCGTTCGCAAATGGCCATTGTGATGGTCGGCGATCAGGACTCCGAGGGCCGCGACCAGAGCCTCGAACTGCCCGCGGCACAAAACCAGCTCGTCGAAGCCGTCGCCAAGGCGAACCCGAAGACGATTGTCGTCGTGAAGACCGGTTCGGCCATCCTGATGCCGTGGATCGATGACGTTCCCGCTGTCCTCGAAGCCTGGTATCCCGGTGAAGAAGACGGAAATGCCGTTGCATCTGTTTTGGTCGGAGACGTCAATCCTTCGGGCAAGCTGCCGCTCACCTTCCCGCGCAGTGTGGACCAGACGCTCGCCGCGAATCCCGAGCAGTATCCCGGCGTGGACGGCGCCGTTCATTATAGCGAGGGACTCGATGTGGGTTATCGTGGCTACGCCGCGCACAGCGTCACGCCGCTCTTCCCCTTTGGCTACGGACTCAGCTACACGCAATTCAGCTTCAGCGATCTGAAGATCCTTCAGCAGTCGGGCGGCGCAAGCGCAACGGCCAGCTTTACCGTCACCAATACCGGCCAGCGCGCCGGAGCTGAAGTCGCACAGCTATATCTTGGCTTCCCATCCATCGCCGAAGGCAATGAGCCGCCGGTCCAGCTCAAAGGCTTCCGCAAGGTTATGCTGAATCCGGGCGAATCGAAGACTGTTGAGCTCAAGCTTGATGCGCGGGCATTTTCTTACTGGTCAGTCAAGGCACATGCCTGGCAGGTCGCGCCTGGCGAATTCCAGGTTCTGGTAGGAGATTCCTCGGCTGACACGCCGCTGAAATCAACCGTCACGATGCAGTAACCGGCGGGTCTTTCACCGGCAGCCGCACAATAAATCGCGTATTCCCCGGCTCCGACTCCACATCGATCGTGCCGCCGAATTTTTGCGTCACAATGCGGTGAACGATCTCCAGCCCCAGGCCGGTTCCCGAGCCCTGGGGTTTGGTGGTAAAGAACGCTTCGAAGATGTGCGGCAGAACCTCGGCGGGAATGCCCGAGCCGCGATCCCCGATACTCACCGCAAGGCGGCCCGGCTCGGTCCAGGTGACGACCTCAATCTGCCCGCCTGCAGGCGAGGCGTCGACTGCGTTGTCAATTAGATTCGTCCACACCTGGCTCAACGCAGAACCGCGCGTCATGATCGTTGACGGCGAAGCTTCGAACCGTTTTACGATCGAGATGCTCTTCGTGCGCAGCTTGTGATTCAGAATCGTGATCGTGCTTTGCAGACTGTCGTGAACGTCCAGTTCCCTGCCCGCAGAGCGGTCATCGTAAGCGAACTTCTTCACCGCCATCACCAGCTCGGAGACACGGGATATGCTCTCCTCGATGGCGCAAACCAGGGAGACGCTCGAAACCAGCGCCTCTAGCCAGTTGAGTGCGTCAGAAAAGTTGTTGGTCTCGAAGGCGTCTTTGGCGCAGGCCAGTTCTTCCTGGCTGAATCCGATGGCCACCAGGGACGGCGCGATGGAAAACGCGTTCTCTACGCCGGAAGAAGCGAGCCACTCGGCCATCGCTTCTTCTGCGTCCGCCTGCTCCAGGGTGCTCATCGCAGGTGCCTGACAGCCATTCACCGCGTGCTCAAGCAGCTCTCGCATGCATTGGAGCTGTTCGGGAGTTTTTTGCTTGGCGGCATTCCGCAAACTGAGCTGCTGCAGGCGCAGTAAATTTTCGCGCAATTGCGATGCAGCCCGCTTTGCCGCAGCGCCGGGATTATGCAGTTCGTGCATCAGGCCGGCGGCAAGCGTGCCGAGAGAAACCAGCTTCTCGCGGTGCAGAGCCTCAGTCTGGTAGGACTGCATCCGCTGCGCCATGTCAGCGAGCACCACATTGCGCACCGATGGGCAGCACGCAAGCAATGACCAGAACTCCTGCTCGTTGAAGCGGACCAGCACCGAGTCCTGCACGGCCATAACGCGCATGAGCGAGGGAACCCTGCCCATGAGCAGAGGGACCTCGCCAAATCCTTCGCCCGCATGAGCAAATCCGGCCGGGGTCCAGCTTCCATCTTTCTCCGGGCGTTCGGCGCGTACCTCGCCTTCGAGCAAAAGCCAATAAAAACGAGCCATCTGGTCAGACTCGGCAACGGTCGCGCCAGCTTTAATTTTGACCCGGTCTACCCGCTCCACGCCGCTCAGCGCATCGGGAGTGGTTCCGGAAAACGGGCGCGTGCGAAACAGGGCCTCGCCGACCTCCCGCAACAAAATCGGCTCGACCTCGATTGATTTTCCGCCCTCACTCATCCGGTTACTTGCTCCTTGATAGCGGTTCCGGGATTGCTATATCCCGGAGGGACTACATCCAAGTCGGCCCGACCCAAGGATCGGGTCCCCATGGACGGTCCTTTTCGTCCATGGAGCGAAAAGAGGAGCGACTCGGCACAAAACTAAGTAGATACACAACCATTCTCGAACCGATCTAGAACCCGGCCAGATACTGGTGCACCATCTGCACAGCGATTGAGCCCTCACCGACTGCGGAGGCCACTCGCTTCACCGAGCCATGCCGCACATCACCGGCTACAAAAACTCCGGGCACGCTCGATTCCAGCAGAAACGGTTCGCGCCGCTCTTTCCACTCCTCAGGCCACTTTCCCTCACCGCGCAGATCGGGCCCTGCCAGCAGGAACCCATTCTGATCGCGCAAAACGCACGGGGGTAGCCACGCAGTTACAGGCGCCGCGCCAATGAAAACAAAGAGCGAACCCGCCGCCCGTTGCGATTCCCCGCCAGGTCCGCACAATCTTACGGCCTCCAGGCGCTCTTCGCCGACCGCTTCCACCACTTGCGTATGTGCCTCCACAACAATATTCGATGTTCCAGCAACCTCATCGATCAAATATTTCGACATCGTGGCAGAAAGCCCGTCGCCTCGCACCAGCATCGTTACCTGGCGGGCGAACTTGGCAAAGTGCAGGGCGGCCTGGCCGGCCGAGTTCGCCCCGCCTACCACCAGCACATCCTCACCCTTGCAGGAGACAGCTTCTACCAGCGCCGCCCCATAGTAGATGCCTCTGCCGGTGAGCCGCTCCGCTCCTGGAACATCGAGTTTGCGATACTGCACTCCAGGCGCAAGCAGAACCGTATGGCTGGAGACCTCGCGTCCGTCGGCGAGTCTCACAAACCGGTACTGCCCGTCGATACGCAATCCGGTCGCCCGCTGCACCACGAACTCGGCCCCGAATCGCGATGCCTGGGTATGAGCGCGACGCCCCAGCTCGGCTCCGGTCACGCCGGAGGGAAATCCTAAATAATTCTCGATTCTCGAACTGGAACCCGCCTGCCCTCCCGGCGCTTCGGGCTCGATCACCAAGGTACGCAGCCCTTCGCTTGCGCCGTAGACGGCCGCAGCGAGGCCGGCCGGTCCCGCGCCCACGACCACCATGTCATAAAACTCCTGCGCCGCCTGCACGCTCAGGCCCACACGCGTTGCCAGCACCTCGAGCTCCGGGTCCACGAGCGCAGTGCCATCGGCAAACAACACCACCGGAAGCCGGGCTGGATCCAGCTGCCGGTCGGTAAGCAGCTTCAGCACCTCCGGGTCGCCGCCGGCCACATCGAGCCAGCGATAGGGCACGTGGTTCCGCGAGAGGAAATTCCTTACTTTATGGTCGCGCAGCAGCCAGCGATGGCCGATCACGCGCAGCCCCTCAAACGGCGGCCGGTATCCCGCCTGCCAGTCTTCGAGCAGGTCCGTAATCACCGGATAGAGCTTTTCTTCAGGAGGATCCCATGGCTTATTCAGGTAATAGTGGATGCGGGCCGAATTGATGGCGCGAATGGCTGCTTCGGTATCGGCGTAGGCCGTCAGGAGCACCCGCCGCGCCTCGGGGTACATGGGACGCGCCCGTTCCAGGAACTCGACGCCCGTCATGCCCGGCATCCGCTGGTCGCTGATAAACAGCGCCACCGGCTCCTCACGCGTCTTGAGCTGCGCCAGAGTATCGAGCGCAGCCTGCCCGCTTGCGGCGCGCATGACCCGGTACGTTGTCCCATATTGCCGGCGCAAATCCTGAACCACGGCCTCCAGCACACTCACGTCGTCGTCTACAGCCAGCAGAATCGGTCTCGCCATATCCTCAGTTTAGAACCTGGTTTGCCCTTCACCCGGGTTGCGGTCTCCCATCCAGATGGATCACCGCGCGATTCCAGCCCGGAAACCTGACCCGTTTGGGGGATCTGCCGCCGGGCCGCATCGAGGTGAACAAAAGTGGCATTGACCCGCTGAAAGCCAGTCAGCTAGAAGGGATTAAGACCAGGTGAAGTGTAGCAAATTCGGACACAGCCAAGTACGTGTGCCGCTTTGCCGATAGAACGGAAAAGGTGAAAAAATAAGACCTTCCGGCTCAAACCGTTACTTCACGGTCTCTGGAACCGATCGGATTGCGTCGGCGCCAAAGGTACTACCAGGAATATGCACGCAGGACAAACGTCATGAATAAAATCATCCTGGCCGACTCACAGGCGATCTTTCGTGCCGGTACAGCCAAGGTGCTGGCAATGGACGAGGATCTGCGCATTATTGCTCAATGCACAGACCTTGAGCGGATGTACCACGCCATCACCACCTTCCCTTCGTCGATCGTGCTGTTTGCGGCATCGCTTCATCCGGATTTTCCGCGCCTGCGCGTGATGCTCGATAGCGTCGGCAGCCGCGGCATCGTCATTGCCGAAAACAACGATTCAGCCAGCAATTACCTGCAACAGGGTTTTCGCGGCGTGGTGTTTCGCAGCGTCACCGGACCCACTCTCGTCGAATGCGTCCGCCGTGTCGCTGCAGGCGAAACCTGGATTCCGCCGCAGGTCATGCAACCGGACTCGCCGCAGGACGATATGGTAGGCACGCGGGTTCGCGACCGGCTCACGCCGAAAGAGATGCGGATCGTGGCTCTCATCGTGCAGGGCTGCAAGAACCGCGAGATCGCTCTCCGGCTCAAAACCACCGAACAGGTCATCAAGAACTATCTGCGCTCGATCTACGACAAGACCGGCGTCGGTGACCGCCTGGAACTCGCCCTGTTCACCATCCATCATCGCGTGCTGGCGCAGGCCGCAGCAGAGGTGGGCAGCAAGCTGGAAGCTGAAGAACAGGCGGCGTCGGACGCCGTCGCCTGATTCATACCTGATCCGCAAAGCGGATACTCACTTGTGATCGTCTGCGAAGCGGACGATCACAAGCTCCATTTACAGCCTCTCTGCTACGCTTTTAGCCTGCGTAAAGAGATACAGATAATCCGGCCCGCCTGCCTTCGAGTCCGTTCCGCTCATATTGAATCCGCCGAACGGGTGTGCGCCCACCATCGCCCGGTGCACTTGCGGTTGAAATAGAGATTGCCCACGTGAAACTCGTGGCGCGCGACATCGATTCGCTCGCGGCTTGCCGTGTAGACAGCTCCCGTCAGGCCGTACTCGGTGTTGTTCGCCACACGGAGACCCTCCGTGAAGCTGTCCACTTTGATCAGCGCCAGCACCGGCCCGAAGATCTCTTCCTGCGCAAGAACAGCGCCGGGCGCAATCTCGGCAAAGATCGTCGGCTCGAGAAAATAGCCACCCTCCGCTGTAACCGGCGCCTTCCCTCCTGCAATCAGCTTGCCTTCCCTCTTGCCAATCTCGATGTAGCGCTGCATCGATTCGAGCGCCGCCTTATTGATCACAGGGCCCATGCTGGGATTCGTTGCCGGGTCGCCCACGGTCAACTGCGCCGCGCGCTCCCGCAGCCGTTCGACTAGGACGTCGTAAATGGGAGCTTCGACAATGGCCCGCGAACAGGCCGAACACTTCTGCCCGCTGAATCCGAAGGCAGAAGCTGTCACGCCGTCGATTGCCGCATCCAGGTCTGCATCCTCACACACCAGGATCGAATCCTTTCCGCCCATCTCTAGAATCGTCCGTTTAATCCAGATTTGGCCCGGCTGCGTTCGCGCTGCGCGCTCATGGATCTCGAGGCCCACAGACTTCGATCCGGTAAAGGCGATGAACCTTGTCTTCGGATGCTCGACGATTGCATTTCCGAAGGCCGCGCCGGAGCCGGGGCAGAAGTTCACCACACCTTCCGGCATGCCTGCCTCTTCCAGCACCTCCACAAACCGGGCCGCAATCGTCGGAGCATCGCTCGAAGGCTTGAGGATCACGGTGTTCCCAGTCACGATTGCCGCCGCCGTCATGCCTGCCATAATGGCAAACGGAAAGTTCCATGGCGGAATGACCGCGCCAACACCCAGCGGAATATAGAGCAACTCGTTACGCTCGCCGGGATACTGGATCGGCGTTGTCGCCTGAGAGAGCCGTACAGCTTCGCGGGCATAGAACTCGAGAAAGTCGATAGTCTCGCCGACGTCGGCGTCGGCCTCGGCCCAGTTTTTGCCCACCTCATAGACCAGCCAGGCCATGAACTCGAACTTGCGCTGCCGGATGAGATCGGCCGCGTTGAGCAACAGGGAAACCCGCTCCGCCGTCGATGCCCTGCTCCAGAACTCAAATGCGCGCAGCGCGGCGGACATCACTTTCTCCGCGTGCTCCGCTCCTGCCTTCTGGTGAAGGCCAACGATCTGGGAAGGCTTTGCAGGATTCAGCGATCGGATCTTGTCGACCGTTTTCACCCGCTCACCGCCGATAATCAGGCTGTATTCGCGGCCGAGCTGCGACGCAACCGCTTCGAGCGCGGCTCGCATCGCCTGCTGATTGTCGTGCTTTTTGAAATCGACGAAAGGCTCATTGGCAAATCCGCCCATGGGCACTCGCGGCTGAATCGATGTAGGGAGACTCGCGGCGATTGGCATAGGGACAGTGTAGTCGAAATCGCGAGCACGGGTTTGCGCGAGCACAGTGAACAGTGGACGGCGGGTCAGTAGATGAAATATGTTTCCGCTTCGAACAGACAACTGTGAACTGTCCCCTGTTCACTGTCTATTGCACTGTCTGCCGGCTCTTAATCTCATTCAACAGCGCCTCTACCTTGTCCTCGCTTTCCAATGCGTGAAACTTGTCTTCGAGCGTCTCGGGCGTAAGCAACTCGCCGGCAGCGGCATTCTCCGCCGCCTTCACCCGCACCTTGCTCTTCATGCGATTCAGCGCGCTCTCCTGGTCCGCGCCCACCAGTTGCCGAGCCTTCGTCGCCCGCCCAACGATCTTAGCGCGGCGGTGTTCCGCAACCAGCATCTCGCAGTGCGCGCGCGTCTCGCTCAGCTTTTGCTCGAGTTTGCGCAAGGCCTGGCGAAGATTATCGGCTTCCACTTTCTGGTCCTCTGCCTGCGCCTTAAATCCGGCCACAAGCTGCTCCTGGCTTAGCACGCGCTCCAAGGCCGCGCGAGCCAGGTCATCGCGGCCTTTGTCGACGGCCAATTCGGCTTTGCGCCGCCATTCTGCGGCCTGCTGCTCATGCTCAGCGCGCTTTTTCTCGAGAAGATGCTGGTCGGCAATTGCGATCGCCACCTGCGTCTTCACCTGCAGAAGCTGGTTCTCCATATCCAGGACGATCTGTTTCAACATGCGCTCCGGGTCCTCGGCCTTTTCCACCAGGTCGTTCAGATTGGCGCGCAACAATGTGCTCACTCGCTCCAGCAGTGCCATGGCATCCTCCTCGGTTCCATTCTGCCTGCAGGCATGAACCCGCAGGCTTAAACAACGAACGGCTACTTGGTAGCCGGACTGTTAGCTGACCCGCCGGATTCGTTCGCCGGCATCTCGGTCTTAATGAACTCCTGCACATCCACCGCCATCTGCGCATAAAGTTCCTTGCTCCGCTCCTGGACTCTCTGCATCGCCACCGGCACATACTCTTTCAAGATGACAGGCTGTGCATCCAGCAGATGCTGCCCTGGCGGCGAACTGTAAAACGCGATGTAGGCATCCACGTCTGAGCGGCTCATGTGGCGCTGATACACTGCCATCGCGTCTTCCATCATCTGGTCGACCGGATAGATGTCCTGCGCCTTCTCGATGTATTTCGTCATCAGCTTGTCCAGCGCAGCCTGCTGCTCCGGCGTAAGCTTTTGGGAGTCCGGGGTCCGCGCCATCATTTCTTTCATTTGTGCGTGAACCTCCTGCTGCACCGAGGCTGGCAACATCTTCATCATGTTCTCGAACTGCTGGCGCAGCCGCATCACCTCGAACAGCTTCGTCAATTGCTCTTTCGTTGCCTGCTGATCGGCTGGGATCGTTGGCGCAGAGGCCGGCTGTGCCGCCGATGCAGGTTGATCGGTGGGAGTCTGAGCCATCGCAACGCCCGGAATCCACACGCAGCCGAGGCCCATCGCAAGCGAGATTGTCTTCAGTTTGTTCATAATCCCTCGAGTTTTTCTCGGGCCGGGCCGCGAATGACTCGCAGCCCGGCCGTTCATGTCTGTTATGACGCGCTAACGTTGATCAGAGAATTAGCCTTTCTCCACTCCATTCGTGCCTTGCGGCTTCTGCTTCATCGCCTGCACGTTGGCCATCAGTTGTTTGATGTCCATTCCACTCAGCGCTTCGAACAACGCCGGAACCTGCGCGGCGATCTTGGTCATATCACCGGTCACCTTGTTTACGCCCGTGGCTCCGTCGCTTCCCGTGGAAACGACGGTGATTTTTTCCACCTTGCTGAGCGGCTCCGCCATTGCCCGCACCACATCGGCCATGTTGGTGAGCAGCTTGTCTACCACGGCAGCCTGATTCCATTCCTGGTAAGCCTCAGCCTTCACGTTCATGGCTTTGGCCTCCGCTTCACCTTTCTGGAAGATGATGCTCGCCTCGGCTTCGCCCTGCGTGCGGATCGCCGCCGCGCGGCCTTCGGCCTCAGTGGTCAGCCGCGACTTCTCCGCAGCCGCCAGATTCTCGATCCGTTGGCGCTCGATCTCTGCGCCCTTCAGCACCGTGGCGATGAGTTCCTTCTCATGGCGCTGAATTTCCGCCTCCTGCACCTTGATCTGGCCTTCTTTTTCAACCTGCTGCACCTTCACCTGCTCGGCCATCACCTGCTGCTGCATCACGTTCGTCTGCAGCTCGTAGGCTTTGTCGGCCTGTGCCTGCTGGCGGCGGCTCTGCTCGGAAAACTGCGCCTTCTTGATGTCGAGATCGCGCTGCGCCTCCGCCTGCCGCGCCTGCGATGCGGTCTCCGCAATCACGCGGTCCTGATCGGCCTGTGCCTTGGCTACCGCAGCTTCGCGCTGCGCATTGGCGCGCTGAATCGCCGTGTCCCGCTCGGCTTCCGCCGTCGCCACATCTGCGTCTCTCTTGATCCGCGCCACATCGGGACGCCCCATGTTGGAGATATAGTCGTTCTTGTCCTTCACTTCCTTGATCGTGAACGAAATCACCTCGAGACCCATCTTGCTCATATCGTCTGCGCAGGTCGAGCGCATCCGGTCGCCCACCATCTCCGGTTCTTTGACGATCTGCTCCACCGTCAACTGGCCGATGATGCCGCGCAGGTGGCCTTCCATCACCAAACGGATCAGCCCCTCGCGCTGCGGAGGCGCCTTGGTCAGGAACTGCTCGGCGGCAGTCAGAATGGAAGCCTGATCGCTGCGCACTTTGATCTGCGCTACAGCTTCGACCGTCACCGCCACGCCCTGTTTGGTGTAGAGATCCTGCTGCGGAGCCACATCGAAGCTCATGAGCTCCAGGCTCAACTCGCGGCAGTTCTCCACCATGGGAAAGATCACGGTGCCATGGCCTTTAATCACGCGCGGTCCGCGAAAGCCGTACACGATCAGAGCCTCGTTCGGGCCCGCCTTGCGGTACATCCTGGCTAAGATGCCAAGCACCAGAATCAGCCCCAGTACAGCCAATCCTGCAATCAGGATTACGTCATTGGAAATTGCGTTCGTCATTGCGTTCCCGGTCCTTTCGTCCGGGAGCCTGAGTGGTTGATGGTTTTATCGATCTGCCCCAGATAACAGCGACCGACACTTGGGGATGGTCTCAATATCCCGCACTGGCCTTACGGCCCTTCTTCGGGAATGTTTTGGCAAGCTGACCAAGCAAAAGAATGCCGGCCAGCATCGCCATGTTCGTGATCAGCACCGCATCATGCCTCATAGCTTCTCCAGTTCTCCTCTTTCTCACCTCTGCCAGGATCTTCCGCGAGCGCTCTTTGCTCACCGGCGCGAAAGACGCCCAGCCCGTCTTCCCACTTGCGCACATACGCGATTCCCTTCTCATAGCGGACGACAAAAACCTCCTCCTGTTTGGGAATCGGCCTGCCATCCTCGGCGCGCGCCGGAACCGATCGCCACGCGCCCATCTGCTCATACACCATCTCGCCGGTGCCGCCGCTGCGAATGGAAGCCGAGACGCGGCCTACCGCTCCAACAACCTCGGTTTCATCGGCCGTCAGCTCGCGCTCATGCGGCATCAGCACGCGCGTGAGGAAAAGAAACACAATGGTTCCTCCCGCGAGTCCACAACCCGCAGCCAGCACAAGCACCACCATGGCCACAAAACTGCCATGCCGCGTCAGCAAAAATCCCGCCGCGCCAAACCAGCAGAGAAAGACGGTGATGGAAAAGAAATTCCACCAGGGCACCGTATTGCCCGCTTGAGCCGTTCCAGCCGCCGTTCGCAGCGCAACTTTGCCGTGCGGCAGATGCGGAAGATGCCCGACATGCGGCACATGCACATGCCCGCCAAAGTGGCCCATACCGCCCAGCAGTGATACCGCACTCAGAATCAACCCCACCAGAAAACAGATCAGATAAAAGGATTCCCAGGTCATTTGTGCGCCCTCGCTTTCCTGCCGCGCCCCTTCGCTCCATCCTTGTTCCCTGTTCCCTGTTCCCTGGACCGTAATCCCTCGTCTCTCGTCCCTCGTCCCTGTTCCTTGCCCTTCGGCTGCAGAACTTCCACCAACCGCGGCATCAGCCCCGGAGTTTCGAGAATGGCTTCGAGCAGCAGCAGGCACTCCCGCGAGCGCTCGTGCTGCGCCACGGTCAGCAGCGCCTGCTTCAGTTCCGGATCGCGCCGGAATCTCTCCGCTCCGGAAACCAGCCATAAGTCGAGCTTGTCTTCCGTGTGGCGCAACTCACTCTGCAGTTCGGGTGAGTAGCCCTCCGGGTCATCCACGAGATAACCGGGATGCACTTTGAAAAAGCCAGCCAGAATCTGCCGCGTGGTATTGGTCAGGTGCGGGCGCGCGCCCGATTCAATCTGAGACAAATAGCTCTGGCTCAGCTTCGAACCGGTCTCGGCTTCGATCGCCCGCACCAACTCTTGCTGGCTCATCGCGCGGTCCAACCCGCGCAGGCTGCCCTCCACCTCACGCAGATAGCGGAGTTTTTCTCCGAGCTTCATCAGAGCCGTCCCGGATGGAAGAGGAAGCGAATTAACTTCCATCGCAAATTGCAATAATCCTATCGCTATTTGCAATAGGAAGCAAGAAAAATCGGCAATCCCCGGAGGATTTTTCCTAAGTCTAAGAAGCTCTGCTAGTTGCTCAATGCAGCGCCGGATACGCGCGATACGCCTCGATGGTCACGGTCAGCGGCGTGCCCCGCACCTGAGAGGACTTCAAGAGAACTTCGAAATAGGGCAGTTGCGCCGTATGCAGCATATTCCTGAAGGCCGAAAACTCATCCGGCGAAAGAACAAAGTCTCCCGCGGCCTCGGTTGCTTCTGACGAAGTTCCTTCAAGCAGGAGAATCTTGCCGTTGTGCCCGGGGTTTGGCATGTAGGCCACCACGCAATAGCCCACCGTATCCGTTGCCGCGTAGATTTTCGCCTCACCTGGGGCCGGCGCACGATTCAAGACGTTGGTTCTGCCGAGCCCTTCGAAGACCGTGTCTTCGGTGAAGTTGAGCTGGTTCTCGAACAGTTCGGACCATGGATTCGACACGCGCCCGCCGATCAGGATCACATTGTCCTGCTTCACCAGAGCGGGCATGTATTGCCGGGCGCTGTACAAATGGAATCTTTTTGCAATGGGATCGATTGCGAGAATGCGCTGCGCCAGTTTGAACTCACTCGTATTGCCGAGGCTCTTTGAGGCCAGCAGATCCTCCATGAAACTCAACTGCGGGCTCAAGCCCTTCCGTTGCGCCGGATCGAGATAACTGCGCCCCAGATAAGCGTAAAACGGAGTGGGCTTTTTGCTGATCTCCTCGATCAACAAAAACGAGTCATCGCTCAATATGATGTCGGTGTCCCGGTTCGAATCGGCAAACCCTGACCACAAATCTTCGAGCGCAGGCTGATATCGCCACGGCGTCAATGACCTGTGCAGCGCATCGAGCGATTGCCGCTGGCTCCGTAGTTGCAGCCACAGGCCAATACAGCATCCTGCAAGCCCAAGAATCACCACCGCAGCCGCTGCGCGCCACGCTACCGCTCTTGAATCGCGGAGCGTTGCGCGGGCGCTCTCATTGGAAGAGATCGGCAGCACACCAGGGACAGAGAGTGAACGGACCTCCTCGATCCCAACCGCCTCCCCAATCGCCTCTTTGCCCGGCGTCTCCCCGGCTGGAAACGGATGCGGCTCTAAAGCCGTCTTCTGGCGCGGGCTGAAGACCGGCCTGTAGCTGCCCAGCGCCACCGTAATCACCACTTCTTCTTCTTTACCCTCGGCGGCGAAATACAGGTCCAGTTTTTTGCGCAGGTGCGCCATCTGGACGCGGACTATATTGTCGTCCAGCGGATTAAAATCGCTGCGCCTTCCCAGTACCCGGTGGGCAATTTCGAATTCGTGAATGGGTTCGTCCGGAGACAGAATGGCTTGCCGCACGATGAACAGCAAAATCTCCCGCAGCTGAGTCGCCCGATAGAGCGCAGAACTCCGCGCCACTTTCTCCGCGAGTTTCCAACGCGGATCGGCCTCCAGGATTGTCGGTTCATCGATCAATTCTTTCGAATTCTTCCGCTTGGCCGTCACAACAAAAAATTCACTCGCTTCCGCGATGCCTTCCTGCCTCGATTCAGCCGGAAACAAATCCTCTCGCGTAGCCTATAAGTGATTGTAGTACAGCTCTCTTTACGTAAAGAATGCGCTAAAGCGATTACCGTAGCATTAAATTCACTGCCCAATCCTTGTCCTTTTCAGAAAGAGTTGTTCCGCAAGCCAGAAATATGCCAGGACGTTTCACTTCCGTGCATTGTGCATCCGGATCTGCAGCAGACAGTCAAGTGGATCCCGCAAAGACACAGGCGAAATTCCACCTGTTCGGTGCAATCTGCGGATAAGCCCTGGCGTAAGTCGCATTTCTGAGGAGGGCATTCAAATGAACCATTCAGCCAGTAGCAGACTGCCGGGAGCGGCGTATCGCAAAATCGGAATCCGCTTGCTCCCTTCAATTCCCCTCATTCTCGCGGTCGCCTTTTTGACCGTCCCGCTTCAGTCCGGGTTCGGCCAGGGAATTACCGGATCCATCAGCGGAACGGTCACCGATCCCAGCGGCTCGGTGATTGCCGGGGCAAATGTAACGGTGCGCCAGGAGGAGACGGACGCACTGCACAAAGTCACCACCTCGGATGCCGGCACCTATACCGTCACCCAATTGCCGCCCGGTCACTACGACGTGAAAGTAGAAAGAGCCGGCTTTGAAGTCTATGAGCAAAAGGGCATCACTCTCACCATTGACCAGCTTGCCGAGATTGACGCCCATCTCACCGTCGGCTCTGAGGAACAGAACATTGAAGTCACCAGCACGGGTCCGGTCATCCAGACGGAAGATTCCTCAGTGGGCCAGGTAATCGACAGTCAGGCCATCCAGAATACGCCTCTCAACGGCCGTCTCAGCGTGATGGGCCTTATTGCTCTTGCACCGGGCGTGCAGAATGCCGGTGCGCAAGATCAGCTCGCGGTTCGCGGCATGACGCCGGCCATCGGGACTGGCAGCCGCAACGCCTACGGCGGCATGGGCAACACGCTCGATGGCGTGATCAATAAGGAAGTCACGCTGCAGCGCAGCGAACCGGAGATTCCCTCGCTCGATGCGCTCGCCCAGTTCAAGGTACTTGCAACAGGCGCACCCGCCGAGTTCAACGAGCCCGCCCAGGTCATCGTCGTCACTGCGAGCGGCACAAATCAATTTCATGGCGAACTCTTCGAGTTCAACCGTTCCAAGGGCACCGCGGCCAAGCCCTACTTCGGCGCGGGCAAGCCGAGGCCACCTTACGAGCGCAACGAATTCGGCGGCAATTTCTCAGGGCCGATCATCATTCCCCATCTCTACAACGGCAGAAATCGCTCCTTCTTCTTCGTAGACTTTGAAGGATTCCGCCTTAGCCAATCGGCCAGCGTAAACAGTCAGCAGCCCACAGATCTCGAGCGGCAAGGCATCTTCACCGAATTCACGCAGCCCATCATCAACCCCGCCACCGGAACAGCTTTCCCCAACCAGACCATCAACGTCCCGCTCAATCCCGTCTCGCTTCAGTTATTGAAGCTCCTTTATCCTCTGCCGACCGCATCCGGCACCGGAACCAACACCTTCGAGCTGATCCCTTACACTAGCAACGCCAAGCGGACATCGTTCCGTCTCGACCACAGGATCAGCGACAAGGACCAGATTCGCGCAACGTTCCTGGAAGCGCTCTACGGTCCTAACCCGGACGTGGGCGCTTCCAGTCTCCAGGGCGGCTACTCCGGCGACGGCGAGCACAACACCAACACCATCCTGGGCTGGACGCATACCTTCTCGCCCACGCTTCTCATCGACACCTACGCCTCCTACTTCCACCTGCCCATCTACCGCACACCGCAGAATGTCAATACCAAGTGGGAATCCATCATTCCCGGTCTCAGTTCGCAGTTGATCGAAGGCGCACCGCAGATCACCATCACCAATATCACCGCGGTCTCTGAAGCAGGATCAAAAGATCTGGAACAGGTGATGCAGGCCAACACCGCCGTGACCAAGGTCTTTGCGCATCACACCATTAAAACCGGCTTCTCCTACGTCTTCGACAATCATTGGAATGAAGCCGCTACCACGCCGCAGCGCGGCTCTTTCAGCTTCAACGGACAATTCACACAGGGCACTCAGGCAAGCTCGTCCGGGGCCCCTTGGGCCTTTGCCGATTTCCTGCTTGGCCTTCCCTCCACCACCGCGCAGGGAACCCCAGGCACCTTTATCACCCGCAACATCTCCAGCCAGTGGGCCGCATATATCCAGGACGATTGGAAGCCCACACCCAAGCTCACGATTAACGCAGGTCTTCGCTACGACCTGCAATGGTTCGAGCCGGGCCCGTACGGTGAGGCATCGCTCTACGTGCCTTCGCTCAACAAAGTCGTCGTCTTCGGCAATTCGTATCCTGCTAGCGCAATCTCCTCCTACGTCACTTCACTCAGCTCGCAGGGCCTCATGACCCTGTCGTCTTCGGCCGGAATCTCCAACAATCCCTTTGCGTACCTTGGCCGGCCCGACAAAAACTTCGCGCCGCGCCTTGGGTTCGCCTATCAGCTCTGGCCGAACACAGTGATTCGCGGCGCCTTTGGCGTCTACTTCAATCTGCTGCCTGCTTCTTACGTGGGCGCCATGTTCGGCACGCTTCCCTTTGAAGCAACTGAAAATTACACCAACGCAAAGACCTATGCTTCAGCCTTCACCATGAGCGATCCGTTCTCGGCTACCGGAACCTTCAGCGCCAATCCTTCGGTCAACGCCGAGCACTCGCTGGTGACCCCCTATACCGAGGAGTACAACCTCGCCGTCGAGCATCAGTTCTCGCGCGGTCTGGACATTCGCGTCGGCTACGTGGGCCAGCACAACTTGAAACAGAACAACTACGGCGGCAGCGGCAATTACGCTCCCAATATCAATCTTGCCGATCCGCCGGTCGTCGGTTCGACTGTGCAGAGCACCAATCTGTATCAACCCTTCAATTCGATCTCTTACAACCTCGATCCCATCTTCCACACCACGATGGACTCGCTGCAGGTGGGCGTGCACAAGCAATACAATCACGGCCTTGCCTTCGGCGCGGAGTATCAGTGGATTCGCGTTCTGGGAACCGAGAACCTCCAAGATCCCTCCGGTGCGCACCCGCAGGATTCGTACGGCCCAATCAGCGGCATCACACCGCAGGTGCTCGCCATCAACTACTCCTACGCGCTGCCCTTGGGCAAGGGAAGGTTGCTCTTCGGAAATGCGGGTGACTTCGCCAACAAGCTTATTAGTGGTTGGCAACTCTCCGGCGTCACCGACTTCCAGACCGGCCAGCCCTTTTCCGTGACCTACACGGCGCCAGGCTCGCCGGTGGGCCAAGTCAGCGGCCGCGCCAATTACACCTTCGGCACCGCTCCTTATCCTTCGCACAAGAGCCTTGCCCAATGGTTCAACCCATCTGCGTTTGCCGCGCCGTCCTGCTACAACTCCAACACCAGCGGCACCAACTGCACGACTGTCTACAACGCGGGAGTGGCGGCAGGCGTAACCACCTACGACAGCTACGGCAATTCGCAGTATGACATGCTCCGCGGCCCGGCCTTCCAGGACTGGGATATGAGCCTGCAGAAGAACACTACCTGGCACGAGCGCTATAACGTCCAGCTCCGCGCCGACTCCTTCAACATCTTCAACCATCCTAATTTTGGGGTACCTAACGCAGCCATCAGCAATACGTCCAACGTTGGCACCATCACTTCAACCGCAAGCACACCGAGTTACGAGGCGCGCACGGTGGAGTTTGCCATCAAGTTCAACTTTTAACTCCTCCAGATCGAATATTGTCACTCATGTTTCGCCGCCGCCGTCCCGCAGTGGACGGCGGCAAGCGAAACATACACGTTCCCTTGAAAAATTGCGGACTGCTCGTTAGGACAAAAACAAAAATGATGCCGCGCTCCTGGAAACGATCCTCTTTCGCTCTTTTTACGGCTGCATTTCTCACTTGGCCTGGCTTCGCCGCACCCCGTCATCCAGACGTAGCATCGCTCAGCCAAAACAGTCGCGAAATCTTTCAGATTGCCATGCAATGGGGCGATCAATACTTCGATCCGCAAGCCAAGCTCTGCCACACACCGCCCTCCCCTGCCTATGCAGAGATGCGCTTCACGCCGCATCTCATGGTGCGCGAATCCACCTGGTACGCACTCGGCCTCCTGCTGCGCGATCAGAAAGGCGATCGTGGACGCGCCGCCGACATCCTGCGTGTCGTGCTCGCCCAGCAATATCACGAGCCCGGCAAGGTGTGGGATGGCACCTTCCGCCGCACTCCCGCCGAACCCGAGCCGGGCCCCAACGCCATCATGTGGCGTGCCTACGATCCCAACTGGCGCGAGTTTGTCGGCACCACGCTGGCCATGATCCTTCTCGAATATCCGGACCGCATTCCCGCCGGGCTTCAGCCACAGATGATCCGCGCCATCGACAATGCCGTGGCCGGCGAGATGAAACAAGGCCGCCTCGCGCCCACCTATACCAACCCCGCGCTCATGTACGGTTTTCTCTGGGCCTTCGCGGCCGAGCGCGGCGGCAGGCCCGAATGGAAGGCGCAGGCACAGCAATGGCAGAACACTGTGTATGGCCTCTATAAACAGCACGATGCCTTTTTTGAGTACAACTCGCCCACGTATGCGGGCGTGGATTTCTTTGCGCTTGCGCTCTGGCGCGATTATGGCTTTACCCCGCAGATGCGCGTCCGCGGTGAAGAAATGGAAGCCGGCCTGTGGCGCGCCACCGCCGATCTTTACAACGCCAACCTGCGCAACATCTCCGGCCCTTACGACCGCTCCTACGGCATGGACATGCAGAGCTACGTCAGCGTCACCGGCCTCTGGTTGCGCACCGTTCTTGACGCCGCTCACGCGCCGCTCACGACCTTCGACAACCCTCCAATCGATCACATCGCCGATCTCTGGTTCGTCCCGGCCATCGTAATCCTCGACACGCATATCCCCGAAGACGCGATGGAGAACTTCCGGAGTTTTCAGGGCAAGCATCCGGTACGCCGGCCCATCACAGACGAACGCATTGCCACAGCATGGATCG
>JASHQE010000256.1 GCA_030037705.1 Acidobacteriaceae bacterium | reverse complement strand
TCCAGGGGCTGACGACGGGCAGCGGCGCATCGCTTCAAAACCTTGTGACGATCGGCGGCGGCGGTTCGTCGAAAAACTTTTCGATGTTCACCGTTAGTTCAGGAGTAACCGGCGCGGTTCTCAGCAACCTGAACATCACCGGCGGCTATGTCCTGTCGCAGGGCGGAGCTGTGAGCTCAAGCGGCGGCCTGACCATTACAGGTTGCACCTTCTCAAACAACTATGCAGCCGGTGCTCTCGGCTCCGGCAATGGCGGCGGCGCGATTTATACGAACGGGGGAACGCTCACGGTTGAGAACAGCACCTTCTCGGGAAATACCAGTGCTCCGGGCGGTGCTCTGGAGGTTGATGGATCCACCGTGAACATCACAAACAGCACGTTCTATGGAAATCAGGCTCTCTCCGGCTATGCCGGATCGATGATGTTCATCAATTCGGGAACCGTTACGATTGCGGACAGCACCATATCCGGTAACTCGTCATCCAGCGGATTCGCAGTTATGAACTACAGCACGCTCGATATGGCCAATACGATTCTCTCCGGAAATACCGGCGGGGATTGTGGCTCCGGCGGTTCAAATAGCTGCCCGGCAAATGGCACGGACGGCAATCTGATTGGCGTCAGCGGTATCAGTCTTGCTCCGCTGGGCAACTACGGCGGGCCGACGCAGACGATGATTCCTCTACCGGGTTCTCCGGCTATCTGCGCTGGTGTTGCCGCGGATATCCCTTCCGGCGTAACAACGGATCAACGCGGATTTGCGAACACGAATACAACGTATCCGGGGTATTCGGCGGGAAAACCCTGCGTAGACGCAGGAGCGGTACAGACAAATTATGCACTGAGCTTTACACAGCAGCCCTCAACCGCAGATGTTGGCATGGCAATGTCGCCTGCACCGGCAGTCACACTGAACGAAAGCGGAAGCCCGTTCACAGCGTCCGCCGCCGCGATTTCGTTGACTCTTACAGGCAACGGCACGCTTGGCGGCAGTTCGGCAACTACCAGTGCGGGGACGGCGACTTATAGCAACCTGACGATTAGCGCTGCGGGTACGGGGGATACGCTAACGGCGAACCTTCCGCTTGGTTCTGCTGTTTCAACTCCGCTTTCGGTGACAAGCAACTCGTTCAATATCGGCTCGCAAGTCACCGCGACATTGGTTGTTGCCTCTGCAAGTCTCACCCAGAACCATGCAATTTCGCCCTTTACTCCAGTATCCGGTTCGAAAGGAACGGGAACACTCACCTATAGCGTCGCTCCGACGTTGCCTGGCGGAATAAGCTTCAGTACGAGCACTGGGGCATTGAGCGGCACTCCGACAGTTACTAGTTCCACAACAAGCTACACGGTTACAGTGACCGATTCTCTCGGCTCGACAGCATCAGCGAGCTTTACTCTTTCAGTCAGTGGTCCGGTGACTGCGACGACGGTCATCAGCTCGAATTCGCTGACCATAGCCAATCCGGTGGCCGCCTTTACTCCAGTAACGGGCACAGGCGGTACAGGAACGCTTACCTACACTGTCTCTCCAGTGCTGCCTGCGGGCTTGAGCTTCCAATCGACAACAGGAGCAATCAGCGGCACGCCCACTGTCGTAAGCCCAGCTACAACCTACACCGTAACAGTCACTGACCAGAACAGTGCGACGGCAACGGCGACCTTCTCCTTAACAATCAACCAGGCAATGCCCGTTGTGAATTGGGTCGCGCCCGCAGCCATCACCTACGGCACCGCACTCTCGTCCACTCAGCTCAATGCGACAGCCTCGGTTCCCGGTGCCTTCACCTATAGCCCGGCGCTCGGAACTGTTCTCGCCGCCGGTGCCCACACTCTCTCGGCCACGTTTACCCCCGCGGACGCTACCGACTACGCCACGCCCGCAGCCATCACGACCAGCCTGACCGTGAACGATGCCGCGCTGATCGTGACGGCCAACAACTTTACGCGCGTCTACGGGACACCCAACCCTGCCTTCACCGGCTCGATCACCGGTGCGGTGAACGGCGACAACTTCACCGCGAGCTACGCAACCACCGCGACCATGAGCTCGAATGCCGGAACATATTTGATTGTGCCCACAGTCACGGGTGCGAATCTCTCCGACTACACCGTCACCACCGTAAATGGAACGTTGACCATCACCAAAGCAGCAGCAGCTGTCGGCCTCTCGTCCAATATCGGCTCGGTCTTTGCGGGACAGCCCGTCACGGTGACATCCTCCGTCACGTCCGCGACAAGCGGCACGCCGACAGGAACCGTGAGCTTCTATGACAGCAGCACTCTGCTCGGCACCTCCACACTCTCCGGCGGTCAGGCGAGTATGACCATAACCACGCTGGGCGTGGGCGTGAACACGATCACGGCAATTTACAGCGGAGACGAGAATTTCACCACCGCAACAGCCTCCACGGGCGCAGCCATCACGGTCTTGTCGCCTGACTTCACGCTGACCGGTGGTGGCGGAACTCAGACAGTCATCCCGGGAAACACGGCCACGTTCAGCTTCAGCGTGGCTCCGTCATCGGGGACGTTTGCTGCTCCTGTATCGTTCACCGTTGCAGGTCTGCCGACCGGAGCTACCGCGACCTTCGGCCCATCGAGCTTTGCCGCAAGCTCCACGGGAGGCCAGGTTCAACTGACCATCCAGACGGCTGGCTCTTCCTCAACTGCGTCGCTGCGCCGTGTCTTCGGAGGACTCGCGCTCGCACTGCTGTTTCCGTTGCTGGGAACGCGCCGCTTGCGGCAGCTTGGGCGCGCTCGATTGCTGACGCTGTTCCTGCTCGCAGCCGGCATTGCCAGCCTCACCGGCTGCGGCGCAAGCAACGGCATCTTTGCGCAGCCGCCAAAAAATTACACCCTGACCGTGACGGCCACAAGCGGCGGTGCGCAACATACGATCGACTACACACTCAACCTCCAGTAAGAAAACAGGAGAACCACGATGCAAGGAATGAACAAGGCGTTCCTGTGTTGTGCGCTGCTGATCGCGACGGCGGCGTTCGCGCAGAATGCTTCCGTGAAAAAGCCGGACACACTCTTCGATGTAAGCGTTATGTACTCGCCGGAGCGTGCGAATGTCATCAGCTCTGACAGCGTGTGGCTGCAGGGTGGAAGCGGCGAACTCGCCTTTCCGCTCTACAAAAACTTTGGCGCGGCACTGAATGTCACCGGGGAAAGAAACGGTGACCTCGGCATCGGGATGGGCGGCTTCAGCAAAGTGGCCTTCGTCGCCGGGCCGCGCTACACGCACCCCCTGCGCAGGTTCCGTATCTATGGCGAAGCACTCTTCGGGGGAGTGCATGGCTTCAATGCAACCTTCCCTTCGCTCGAAGGCCCTCAGGTTTCTGCAAATGCCTTCTCCATGCAGGCTGGAGGCGGCCTGGACACGGACTGGAAGCGGCACATCGCTATCCGCATTGTCGAAGCCAGCTACGTCCGTACAGATCTGCCCAACGGCGGCAGCGCCATCCAGAATGACCTCAAGCTGGCCACCGGTATCGTGCTACGGTTCCCCGTCTACTGATGAGCAGCGATGCTGAATTCTATTCAACGGAATTGGGTTGATCTCTATGAGTAAATTATCGCCAATGCACTCATCGACAGATATTTGTAATGTGAGGCCGGCTTGTTGGAAATTGGGGAAATACCCTCGAAGAATTCCCATCGAGCAATTCGACTGTAGACAATTTTGTGACGGTCAAAGCACTCAAGAGCCACAAAGAGCAATTAAGAGAAGGCTGGTATGCGCTAAACACATCAATTTGAATCAGTTATTTTGGACCCAATATATATGATGACTCCGCCGGCATCTTTTAACCGTTAAGATCAAGCGGCAAACCTGCGGATAGAATTTTGGCGAGGCACAGCCACAACTTCGCACTGAACGCCCAGCTCTGCGAGTTGCCAGTACATGGCGTAACCCGTCGGCCCTGCCTCATAACAAGCTCTCAACTTCTCTGCCGGGCTAAGCTTCCTGATCATCTTGCGGATCGACTCAGCCCGGTTCGGAATCGTTCCTAGAACTGGTTGCATAAATCCCAGCCGTGATACGTAAGAGTTTCCTCAGGGGCTAAAGCCCCAGTGTTCATGAGGCTTTTGCGGCACGACTGAAGTCGTGCCCTGTTACGAAACCATTTATGCAACCAGTTCTACGGCGATCGTCTTGCCATGGACATCCAAACCTAAAAATCGTACCTTCTCCTTCATGACCGGCTCCCTTCCGCTTGTGGCTCTGAACTGCGTGCCCTGATAAACACACAGCCTAACCCACGATCAGCGCATCGGCGCCGGTCACTCCATACTGACTGTTGGCAATAATTGAGAGATCATGCTGGATACCGTAGCTTATCGCAATTGGCATTGCTTGGCTCTATGAAATTGAAGCAGTATCCAGGTTAGCAGGAATGGTCAGTTGAAATACCGTTCCTTTGTGCATCTCGCTGGCCGCAGAGAGTTCGGCATGATGCATTTCCGCGATCCATTTTGCGATGGCTAGCCCCAGGCCGGCCCCTTCCACGTTGCTCCGCGAAGGATCGGCACGGTAGAAGCGGTCAAAGATGTGCGGTAGATCGTCGGTGGAGATGCCCACCCCGGTATCGCGCACCTCTACGGTTGCACGATGGTTGTCCGCGCTCAGGGCGACATCGATACGCCCGGGCGCCTGCGTGTATTTGAGGGCGTTGTCGAGCAGGATCCAAAGCAGGCGGCGCAGGGTGGCGAAGTCGCCGAGGACATTGACCAGGCGAGAAGCGCCGAGAGATACGGAGAGATCCAGTTGCCGATCTGCGGCGATGGGACGCGCCAATTCGCAGACCTCTTCGACAACCGCAGCCAGGTTGAGCGTCTCGAGAGCCTTGTCGGCGCGCTCGGCATCGGCGCGCGCCAGGGTGAGCATGTCTTCCAGCAGAACCGTTGCCTTAGCTGTTTCTTCCACGATATCTTCAAAAGCGCGGCGGCTTTCCGTGTCCGCCTTCGAGTTACGAAGCGCGACCTCTGCCACGGTGCGCACAAACGAGATGGGTCCACGCAGCTCGTGCGAGGCGTCGGCTGTGAACTGCTTGATCTGATTCACAGCCACATCGAGGCGCGCGAGCATCGCGTTGCAGGTTTCGGCCAGTCGCTCCAACTCGTCGCCTGATTTCGCGACGGGCAGGCGCTCAGAGAGATTGGAGATGCTAATGGAGCGGGCTGCAGCTGTGATGCGATCCACGGGTTGAAGAGCTTTGCGGCTGAGCCAGTAGCCGCCAGCCGATGAAAGAAGCAGAAGAATCGGCGCAGAGGCAATGAGCCCTTCCCAGAAGCGGCCAAGCACAAGAAGGTTGCCGCCTTCCGGAGCGGCCGCTGTGAGATAGACGGTTCCCCCATCAAGCGACGAGCGCCGCGACAGCACCCAGTATGGCTGATCGGGAGCGTCCACCTGGTAGAGCTTTTCTTCGGCGCCGAACGCGACGTGCGGCCAGGGAAAAGCCTGTGCGTTTGCGGTAGGCGAGGGAAGAGCGCGCGAACCGTCTGCGCGGAAGATCTCCGCCAGTCCGCCGCCGGTGGCCTGCGCAAACTCCTTGAAGTCGTCGTAGCGCGCATTCGCGTCCTGGTTTTTCTCAAGCAGAGTGTGCAGGCGGTCGATGCGGCGGCTCAGGGTGAGATAACGCTCGTTGGCGAGCGTGTGCTTGAGGTTCATCCACATCGCCATGCCAAACAGGATCCAGCCGGCCAGGAAGATGGCGCCGAACCAGAGAGTGAGCCGAAGGGAGATGGAGGTGCGGCCCTTCAGCATGGGTCGCTCCGCAGCGAGTAGCCAACGCCGCGAATGGTGTGCAGCAGTTCAGGTTCGCCGGGATGAGTGATCTTGGACCGCAATGCTCGAATAAACACGTAAAGGCTGTCGAAACTGACATCGGCTTCGCCGCTCCAGCCTTCCTCAATGAGCACCGCATGGGGAACGACGGAGCGGGCGCGGCGCATGAGCACCTCGAGGAGCGCGCACTCCGTGCGGGTAAGAGGCGTCACGCGCGCGCCGCGCTGTAGCTCGAACTGATGGGGACGAAGGACCAGATCTTCGAATTCGAGCGCCTGCGGCGCGCGGGCCGGAGCGCGGCGCTCAGCGGCGCGCACCTTGGCCAGCAGCACATCGAGGGCAAAGGGCTTGGTGATGTAATCGTCGGCGCCGGCGTCCAGGCCGTGTACTACATCGTGCATCGAATCGCGCGCGGAGACCATAATGGTGTGCGTGCGCAGCGAAATCTCGCGCAGCTTGCGAATGACGGTGAAGCCGTCCACACGCGGCAGCATCACGTCGAGCAGCATCACATCGTAGACATTGGTTCTGCCCAGTCGCAGCGCCTCTTCGCCGTCGTAGGCCAGCGTAACGGCGTGCCCCTCGTTCTCCAACGCACGTCCTAGGTGGCCCGCGAGACTGCGTTTATCCTCGACAATCAATACCTGCATAGAAAAATCCTGGGATGGATCGTAGCGGGAAATTGTGAATTCTCCATGAAAACCACCAATGGTGCGGGTTTCCTAAGATTCGGCTTAGACTCCCGCGCCATACTTCTCTGGTCCTTTTCACACCTGCGTTACGCGGTATTCCATCGGCGAAGTTGCGACGACCGTCTTGCGGAGATTGCAAGTGATTCGATCCATAGCTCCCCGCGGCATCCAGCTTCGTCTTCAACGCAAGATAGCTCATACCGGAGGATCACGATGAATCATT
>JASHQE010000255.1 GCA_030037705.1 Acidobacteriaceae bacterium | reverse complement strand
GAAGCGCGCGCAAGCAACTGAACCTTGGCATCGCCCGGAATCAGGTAAAAATGCTCCGTGTCGCGGCCGGGAAGCAGGTGCATGTAGAGATCGTCGCGCAAGGTGGCCTTGGCGGTGACCGGGTCCTGCTTGTGCTCGTTGGCAAGTTGAATAAAGGCGTTGTAGGTCTTCTCGTCGATCACAGCGTGATCTTCGATCCAGCCAATCTCGTCTTTTGCCGTCTTGACCTTCAGGAAGCGGTGGCCATGCTCGACGATCGCAAGAGGTTCACCGTTGGTCACCTCGGCTACGCGGTTGGAAACAGCAGCTACGCGGTCGTGGAGGTACATGGAGCGCGCGGAGACGTAAACCATCTCAGTATGCTGCTGGTGTAAGCGGCCGCAGCCCGCGGTAAGCACAAAGAGGCATATTGCCAGGCCAGACGGTACAAGATGGAGCCGGGGGCGCTGAAGAAACAAAGCGAAGAGGATTGGCGGAGAGTAGAACACAGCCTGAAACGTTCTAACCTGAGGATAACACCCCGCAGCAGGGCAGCACGCAGCTTGGTAGTGGGTCAGTTTGCGTAAACCCGTCCCTCAGGGGTTAAAACCCCATCGAATTCTGCGCCTTTTCGGCATGGCTGAAGCCATGCCCCTTCAAACTGACCCACTACCCGCAGCTTTCTGTTACGGCGGTAGTGGCTCAGTTTGAACGCACATTCCTCAGGGGCTAAAGCCCCGCCGATTTTGTTGAACTTTTATGTACGGGCTAAAGCCCGTACCCTTCAAAACCGGCCAAACTGAGCCACTACGCTTACGGCACCGCCGCAACAGCGATAGCCTCGGTGGGATCGGTCCCGGTGGATGACGTGATCGAGACGTCCAGCTTGCCCGCAGTAGTTGTGTCGAATATATAGGCTTCGAGGTCGTAGCTGCCCCCCTCCGATGCGGCCAGCACAAAATTGGAATCGCTGTCTTCTGCCAGTCCGAAAGGCTGGATCCCGGCCGACGCGGTATCGCCTGTCGCAATTGTGTAGGTGCTATCGCTCGATGTGATCGAGAAGCCCGTAATGTTGCCCGCAGTGCTGAGGCCTGTACCGTTCGCCACATAGACGTAATCGCCGGATGTGATGGGCAGAATGGCATTCGGCGCAGTGCCCCCGCTGGCAAATGGCGAACCGGAGACCTGGGTGAGCGTTCCACCGAGCGAACTGTATTCGAAGACCCGCAATCCACCGGTGGACCCGCCTGAAGCCAGCGTTTCACCGATATAAAACAACCGTGGAGTCGAAGATGGATCCACGGCCACGGAGAGCGCTGCGCCACCGGTAGTGACAGGTGCAATCACGGTGCCAGTGGTGGCAAGCGGGGCGGAGTCCGCTGCCGTGAAAGGGACCACGATGGCGCCGCCGGCGCCGGCTGCTACAAAGACATGAAGGTCATCGCCCGAAATGGCAATTTGATGGACCGTGGCGCTCGTAACCGCGTATTGTTTCGTCGCAACAGTTCCGCCGGTAAAGGTGCCTGCGGAGGTAATCGGAGTCGCATCCAATTGAAATCCGGTTGTGCCCTGAACGGCGTCCACCAGCCATGCGCCTGTTGTATCCACTGCGATCGCTGCAGCGGGATCAGAAGAAACAACCCCGCCGCTATTGCCGATGGTTAGCGCTCCGCTGGATCCGATGTCGTAGAGGTAGATGCCGGCAACTGTGCTCACGTAAAGAAAGCCGCCGCCGGGCGCTATCGCAATGGCCGTGGGCGCTGCTGAGAGCGTGTAGGCGCCAATCTGGTTCAGCGTGCCGGAGTTGATGTTGTACGCAACGATCTGCGCAGTCTCCTGGTTCAGAACGTAAAAGTAGCCGCTCGAGAGGGTGGTTGAAGTTGTGCCCGAGCCAGAAGAGCTGGGGGCCTGCCAAAAATCGCCACATCCGGCCAAAAAAGGGGTTACGGCAAGCAACAGCCGCGCGCACGTTCCGATCCTCATCGTCACTCCTCGCGAATCGCCAGTCCAAGGCCAATTCTTTATCCACGCAGGATTCAGCTCATTAGGGAAGATGCTGCTGCCCGATTAGACGCAAAGCCGCTTCTCGGCGCTCATTGCCGAATATGCCGCAACGATGGAGAGCAGAAACGGGACGCTACGCCGACCGCGAGAAGGAAGCAGAGCCGACGCGGGAATCAGTTCGGCCGGCCGCTGGTACGGCGGCGGAAGCGCTCGTCGACCGGCTGGCGGCCCTGAAAGCCCGCCTCGACCGTATGCCAGTGTTCGATTGCCGGTTCTCCCATGCGCCAACAGAGGAGGACGATTTCGTCCTCCAGGCGGAACGGAAAGTCCAGCAAACCGGAATCGAGATCCTTGATCTGAACACCGATGGCGTCGATCTCGGCAATACTCTCACGAACGCGTTTGAGATGGTTTTCCATCTCGCAGCGTTGCTTGGCCACGCTGGAGGCGTTCACCCGCATCCCTCCCGAGAGATAGATCCGCTGGGCGAGTCCGGAGAGATCGGTCTCGACCTCCTCCGCAGAGCGCTTCTCTTCCATGGCACGCTTAAGCAGCGATTCGAGCACGGGAAGTAGCGCCTGGGCTTCGTCGAGAGTGAAGGTTTTCATCTGAAAACAGACTATACGTTAGCATACGGCAACTTCAATGCAGTGGCATGACACGACCGTGCAATCCTCCTTAGCCAATCGAGGCATTTGCAGTGAAGCTGCCGCCGGAGATAATCGGGGTATCAAATCTCTTCAACGGTTGAACCTTCTTCGGTAGGACGCCCGTACGCGCCGCCCCTTCGCGCCTGATTTAAATCTCCAACATGCGATCCAGTGCGACACGGGCCCAGCGCTTGACGCCGGGACGCACCTGGATGCGGTTGACCACCCGGCCTTCCATGAGATTTTCAAGCGCCCAAGCCAGGTGCTGCGGACTGATGCGGTACATCGTGGTGCACAGGCAGCCCGTATCGTCCAGCGTGATAATCTTTTTGCCTTCCATAGCAAAGCGGCGTGCAAGCCGGTTGACCAGGTGAATCTCGGTTCCGATCGCAAAGATCGAGCCCGCAGGGGCCTTCTCGACGATCGAGATCAGCCGTTCCGTCGAGCCGAGTGCATCGGCCTTCTGGCAGACCTCGAACCGGCACTCCGGATGCACGATGACCTGGATGCCTGGATATTTGGCCCGCACCTGATCGACATGACCGGGAAGAAAACGCTGGTGGACGGCGCAATGGCCCTTCCAGAGCAGGATACGGCTTTGAGCGATCCCGTCCTTTGTCTGCCCTCCCTGAATCGCCCATGGATCCCAGACAACCATCTGATCCAAGGGGATTTGCATAGCATAGCCAGTGTTGCGCCCAAGATGCTGGTCGGGCAGGAAAAGGATGCGCTTGCCGCGCGCAAAAGCCCATTCAAAGGCGCGCCGGGCGTTGGAGGAGGTACACACCAGGCCGCCATGCTCGCCGCAAAAGGCCTTAATCGCGGCGGTCGAGTTCATGTACGTGAGAGGGATGGTTTCGTCCGAGAGGTGAAAGCGCGCGAGCACGTCCCAGCACGTCTCGACCTGAGAGATTTCCGCCATATCCGCCATCGAGCAGCCGGCGTTCAGGTCCGGCAGGATGACCTGCTGGCCGGCGCGTCCCAGCACATCCGCGCTCTCTGCCATGAAGTGTACACCGCAGAAAACAATGTATTTGGCCTCGGTTTCGGCGGCGATCTTGGAAAGCTTGTAGCTGTCGCCGGTAAAGTCTGCAAAACGTATGACTTCATCACGCTGATAGTGGTGGCCGAGCAGAATGGTCGTGGACCCCAGCGCGGCCCGGGCTCGCGCTATACGCTCGTCCATCGAGTGGTCCGGGAGGGCCAGATAGTTTTCCAGGCTGCAGGAGTCTTCAGTTTCGGCAGACGAAGCCGCCATCGTCTCATCAAGAACAGGTATCACCGTTTTCCGCCTTCAGTCCGAAATCCGGACGGGGATGTTGAAAGCAATCAGGCCGCAGTGAATGCGCTTTTCAGTCTCCTGGCTCTCCGCCACAAGCTCTGAAACCATCCACGGGGATGTTGCAGCCCACTTAAAATGATGCGATGCGCGCCAAAGTTGATTCTCGTTTATTCAACCGGCTGACAACCGCATTCAACGTATTGTAACGCAGTCGAGCCGGCTTCCCGCTGAACCGGGAAGCACGTGTCATCCTTGGCCGGGGCAATGGGTATTACGGCAACTGCCGGGCTACGCTGGGGGGAGAGCGGGTGAGAAACTGCCGGTAAAGCAGCGCCGCGCATGGGGTTGTGAGCGCTGCCGACGGGCAGGTATCATGGTCTTTCATGGGCATTCCGGCGCCAATCGAACAAGCCAATCTGGGCATGGCAGACTCGCTGATTCTGATGATTCTGGCGCTGGTGGTATTTGGCCCGCGGCGGCTGCCGCAGATCGGACGGCAGATCGGTAAGTTGATGTACGAGTTCCGCAAGGCGTCGAACGACTTCAAGTTTCAGATGGAAGAAGAGTTGCGGAGCGCCGAAGAGGCGGATCGACGCAAGCGTGAAGAGGCAGAGCGGCAGCGGCTTCTGGCTCTCAACCCACCCGCGCAGACTCCGGCTGCCGAGACCGCGGCACAGTCGCCATCGACGACTCCAGTTGCGGGACCGGAGACGCTCTCCTCTGGAAACGAGCCTTCGTATCCGCGCGAGAGCACCCATGGCAACTTGGACAGGCAGGAAACCGCGCAGGAAGAGAGCTATCCGCGGATTCAGCCGCCTTCCACAGGCGAGACCGTGGCCGCGGCGCGGCCGGGCGGCGCGGCGGTTGAGAAGGCTGAGGTGCAGTCCGGGCCTGCCGCAGCACCCTCTGATACAACTCCCAAGGAAAGAGAAGCCGCAACGGAAGAGCCTAGAGAAGAGTCTGGCGCGGTGACCGAGCACGCAGCCCACAATGGTTGATTCCGGAGACGCAATTGATAAGGCGCGAAAGGCGGTGACGGAACGCGCGGAGCTCCCGGGGATGAGCCTGATGGAGCACCTGGAGGAGTTGCGCAAGCGCATCATCCACTCGGCCATTTATCTCGCCCTCGGCTTCATCACCGCATGGATCTTTCACGTCCGCATTGTCAATTTTCTCCAGGCGCCGTTGAGTCACATCGGCAAATCTCTCGTCTTCACGCATCCCATGGATGCACTCAATCTCGACCTGCAGGCGTCGCTGCTGGCGGGAGCGATCATCGCCGCCCCTTTCATCCTCTACCAGGTATGGCTGTTCATTGCGCCAGGGCTTTATCAAAAGGAGCGAAGGTTTGTGGTGCCGTTTATGCTGGCCACGGTTACCCTATTCCTCTCCGGCGCGGTCTTCGGGTACTACTGGGTGTTGCCAGGCGCGATCAAAATCCTCGTTGTCGACATTGGCCACAACTTCACGCCCATGATCACGATAGAGGATTACACCAGCTTCTTTCTTTCGCTGATCCTCGGCTTGGGAGTCAGCTTTGAATTGCCTGTTCTCATCTTTTTCCTGGCTATGTTCGGCATCGTGAGCCCACGCTTCCTATGGAAGAACATCCGCTACGCAATTCTGGCCGTCTTTCTTGTGGCCGCCGTTATTTGCCCGAGTCCCGATCCGTGGACCATGTGCGCGTATGCGCTGCCCATGCTCTCTTTGTACTTGGTCGGAATCGCCGTTGCCTGGTGGGTGCATCCTTCGCGGAAGAGGGACAAAGAGGTCGCATCATGATATTTTTCTCATTCTGGAAGAGAGTTGCAGCACGTGCATGGGTGCCCCAGGTCTTGCTTTTGAGACCTGGGAGAGCACGGATGTCCAGACTCATTCTGAGTGCTCTGATACTTCTCGCTCCTTTTACCGCCTCCGCCCAGCACTTTGACGGCGCGAAGGCGTATGAATACGCGCGCGAATTTGCCGCCATCGGGCCGCGCTGGCCCACGGGGCCGGGACACGTGACAGCCGAGCAGTTTCTACGCAGCCATTTTCAACATGACGCGTGCGAAGAGGATGCCTTTACCGCCGACACGCCCATCGGCGCGGTGCCGATGCGCAACTTCATCGTGCGTTTCCCTGGATCGAAGCCCGGCGCGATTGTGCTCGGCACACATTACGAGACCAATTACCCGCTGCGCACGATCAACTTCGTCGGCGCAAATGACGGGGCTTCCACCACCGGACTGCTGATGGCCATCGCCGACCGGCTGCGCATGGAGACAGCGCATGGCAAAAAGCTGGAAGGCTACTCGATATGGCTGGTCTTCTTTGACGGCGAAGAGGCGATTCAAAGCTGGTCGGACACCGACTCGACCTACGGCAGCCGGCACCTGGCTGCGCGCTGGGGACGCGACGGAACGCTGGGCAAGGTCAAGGCGTTCATCTTGACCGATATGATAGGCGACAAAGACCTGGACATCCAGCGAGAGACGAATTCGACGCCATGGCTGACAGCCCTGGTAGGGCAGGCCGCGAAGAAGTTCGGCGATGAGCGGTATTTTTTTCAAAAAGAGATGGCCGTCGAAGACGATCATCTGCCGTTTGTCCGGCGCGGCGTTCCTTCTATCGACATCATCGACCTGGACTACGGGCCCAACAACAGCTATCACCATACAGCGCAAGATACGATGGACAAGGTCAGCGCGCATAGTCTGACGATCGACGGCGATGTGATTATGGAGACGATCCGGCTGATCGATCAAAGATAAAGAGCTATCAGCCCTCAGCTATCAGCAGGTGCTGAGCAGGTACTTGCACGACAAAGCTGAGGGCCGAGAGCTGACAGCTACCAAGAACAGGAGCAAGGAATTGGCGCAGGCAGAGATCGGCATCATCGGGGGCAGTGGGTTGTATTCGATGCCCGGATTCACGAACGTGCACGAAGAGCGCGTCGAAACACCCTTCGGCGAGCCCTCCGATCCGTTCGTGCTGGGCGAACTCGAAGGGCGCAAAGTTGCCTTCCTTGCGCGGCATGGACGCGGACACCGTATTTTGCCTTCGGAGCTGAACTTTCGCGCGAATCTCTACGCGTTCAAAAAACTGGGCGTGGAGCGGATCGTCTCCGTTTCGGCCGTCGGCTCGCTCAAGGAAGAGCACAGGCCCACGGATTTCGTGATTCCCGACCAGTTCATCGACCGGACCTTTCATCGCATATCGACATTCTTTGGCGATGGCATTGTTGGGCACGTTGCCTTCGGTGATCCGATTTGCGCGACGGTAGCTGAAGCCGCAGCGCAGGCGTGCACTGCAGCCGGCGTGGTTGGCAAATTGGGCGGTACCTACGTGTGCATGGAGGGGCCGCAGTTTTCGACCAAAGCGGAGTCGAACCTTTATCGCAGTTGGGGCGCGGATGTGATCGGCATGACCAACCTGCAGGAGGCCAAGTTGGCGCGCGAGGCGGAGATCTGCTACGCGACCGTGGCCATGGTCACCGACTACGACTGCTGGCGCGAAGGACACGACGCGGTGACGGTCGAGGAGATTGTCGCTGTGCTGCACCAGAATGCAGAGAATGCGTGCAAAGTGGTGAAAGCAGCCGTTGCGGCCATGCCGCATGAGCGCAACTGCGCCTGCGCCTCCGCCGCGAAGTACGCCGTGCTCACGCAGCCGGAGGCGATTCCGGCTG
>JASHQE010000254.1 GCA_030037705.1 Acidobacteriaceae bacterium | reverse complement strand
TCACGTTATAGCTGCCTGCCGTGCTATTGGCCGTAAAGATGGCGGATGTGGCTACGCCGCTGGCGTTGGTCGTGGCAGTATTGACACCGCCCGCAAAGGTACCGCTGGCTCCCGAAGTCGGAGCAGCAAAGGTCACGACAACGCCACTCACCGGGTTCCCACCCGAGTCCTTCACTGTCGCCTGCAACGTCGACGCAAAGGCCGTGTTGATGGCCGCAGATTGCGGCGTACCCGCTGTCGCCGTAATCGATGCCGCTGTGCTTGCCGTATTGGTCAGCGCGAAGGCAGCCGTGCCGGTCACTCCGGACACACTCGCAGTCACGTTATAGCTGCCTGCCGTGCTATTGGCCGTAAAGATGGCGGATGTGGCTACGCCGCTGGCGTTGGTCGTGGCGGTGTTCACTCCGCCCGCAAAGGTGCCGCTGGCGCCCGAAGCCGGAGCAGCGAAGGTCACCACAACACCGCTCACCGGGTTGCCGCCAGAATCCTTCACCGTAGCCTGCAGCGTCGACGCAAAGGCCGTGTTGATCTTCGCGGATTGCGGTGTGCCTGCCGTAGCTGTGATCGACGCTGGTGTGCTCGTAGCGCTTGTAACGGAGAAGCTTGTGTCTGCAATCTCATTGCCTGTGGCGATCACAACCGGGTTGCTTTGAATAGCCGCGTTGGCAGCGATTACGATTTGCGCCGTGGCAGAAGTTGAGCTTGTGACTGTTACCGGGCCAGGAGAATTGGCCGCCGCCCCTCCAACTGAAATTCCGGGACCAAAATTGGCTGTCGTCGCGCCTTGTGCAAAATTCGAATAGGTTCCATTAATAGTGACCGCTAGGGACTGTCCCTGCTTTCCCGTCGAAGGAACTAAAGCCACGCTTGCCGGTGGGTCGATGGTTAGGCTCGACTTGTTCGTACTGCTAAAAGCAACTCCGCTGGCCGTCGTCCCGGCAATACTCACGAGATACGCTGTGGGAGAACTCATCACAAGGGATGATGGAACCGTAAATGTAACTTGTGCCGTTGTTCCCACGACCCTCGCAAAACCTGACGCCGTCGTCGACATGCTTGGCCCCGCCCCAGTGGTCGCAGGAGCCAAAGACACAGTAACGCTGCTCGCAGATATCGTGCCCGTAGGAAATCCGCTGCCGGTCAATCGCACCGATTGCACATTGGGCTCCGCCGCCGTCGGGGCCGCGGAGGAGGACAGCGTAACTTGTGCAAGCGCACCTTCTGCCCCCAATAGCAAAGAACCGAGGAGGACGCAAAGCGTCAGTACCTTCGGCCTATTCCCGAGTACAGCCACGACTCTACGCAACATCGCGATGATTGAAGACGACATGGTTCCTTGACCTCGTGTTCTTTCGGTTGCCGGGAATTTACATCCGCATTCAATGTCGCTCTGGGGGAGCGAATGATATGACCTTGAGGTGGCCCAGGAAGCTCAGGTTCTCACGGATGGGGGGATTCCGAATGTGCAATGGGGGATTACGAACCCGGAATGACTTAACTTCTTAGGAGTTATGGAAACAGCGCCGCTTGGCGGCCAGAAGAAGGCCTCCAAAGCCGATGGCGAGTAACCAGAGCGTCGATGGCTCGGGTACTGCAGTCTCGGGTACCGCAGTAACAGAAATCACCTCACTGGAGCACGGACTCCCACTCCCGTCGCACGCAGTCAACGCGGCTCCGCCATTCGACAAGGTCGTGTCGGGGACCGCGTTCAGGTTGACCACCGCAGGGTTCCCATTGTCGTCAACGATATTCACCGCAGTCGAGTTACTTAGCACGAGGGTGAGTTCAGCGGAAAGGATGTCCGTAGAAGGCAGGAACGAGGCAAGCGTTAGATTATCCCCGTAGATATCCACGTCGCTGTAATCAAAAACTTCATCTCCAACTCCCGAAACATCAACAGTCAGTGTTCCGCTGAATGTTTCGGGGTCCACAATACCGTCCGGAGACACAACGCCACCCGTCAGGTTGTATAAGTCAAATGTATCCACGCCTGGATCTACTCCAGTGTCGTAAGACAATATGCCAATCGTTAGGGGGTTGGTCAGCGCTTGAGCAACAAGGCTGGAACTGGGGAGAACAAGGCATACAGCTGGCACGGCCAGAATGGCCAAAGATAGAGACCTTTTCATCGAACAACCTCCAGTACGTGCGATGAGGATGAGATGGATGGGCCCGTGCAATATTGGGGAATTGCAAAACAGAAGTTAGCAAGTGCTCGCAATTCTGTCAAGGGGTCCGTGCTGTAAATATATGCCGACTCCTATGAAATATTCTGAAATACTCATAACTGCGATTTTTCAGGTGGTTGACCGAACAGAATTCACACGCATACGTTCCATCTAAGCATCGGCCGGCGCGGTTTCCGCCGGGTTCAACATATCGAAACAACCACCTTAATTCAGTAACGTACTTAGGTAATACATGTTCGATATTACTCTTCTAATTTAGAAGCATCTGGTAAGAATTACTCTGCGGCACTCGACTTAGTGCAGGAATCTCTTCCTGCATGTTATTCGCAGCGATATATGCATAACTTTGCAACAGTGCCGTTGCAGTCGAAAGTAAAAACAAAGTCCTCAACCACGTTCGCCGCTCCGTACGGAACCGGCAAGTCTAGTTTGTACTGCAACGCATATTGGCTGGTTTTTCCGGAGTGGGTGAAGAGGCTGAGTAACTCCAAATATCGGCGGATAAGACAACGGGGCCGGTCACGGCCCCTTGAAGCTATTGGGTTCACGCCGTCTTCCGCCTGTTTTCAGTAGCTGAAGAGTCGTGAATAAGAGCAGCAACGCCAACACAAAGAAACCTATCCCGCCCTCACGGTGGAGACCGCTGTCCAAAACTCCTACGTCGACATACTCTGCGAGCAGCGTCAGACAGGCAATGCGCAAGCCGTTGGTAATGCACACGATTGGCAGCACAGAAAGAATCAGTAAGATCTTCTTCCGGACTGACGAAAGGAAGAGATGTCCGGCGACGAAACTAACCATGAGGAGGGCAAAGGTCGAATGGATCCCACTGCACTCCTTCGCCACGCGAATGGTCACTTTCGGAAGGGTAAACACCAATCCATCGCGCAGAACCGGAACTCCGAACAGGGAGAGCAGAAGCGAGCATACGTCGGCCGAGCCATTTTGCACGGCAGCAACTGGCTTATCCAATACGAAGTCCGGCATCGGCACCGTGAACAAGAGAAGCAGGAGTGGAAATGCCCCGGCGCGGAATGCGTTCGTCCCGTAGCAGAGAATGAATCCAGCGAGCCAAAAAATAACCAATCCCAATATCTCGATGGAAAGGGACGTGTCCGCTCCGAGTTGCTGGAAGGCCCGCTCCGCAAAGAACTTTGACATCGCTCCCGCGAGCAGAAGAATGGCTGCCGTGCGAAAGTCATGCTGAACGACAGTGAAGATCCTGTCCTTCTCGAAAAGTACGAGCGCCACACTCAAACAAGGAATCAGTAGAGAGTAGGAATATTTGTCGTACTGGTTATCTCCGCCAAAGGAACCGTGCAGAAGGGCGATCAGCGGTGTCCTGAAGATGAGGAGAGACACTGCAATCAGAGACCAGAAGAGCAGGTTTCTGGGTGAGGCCCATCTTGCCGGATGATTTGAAATGCCTGCGCCTTCAATTCGAGCGGGTTGGTCTGAATCGGTATCGGCAATTGACGGGCCAGGCGGTGGGGATGACATCTGCTACGGAGCCTCCGTGGCCATGGCCTCTCGTACACGGCTGCCCGAAATCGAAAATGCTGTCATGTCATTGAACGTTGGATTCCGGGCAACGAGAACAGCGTGGCTTCCCAGGATTATAACCAGCACCGCACTCAAGTCGTGCTCTTCCATGCTGGGTGCGGCTTGAGTGAGACTGCATTCTCGGCCAAGGGAGATTGACGCCAGCAACATTGTCAAGTGCTGGAAAGTCCAGGAATCGCGCCAGACGCGTGCTGTCCCATGGATCCGCTTGATAGTTTTGCAGGCGCAGCGGCCTTATGATTTCAGATGAATCAGCTCTTTCTTGATCTGGTTGGCATCGCGGTAATTTGGATAGATTTTGAGAACCTGCTCAAAGTGCTGCCGGGCCAGCGCCGGGTGTTGAGTCTTCTCGTAAACCATCCCAAGATGATAGTGAATGTCAGGATTATCGGGCAGCTTAATCTTTTCCTGTAGCTTGAGCGCCTGCTGAAGATAGCTGATGGCCAAGGGATAAACGCCCTCCTGGTAATAGATCCATCCCAGCGTGTCCAAGACAGCGGGAGAATCGGGCAATCCCCTCACCGCGGTCTGCGCCAGAGATAATTCGACACCGAAGTTTCCGCCTGTTTGCAGCATCACGCGGGCAAGATCATTCGAGGCCACGGGATTCTGGGAACTGATGGCTAACGCTTTCTGATATGCGTCTTCCGCATTCTTCCAATCCGACCTGGACTCATATAAGTTGCCCACAAGGAGATTGAGGTCTGGCTGACGGGGGTTGTCCTTCAGTGATGCCTCACCGGTAGCGATAGCCCGTTCGACCTCTCCCTTGACGACAAGCACCTGGCATAACTGGATCACTGCGCCATAATTATGCTTGTCAAGCGCAACGGATTTAGCCAGCGCGGCCTCGGCACCGTTGAAGTCTTTCCTGACATGGAACAGCAGGGCGCCGAGCAGGTTATATAAGCCGCTGTTTGCAGGTGCTTTTTCGATCTGCGCATTCACGATTGCAATGGCTTTGTCAGCCTGTCTCTCGGCGACGTATGCTTTCACCAGCCCGAGCAGCGCATTCGTCGAATTGGCATTGCGGTTGAGGGCGTCCTGATAGGCCCTGGCGGCGTCAGCGTACTGCTTCTGGGCGAGTCGCAGATTTCCCATCTGCACATAACCAAATTCACTCTGGGGAGCTATTTCGATGGCTCTGTGAATATCCTGCTCTGCTACGGTATAGCGGGCGCGATTGATGTTAGAGAAGGCGCGGAGCCCGTATCCTTCCGGCGAACTTGGTTCCAGCCTGATCATCTGGCTGGCGGCTACTTCCAGGGAGTTCATATCACCTTGCCGTATTGCGGCATCGGCGATGGAATGCTCGGCCTCAAAGAAATCGGGATTTAGACGCAATGCTTCCCGCCATTCGTTCTCGGCGCCCTCCAGGTTTCCCTGCGCTTCAAAGGCGACACCCAAGGCATAGTGGGCCTGGGTGTTGTTCGGGGAGTTGTTGACCACCATCTCCAATGTTTGTGCTGCGTCGGTTACATCCCCGCTCTGAATCTGCAACTGACTTCGGAAAACCAGAGCGTCGTCATCCTTAGGACTACTCTTTAATATTTCGTCATTAAGGCTGCGGGCTTCATCCTCATGCTTTGCCTGGATGAGCAGCCGAATAAACCTTTTCTTTACCCGCAGGTCATTCGGACGCTCCTGATAGAACAGCCGGTATTCAGAGACAGCTTTGTCCAAATTGCCGGTGCTGAAATAGAAGTTACTGAGCGCGAGCAAGGCATCGGAGTTATGCGGAAGGTCGTGTGCAGCTTGTTTTAGAACCTCTTCCGCGTCGGCCCTCTTGCCCTCGACCAGATATAAGCGGGCAATGGCCTCTCGCGGGGCGAGACTACTTGGATCGAGAGACACCGCAACGCGGAATTGCTGCTCCGCTTCATCGAGGCGGTTGTGTGATTGATAGTAAGAGCCCAGCAGTAAGCGCACCTGCATTACCTTCGGGTCCAACTCAATCGCCTTCTTGAAACTGGCCTCCGCCTCATCGGGTTCCTTGCTTTTCAATTGCAACAGGGCAAGATTCAGGTAGGGTTCCCAGCGGCCTGGAGCAAGGATTATGGTTTGCTGAACTTCCCTGATTGCGCCTGAAATGTCGCCTTCCGCGGCAAGGAGGCTTGAAGCCAATGCGTGAACCGCGGGATCGGACGGCCGCATTTTGAGCAGGATGTTAGCTTGTTCGTGGGCGTGCGGGAAGTCGCGGCCAAGAATCAGCAAATTCGCGATCGCGATACGTGACTGGTAATCCTCCGGTCGCAGTTCGACGGTGCGAGCGAACTCCTGAATAGCACGGTCCTGCTGCCGGAGGTTCATGTAGCTTTCCGCTAGCTGGTGGTGCGCATCGGCGTAGGCAGGATCGATCTTGATGGCCTTGGTGAACTCGATCGACGCCTCGCGGTATTGGCCCTTCTCGAAATACCGCTGGCCGCTTTGAAAGTAATTCTGCTTGCGCACATTGGGATCCAGTGAACATGCCGAAAGAAGAGCAGCGATCAGGCCGAGGACCAGAACCTGATGCCGGATGGAAAGAGCTCTCACCGGGGAACCTCCTATTGGGGCTGCGTGCGCAACAAGGCGCGGACATAACCACGCGCTGTATCCGGAATTTCCATTTCGCTTGCCCAGCCACCGGAGAATATAACCCGGAATGCCCGGTTCGCCACCTTTTTCGCATTCGTTTCAATGGCGAACACCTTGCCGTTCCCGTAGGTCCTTCGTTCAGCCCAAAAGCCACGCTTTGCCTGATTGGGGTGATGCACGCTCCTGCATGAGGGAGCGTGCGCCTAAACAGGCGCAAACCACAAAGAGGCTATTGGGACGGAAATCTGAAAAATAGACCTGAATGTCTGATTGAATAGGAG
>JASHQE010000253.1 GCA_030037705.1 Acidobacteriaceae bacterium | reverse complement strand
CAGTCGCTGGAGGTGCGCTTCACCGACGGCACGTTCTTCACGTTTCACCTGATGCCCCGCGTGTACGTGCGCGTCGACTACACGGAATCGCAGCGCGGTGATACGGAGACGATCCGCGACTATGGGATCATTCAGTGCAACGCACGCGAGGACGACGACGGATAAGCAGGAAGAAGAAGGCCGGGTGGCCAAGTCTCAGAGAATTCAATCCAGCACGAAAATGGGTGCCCCAGGTCTTCCGTCGCGGCGGATGAGACCTGGGAAAGCACAACCCTCAACTCTTCCGCTTTTTAAGGTGGGCTGATTCGCGTCTTGCTTTCCCAGGTCTCCTACAGAGACCTGGGGCACCCATGTCGTGCTCAGTGAGCGGCGATGAGCTCTGGGGCACCCGGCACCTGGCCGAAAGGATGGGGAACGGTACGGAGTACAACCTAAGCCGTTGGCGGCTTCACTTCGACGTGCGAGGCCTCCTCGATGAACGTGGCAATCGCCGAGTGATCCAGATCGCCTTTTCCATCTGCAATCAGCGAAGACAACATCTGCTGCACCAGCGCCGTGACCGGCAGGCATACGCGGTTTGCCTCGGCCGTTTGCAGCGCATTGCGCAGGTCTTTCTGATGTAAATAAATCTTGAATCCCGGCTTGAAGTTCCGCGCAATGAGCATGGGGCCCTTGGCGTTGAGCACCGCGCTGCCGGCGAGGCCGCCCTTAATAGCGTTCATCACGACATCGGGATTGAGCCCGCAGCGCGTAGCCAGCGTGAGCGCCTCACCCATTGCGGCGATATTGCACGCCACCATGATCTGATTGGCGAGCTTGGTGGTATTGCCCGCGCCTACCGGTCCGGTCAGCGTGACGCTCGAGCCCATGCACTTCAAAATCGGCTCGGCTTTATGAAAAACCTCTTCCTTGCCGCCTGCCATGATGGCCAGCGTTCCGTCGATGGCCTTCGGCTCGCCGCCGCTCACCGGCGCATCGAGAAACTCTACGCCATCCGCTGCGCAAGCTGCGGCGATCTTCTGCGAGACCAGCGGATTGATCGAGCTCATGTCGATGATGAGCGAGCCTGGCTTCGAGCCGGCGAGAATACCGTTCGCGCCGAGAACCACTTCTTCCACCTCGGGTCCATCGGGCAGCATCGTGATCACGATCGGAGCCCGCGCGCCCACGTCACTGTTCGAAGCGCCGCGCTGCGCGCCGTCATTCACCACGGCATTGAGCTTCTCCGCGTTGCGGCCGTAGGCGATCACGGTATGACCAGCCTTCAATAGATTTTTGAGCATGGGGCGGCCCATGATGCCGAGCCCCACAAATCCAACCGTTGCCATTGCATTTCTCCTTTGAGTGCTCTCAATGTTTCTTGAAGCGCGCGGCGATGCTTTCCGCGCCCCGCGCAAGAATGCCCACATCGCTGCCGGTTGCCGTGAAGTTGAATCCGAGGCCGAAGAGAAATTCGACATCGTCGATACTGCCCGCCAGCGTGCCGGCCGATTTGCCCGTGGCGCGGATGCGCTGGGCCGCATCTTGGATCGCCGCCTGCACATCCGGGTGCTTGGGATTGCCGAGATGCCCGAAGTCCGCGGCCAGGTCGCTCGGCCCGATGAAGATGCCGTCCATTCCCTCGATGGCGGCGATTGCTTCAATCTCTTTGAGCGCGGCGCGCGTCTCGATCTGCACCAGTATGCAGGTATCGAGATGCGCGTTGCGGTGGTAATTCTGTGTGCGGCCGTAATCAATCGCTCGCGGCGCAACCGCCACGCCGCGAATGCCCAGCGGTGGATAGCGCGCGGCGGCGACGGCGCGCCTGGCCTCTTCAACATTCTGCACAAAGGGAATGAGCAGCGAACGTGCGCCCACGTCGAGGGCGCGCTTGATGATGACCGGTTCGTTCCATGGAACACGAAACACCGGCTCCGCCGTGCCGCCGCGCATGGCCTGAAGTTGGGGCAGGAGCGTGGAAATGTCGTTGGGCGCGTGTTCGCCGTCGATCACAATCCAGTCGAAACCCGCGCCGGCGATAATCTCCGCTGCGATGGGATTCGCCAGCCCGGACCACAGGCCTACCTGCCTCTCGCCTTGCGCAAGCGCCTGCTTGAAGGCGTTGCGCGGAAAGTTTCCAGGCCACTCAGGCATGAGCACGTCTCCTGTCTGTTAGCTTAAATTCTCTCGATGCACGTTGCGTGTGTTCCCACACTGCGGTTCATCCTGCCTGTGCGGGGTTGAGCTCGATACGCTTGATCTCGCCCACAATTGGGCCATAGCTCACGATCGCGCAAAACGCGATAAGGCCCACGAAGATCAGCGCGCCGTTGTATGAGTGCGTCCTTTCTACGATGGAACCGATGATGAGCGGCGTGGTAATGCCCGCCGTATTGCCAAACAGGTTGAAGAGCGCACCATTCATGCCCACCATCCCTTTGGGCGATGTGTCGGAGATGACGGTCCAACCCAGCGCGCCAACGCCTTTGCCGAAAAAGGAAATCGACATGAACAGCAGCATGACGGTCTGCGAGTGCGCGTAGTTGCACGCAATGATGGTCATCGAGAGACCCATGCCAGCCATAATGGGCAGTTTGCGCGCGAAACTCAGAGAGCAGCCGCTATGCAGCAGCCGGTCCGAGATTACGCCGCCGAGGATGCCGCCAAATCCACCGCAGAGCCCTGGCACGGCCGCGGCAAAACCAACCTTCAGCACCGACATGTGCCGCGCCTGCGAAAGATATAACGGAAACCAGGTGAGAAAAAACCATGTCAGCGTCGTAATGCAGTATTGGCCGATGTAAACGCCTACCAGCATCCGGTAGCTCAACAGCATCTTCACCGTTGCCCAGGTGAGCGTGTTTTTTTTCGCGTTTGCCTGCGCGTCTGTGTTGACAAGGCCTCCGCCGCGCTCGATGAACTCGACCTCGGATTGTGAAATGCGCGGATGCTCCTTGACGCCGTAGATGGTCGTGAACCAGACCACAGTGAGCGCCGCGCCGAGTGCGCCCAGAAACCAGAAGCAGCTCTGCCATCCCGCCGTATGAATCAGCCATCCGAAGATGGGCGCGAAGATGGGCAGCGCAAAATACTGCGCGCTATTGAAGATGGCCGAAGCCCGGCCGCGCTCGGAAGCAGGAAACCACGCAGCCACAATGCGGCCGTTTCCCGGAAAGACAGGCGACTGCGCCAAGCCCGAGAGGATTCGCAAGACGAAGATCACCGTGAACACTGCGCTGGCCGTCACATAGCCTGCGCAGCCAGTGAGAAACGCAAAGAGCGACCAGAGAATGATGCTGATGCCGTAGACGCGCTTCGAGCCGAACCGGTCGAGCAGACCTCCGGAGGGAAGCTGTCCCAGCGCATAGGCCCATCCGAAGCCGAAGAGCAGAAAACCCATCCTCTGCGGCGTCAGGTTCATTTCTTTCGGCATCGACGTGACAGCCTGTGACAGCGCGGAGCGGTCTGCAAAGCTGAAGCAGCTTACGACAAAGAGAATGCAGATGATGAGGTAGCGAATGCGGGTTTGCCGTGCTTCAGCCAAGGTACAGTTGTCCATTCTGCGCAGGGATTCCTGCTCGGATGCCGATTCGTTTTTCACGGTACCATGCCGAAGCAAGGCAGGGCGTCAGGCCGACTCGCTCAGCGACTGAATCAGTCCGCGGATGTAGCCATAGCAGAACGCGAACGACTGCAGCGAGTCCGGGTCGTTGTGTGCCAGCGGAACGTGATCCGGCATGAGCATGTATTCATAGCCCACCTCGCGGTACACCTTGATCGCCTTTACGAAATCCACGTCGCCCTCGTCGGGATAGACCTCGATAAAGTCGTTGCGATGCCCGCGGATGTTGCGGAAGTGTACATTGAAGATCTTTTTTCGCGTCCCGAAATACCGGATCACATCAAAGATCTCCACGCCGGGATTTTCGAGATCCTCCGAGATTGTTCCCTGGCAGAAGTTCAAGCCGTGGTAAGGACTCTCCCGTATGGTGATGAATTTTTTTAATCCATCGACGGTGCCCAGCACGCGGTTCACGCCCTGGTAGCCCTCGGGCGGAACGCCGGGGTCCTGCGGATGGCAGGCCATGCGGATCTTGTACTCGTTGGCCACAGGAATCACGCGATCGAGAAAGTACGTGATGCGCTCCCAGAACTGGTCGCCATTCACGGCTCCGGCGCGGGTCAACGGCGTCTTCGGTTTTGCTTCAGAAAGTTTCCACTGGTGATAAAGTGCGTCTCCGCGGCCGGGTACGCGGCCGGTGCGTAGCACGCCGAGGATGCTCATGTTGTATTTGATGGACGGAATCCCCGCCTGCGCGCAGTTGCGGATCAAGATCTGCAGTTGCTCGATGTCGCGATCGCGCTCCGGGCTCTCGGCCAGCATGATTGCCGGATGCTTCTCCGTGTCAATATAGCTCGATTCGAGAAACGGCGGCGCGGCGCAATCGATGCTGATGCCGTATTTACCCGCCAAGTCGATCATGCGCTTCAGCGCATCCCCTGTGGCGTAGAGCCGGTCACCCTCGATTTGCGGATACCCGCAGATATTTTTCACGCCGTAGCGGGCAAGATACGCGAGATGCGCGTCGTCGGTGGGCTTGGTCTGGTCGCCGAGCTTCATGAGCACAGGTTTGGCATCGGCGGAGGCTGCTGCAGCCGGCTCGGGAGAGGCTAGCGTTGCGGCCGCTATTCCTGCAGCGCCGCTTGAAGCGAGGAACTGTCTCCGGTTCATGGAAATTCCTTGAGAAACGACTGTTTTTCGGATTGAGAAGATTTTGCTCGAACTTTGACATAATTCTTGTATGCGAGCGCATATACCTTTGTAAAGTAGTTCGTAGCGTCGGACTCCGATCCATTCGTGACCGGTGCTAGGATGTGCGGCAGCGGAAACCGATGGAAGCAATGGCAGAAGGCCTGATGAGCAGCAATCCATTCATTGCAATGGGCAGATCGCCGCGCGTCGTCGCCATGCGCGTTGTGCCTGTCGCGGGCCAGGACAGCATGTTGCTCAACCTGAGCGGCGCGCACGGGCCTTATTTCACGCGCAATCTCGCAATTTTGACAGACGAAACCGGAAACACCGGCGTGGGCGAAGTTCCCGGCGGGGAAAAGATCCGCCAGGTGCTCGAAGAGATGCAACCCTTGATCATCGGACGCGAGATTGCGTCCATGAACACAATCCTTCGTGATATGCAAAAGCGCTTTGCGGATCGGGATATTGGTGGACGCGGCCTCCAAACCTTCGATCTGCGCGTAACCATTCACGCCGCAACAGCGATCGAGTCTGCGCTGCTCGACCTGCTCGGCAAGTTCCTCGGCGTTCCAGTCGCGGCGCTGCTGGGCGAAGGCCAGCAGCGCGCAAGCGTGCCCGTGCTGGGCTATCTCTTTTTCGTCGGCAACAGCCGCAAGACCGGTCTTGTATACCGCTGCGCTGAGGAATCTGTCTCGGAATGGTATCGTCTGCGCGATGAAGAGGCGCTGACGCCTGCGGCCATCGTGCGCCTGGCCGAAGCCGCTCACGAACACTACGGCTTCAATGATTTCAAGCTCAAAGGTGGAGTGCTTCCCGGCGCAGAGGAGATGAGAGCCGTCGAAGTGCTGGCTGAACGCTTTCCGCATGCCCGCATCACACTCGATCCCAACGGCGCGTGGTCGCTCCAGGAAGCAATCGCGCTATGCAAGGGTAAGAGCAACGTGCTTGCGTATGCCGAGGACCCTTGCGGTGCGGAAGGTGGATTTTCGGGTCGCGAGATCATGGCTGAGTTTCGCCAGGCGACGAATCTGCCGACGGCTACCAACATGATCGCCACGGATTGGCGGCAACTTCGGCACGCGATGCAACTGCGCGCGGTCGATATTCCGCTTGCCGATCCGCACTTCTGGACGATGCAGGGCTCGGTGCGCGTTGCACAGGCCTGCCGCGACAACGGCCTCACCTGGGGATCGCACTCGAACAATCACTTCGATATCTCGCTGGCCATGGTGACGCACGTGGCCGCAGCCGCGCCCGGCCAGATCACTGCCATCGATACACACTGGATCTGGCAGGACGGCCAGCATCTCACACGCAATCCGCTCAAAATCGTCGACGGTCTTATCACTGTTCCCAAGCGCCCGGGCCTGGGCGTCGATCTCGATCTCGACGCCATCGCGCAGGCGCACGAGCTGTACAAGGCGAAAAGCCTCGGCGCGCGCGATGACGCCATCGCCATGCAGTTTCTCATTCCCGGCTGGAAGTTCGACCCCAAACGCCCGTGCCTGGTCAGGTGAATGGGTGCGGTGATGGCGCGCTCAGACGACAATAAAAGCATGGACTCTTCTCAGCCCCGGTATATTCGGGTTCACGAGAACGACAATGTGGCCGTGGTCGTGAATCCGGGCGGCCTTCCAGCGGGCAGCCGCTTTGCCTGCGGTCTCGCGCTCGTGGAGGCCGTTCCCGAAGCCCACAAAGTGGCGCTTACCGATTTTGCCGCGGGCGATGCAATCGTACGCTACGGCGTCGCGATCGGCTATGCCAATCGCGCCATCGCGCGCGGAAGCTGGGTTCACGAAGACCTGGTGCGTTTGCCTGAGCCGCCCGCACTCGCAGCGTGTCCTCTTGCTACCGCCACGCCTGTACCATTGCCCAGGCTCCATGGCTACACCTTCAAAGGCTTCCGCAATGCTGACGGTTCCGTTGGAACCAAAAATATTCTCGGCATCAGCACCACCGTGCAGTGCGTGGCTGCAACGGTTGATTACGCGGTGAAACGCCTCAAGGACGAAGTACTGCCGCATTATCCCAACGTGGACGACATAGTGGCCATCACCCATCCTTACGGCTGCGGCGTGGCGATGGATGCGCCGGGCGCGGCCGTTCCCATTCGCACCCTGCGCAACCTGAGCCTGAATCCGAACTTCGGCGGCGAGATTCTGGTCGTGAGCCTGGGCTGCGAAAAGCTGCAGCCCGCGCGGCTCATGCCCGCAGGCGCATTGCCGGTGCTGGAAGATGAACCATCGGTGGCTGTGATGCAGGAGGCCCGGCATGGTTTCAGCGAGATCGTTGCCAACATCACGCAACTCGCGGAGAAGAAACTCAAAAAATTGAACGAGCGGCGCCGCGTTTCGTGTCCTGCGTCCGATCTCGTTGTCGGTTTGCAATGCGGCGGCTCTGATGCGCTCTCCGGCGTTACGGCCAATCCTGCGCTTGGCTTTGCGGCTGATCTTCTTGTCCGCGCCGGCTCTACGGTGATGTTCTCCGAAGTGACCGAGGTCCGTGATGCGGCGCATCTGCTCACGGCACGCGCCGCTACGCCGGAAGTCGCCCGCGCTTTCCTAGGTGAGATGGCGTGGTATGACGAATACCTGCGCGCTGGCGGTGCGGACCGCGCGGCCAATCCCACGCCCGGCAATAAAATGGGCGGTCTCGCCAACGTAGTCGAAAAAGCAATGGGCTCCATCGCCAAGGCCGGCAGCACGGCATTGATGGCCGTGGCCGCGCCCGGCGAACGTGTCACGCAGAAAGGACTCATCTTCGCCGCCACGCCGGCCAGCGACTTCATCTGCGGCACGCTGCAATTAGCTGCGGGCATGAATGTGCACGTGTTTACCACGGGCCGCGGCACGCCTTATGGATTATCCGTCGCTCCCGTAATCAAGGTATCGACGAACACCGGCCTCGCTCAGCGCTGGAGCGATCTGATCGACATCGACGCGGGCCGAATCGCGACCGCTGATGCAACCGTCGAAGAAGTGGGCTGGGAAATTTTTCGCCTGATCCTGGATGTGGCCAGTGGGTGCAAAAAGACATGGGCCGATCACTGGGGCCTGCACAATGAGTTTGTGCTCTTCAATCCCGGACCGGTGACGTAGAGCGAAGCGGTGCTAGCCGCGCTGCGCGCGTGTTCGCGGAGCTAGCGGAGTTAGCACGAAACAGGCTGTCTACTAACTCCGCTTACTTCGACTGCACCAGCGGCTCGCCTGCAATATTCACGTTGATGCGATAGATGCTGCTGCTCGCGGCGATATACAGCGTCTTAAGATCGGGGCCGGTGAAGGTCAGGTTCGCCGTACGCTCCGGCATCACGATCGTTCCCAATGGCTTACCTTCCGGCGAAAAGATCCACACGCCGCCAGGGCCTGCGCTGTAGATGTTGCCCTGGACGTCGACCTTCATGCCGTCAGGCGCGCCCGGTCGCGGATCGGACGTTGCATCATAGAGCAGCTTGGGATCGGCGAGCGTGCCGTCTGGCTTCACGGTGTACCGCATCCAGATCTTCTTCGGCTCGGAGTTATTCACATAGAGATACTTCTCGCCCGGCGAGAAGGCGATGCCGTTGGGGCGCGTGAGGTCTTTGACCAGCAGCTGCACATGCGCATTGTCAGGCGGCGCGCCGGGCTTATGGTCGAGAGCGTGTGGAATCCGGTAAACGCCGTTTACCTTGAGCTGCTTGTTCGGATCGTCGTCGTGCTGCGTAGGCAATCCATAGGGAGGATCGGTGAAATAGAGCGAGCCGTCTGATCTGTACACCAAATCATTCGGACTGTTGAGGCGCTTACCCTGGTACGAATCGGCGAGAACGGTGGGCGGCTGCGCGGGATTGAGCGATTCAAAGCGAAGCACGTCACGTTGCGCGTGGCCTGCCACCGTGAGCCGTCCCTGCGCGTCGAGCGTCATGCCGTTGGTGCCCGGCTCGGGACCGCCGTACGCCGAAGAGCCTTTGTAGCCACTCGGCTGCAGCCAGATGCTGACACCCTGGCCTGGTGTCCATTTGCGAATGCTGTTCGATGGAATCTCGGCGAAGTAGAGGCTGTCGTTTACCCAAACCGGCCCTTCGACCCATTTGAATCCAGTAGCCACGCGCTCGAGCTTGGCGTCGCTTGGGATGATGCTGTCGATCGACGAATCGAGCCGGTCCACCTTGAGCGGAACTGTGACGATGTCGTTCGCCGGGTTGCTGGCTGCGGGAGCCGGAGGTGCGGAGCCTTTGCAGCCCAGGACGAACAGGCAGGGAACCGCCATCGCAATCCATGCAAAGACGCAGAACGTTTTTCGAGAAGACATGCGCTGTTTTCCTGAAATGAGGATCGGGGTCGCGGAACATCGGCCACGCCAGCAGGCGGAGCGTGAAATCCGGCGCAATCATCTTTAGCGGCACGGCTTGCACATGTCAAGAGAGGGAAGCTGCCACGCATGAGAGAGCTAGCGGGGAACCGGTACTGTGGCTTTGGCCAGCCGCACGTACTCTGCGCGCGCCTGGACTAGAAGCGGCACATCACCGTCTGCCTCCTTCCATTGCGCGAAGAAGTGCTCGTATTCGCCTCGGCTTTCGCTGATCCTGTTTTGGCGCAAGTACGCGCGCGCCAGGCCGAGATGCGCCATCGGATAAAGAGGCGAAAGCGGATCGACGCCTGGGTTCGCAAGAATCTTCTGGTATTCGGGAACGGCAAGCTCGGGATGTCCGGCTTTAACCCAGGCTTCGGCTCTTTCACTGGGAACGTAGTAGCTGGCCAGCTCGTAGGGCCGTGCGGACGTGAGCGCCGTCACAGCATCGAGCGGCTGGCCATGTTTCATGGCCAGCTTTGCCCGAACTCGCGGGAGATCGACATTCGCCAGCAGCGTACCCGTCTGCGTCTCCCGGCTGTGTGCCGATACAAAGCGCTCGGCGGCCGAGAGATCTCCCAAATCAGCACGCACCAGGGCAACGTCGGGCAAGTCGGAATCCGGACTCCGCATACGGTCGAGCGTTGTGCGGGAAACTGCGGGCAAACCGAAATTCAGTTCGGTCGCGGCTTCGTATAGAAGGATGCGGTCCGCAGCTTCCGGAAGGTTTTCCCGTTGCGCTGCCTCCCAGGCGCTGCGAAAGAGAACCTCGGCCTTTTTGCGCTTTCCTGCCGCAGCCGCGCTCTTGGCGATCAGAAAATTGAAATACCATCCGTACCACCCGCTGCCGTGATTCGCCGCCCACTGCGCCTCCTGAGACAGTGCGCTCGCGTCATGCTCGGCCGCGGCGATCTCATAGAGCGAAGAATGCAGGCCAGCCGAGTCCTGGCCGCGGCGAATGGCTTCGAGCCCCACCCATCGCGCTTCGGCGAATTGGTTGGCGCATTTCAAGGCCCGCACCAGAACGCTGTAGTTGATGGCTCGATCCGGCTGGATTTTCAACGCCTGTCTGGCGGCTGCGGTGGCCGGCGTGTACTGCCCGATCTGCGTGTAGTTGTTGGCGAGATCGATCCACGGCGCCCAGTCGTTAGGATAGGTTTCGGTCCATTGCCGATAGGCGTTGATCCCGCGTTCGATGTCCTGAATGCCTTCCGAATAATAGTGCGCCTCGAGAACGAGTTTTTCTTTCGCACTTACGTGGCCGCTCAGGTCAAAGGCCTTTTGATAGAACTCCGCGGCGAGATTTGGCTCGCTCAGGTTGTAGTACTCATTGGCCATTGCGCCATAGGCCATGGCAAATTGCGGGTCCAATCCGACGGCGTGCTGATAGAACGGCAGCGCCTCCGTTTCGTTCTTGCCCTGTGCATCCATTGACTGGCCGATGGAATAGAAACGGAGCGCGTCGAGTGAGGCCGTGGTGGCCTGCACGATCGGCACTTCGTAGCTCTCCACCGACTTGCTCGATTCGCCCAAGCCATGCCGCACGCGATCCGCAACTTTATCCAGCGCGGCGAGCACTTTCTCTTTCGCCGCGGCTTCGGCCTTCGCCGCGGCCAATTTCCTTCCCGTAACACAATTGGACGCTTCCACCGTTAGCAGATACTCGTGCCCAATGGGCAGAATCGTTCCGGTCAGCAGCACCTGCCGGTTGCTGCGCTCACAGATCTCGCGGGCCACATCGGGGGTGAGGATAGTATCTTCGCTGCGCCCCATCAGCGCGAGCGTGTTTACCGCCTCGCGTTCGCCCATCACATCGATATACGGGGACTGCTCCAGATCGATTTCGAGAGCGCGCTTGAGTGTATGGTCGAAGGTGGCATCGCCCGTCGAGTTCGAGAAGTCGGCGACGAGCACTTTGCGCAGCTCGGGAGTTCTCGTCCATCGTTCCCGCGCATAGAACCCAGCCGCAGAGATGGCGGCGAGCAGCATGGCTGCAACCAGGAGCTTCGCCCAGCGCGGAATGCGCCTTTGAAGGGGCAAAAGCGAGGCCGGTCCGGCATTCTGCGCGGCTCCGGGAATTTGCATCTGCTCTTGAGGAGCCTGGGTAAGGCGATCCGGTGCATCCGTTTTAGGCGGAAGAGCTTCATCCGCAACTCTTCTGTCTGGTAAGGGCATGGTGGCGGCTGCGGGTTCCGCAATCACAGTTGCGGTGAACTGATAGCCGCGTCCGGGAATCGTGACAATGAAGCGGGCGCGGTCTGCCAACGCCTTGCGCAACAGAGAAATATGCTGGGTAAGGTTGTTCTCTTCCACGAAAGATTCGGGCCAGACCGCCTTCAGAATCTCTTCTTTGGGCAGAATTCGCCCCGGGTTCTCTACCAGGCAAGCGAGTACTTCGAAGGTCTTAGGAAGGAGCGAAACCGGCTGGCCGTCGCGCAGCAGAATACGCCGGGAACGGCTCAATTCAAATACATCGAACCGGTAGAGATCGTAAGGGGGAGGGGACATAACGTACCTTCAAAGTTCCTCGGAGCATCCCGGAGCCCGGGATCGTTTCGGTCTGCACACTTCGAGTGAACTTCGTTATCAACTGGAAATCAGACAATCGTACAACAGAATGGCTTCTGTTTCATGATGGCTGGTTCGCTGAATTCCTGACAAGCTGCACCCCAGCTCCGCTCCGTTTTCAGGTCTGTGCAACAGGTGGGTGAAGCGCCTACAATGCTCCATGTCATGGTGCAAACAAAGCACAATGTCTTTGAGGTGGCGTGCCCTGATTGCGGGGCGATGCTGAAAATCGACGGGGCGACCGGTCTGGTGGTCAGCCATACCCCGGCGCCGCGCAAGCGGACCTTCGAAGACTTGGAAACGGCAGCCAAGGCCATGCGTGAGCAGGACGAACGCACGGAGTCGATCTTTCGGCAGAGCGTGGATGCAGAGAAGAACAAGGCCGATCTGCTTGAAAAGAAATTTGCCGAAGCGCTGCGCAAGGCCAAGGACGCCCCCGAAGGCAAGCCATTGCGCGAGTTTGACCTGGATTGACTTGTGTTGCCGGATTGACTTGTGTTGATCGATCTGCGGTGTATCGATCTGCGTTAAAGCCCGGGCATCCAATAGCGAAGCAGCGCGGCTTCAGGGAAGGTTCCAGGGAGGGCTTCAGGGAATGCGAAAAAACTTGTGCGCCGGCTTCGGTTTCGCGCGATACTCTAAAGATCGATCCGTATACCTTCGACAGGGCATCAAGAGACAAAAGGAGAAATGATGGTGGTCGTCCCCCTTTCTAAACCTGGCAATGCTCCTGACGCGGCCTCGCGTGCGCGCGGCGCAAGTTCTGTCAACTGGGTTCCGGTTGCCGCCGCTACGGCTCTCGCCGCCGGCAGCGCCCTCATCCTGAGCGGCAAACGCCGCGTCGGCATGGTCACGGCAGCTTCAGGCACCGCGTTAGCCATGCTCGATCAACAGGAGACGGTGCGCGCCTGGTGGAATGCGCTGCCGGGCTATCTGGCTGAGGCGCAGGGATGGCTGACCCGCGTGCAGGCCGCGCTCGATGATGTCTCCGACCAGCGTGAAAGGCTGCGCAGGATCATGGCCAAATAAAGGCTGCGCTCCGAAATCGAGGGGTCAGATTCCCAGTTGGCGCCGTCCTGCTTCGCTGATGCGGTGCGGCGTCCACTTCGGCTCCCAAACCAGGTCCACGTTCACCCTGCTGATCTCGGGAAGACCGGCCAGCCGGTTGTGTACCTGCTCGAAGATGAGTCCGGAAGCCGGGCACTGCGGCGTGGTCAACGTCATCGTCACCTTCACCCGCTGGCGCGGCCATTTCGGCGTCGAATCCGGATCAGGCGCTGTCTCGATCCTGTAGATCAGTCCCAGGTCGACGAGATTCAGCTTGACCTCGGGATCGTAGCAGTCGCGCAAGGCGGCGAGGATCTGTTCCTCTGAGAGCATTCTCAGTTCTTCCGCTCGACGAGGTAACGCGCTACGGATTTCAATCCATCCGCGCGGCTGCCATATGGTTCGAGGGCAGTAAAGGCTTCTTCGATGAGCTGCGTGGCATCGCGCAAGCTCTGCTCCACCCCGTAGATAGCGGGCCAGGTGGCTTTTTCGGTGGCCAGGTCCTTGCCCGCGGTCTTGCCCAGCAGCTTGGAGTCGACGGTCATGTCGAGCACGTCGTCCACAATCTGGAAAGCAAGCCCGGCTTTGCGCCCGAACCGGTCCAGCCGGGCCGCATCGTCTCTGTTGGCGCCCGCGTAAACGCCGCCGGAGACGATGCTCACGCGGATCAGGGCTCCTGTCTTGGCTCGGTGGATGGCCTCGACAAGTTCCGGCGTGGGTTTGCGGCCTTCGCTCTCGGTATCCAGCACTTGGCCCCCGATCATGCCATCCACCGTGCCAACGGCGTTGGCCACCAGTCCGATGATCTGCACGCTCGCCGCAGGCGGGCAATCAAGCCCGGCCAGCACCTCGAAGGCCCGCGTTTGCAGCGCGTCGCCGGCCAGAATCGCAATCGCCTCGCCAAAGACCACGTGGCAGGTGGGTTTGCCGCGGCGCAGGTCGTCGTTGTCGAGGGCCGGCAGGTCGTCATGAATCAGCGAGTAGGTGTGCAGCATTTCAAGCGCCGCACCGAGCCGTTCGATTCCCTTGGGCAGAGAGCCAGCGATCATAACGCCAGCCTGCATGGCAAGCACCGGACGCAGCCGCTTGCCACCTGCAAAGGTAGAGTGGCGCATGGCCCCGTGAATGGACGCCGGCACGGTATCTGCGGCTGGAATCAAGGCTTCCAGCGCGCGGTCCGTCAGCTCCGCGCCCTCGTGAATGAGAGATTTTACGTCGACTGGCATGGCTTTCATCATGATAGACGAGGGCCGGTGCGCCGCGGACTCCTGTCCCGCTGTCTTCGCTCTCGGGAGAGTCCAATTTTCATCGCAGAAATTTCTCGATCATTGGCAAAAATGATGAGAACATGGCGACCATGGGTGCAATCCTTCATACCCTGTGGTCGCTCACGCCTGCCGCTGCCAGGGCTGCCTGGGGTGAGATGGCATCCAAACGGCCGCTTTGGCTGCTTGTCTTCGCCGTCGTCTGCGTCGTTGTGGCGCTGCGAGTTGGCCGCGCGCCCCAGCGCGAACGCTGGGCTGCGATTCGCAGGCAATGGCTCTCCGAACTGCGGGATGCGTGCGCCGTTATGCTTGCCGTCGGCCTGCTCGTCTTTGGTTGGGAGCTTTACCAGGCCCAGCAAAATGAGACTTGGCAAAAGCTCCTGCAGGACCCGAAATTTTTATCTGAACTTTCTTCTCGCGTTCCGATGAGGAGCTCCGCCGGTTTCGAGTCCAGTTTGGGCTTGCAAACCCATTGCGTACAGGTCCTGTTGCCCGCGGGATTCTCTGGCGGAAGCTATGCCCTGCCCTACAAGCCCGCCGGTCCCTCGCCGCCTGTTCTGTACGACAACGGCCAAATGCAGCGCAAGGGCGTCGATTTCACGATCTCCGACGGCAAGATCGTCGTGAACTTCAAACCAACGTCAAAGGATTCGCTCTCGGTGTGGTATACCACAGACGATCCGTTTTCGGGTTACCTGCCATAGCGGGCTACGTTGATCGCTGGGCTTTGCGCTCAAAAAGGCACAGGAAAACCAGCAGCAACACGCTGGCGCCGCTCACCCACCGGCTGAGCACGACGTCGGTGGTGATTCTCCAATCGACCGTCAGCTCAATTTGGCCTGCGGAAACCGGAATGGCGATCAGTCCGTCGTCGCGCTTCAGAAAATTCTTCGTAAGCTGCCCGTTGATCCGCAGCCGCCAGGCCGGATAGCTCAATAATCGCAGCACCAGAAAACCCGCATGCGGGGCAACGGCGTGAATCCGCAGGTGTTCGGGGTTGGACGCGAGCGCAGGCGGAGTAGCGGAGAATGTCGTCGCGCAACTGCCTTGCGCGGCATTCCACACCAGATCGCCATCCGCGTCTTCTTTGCCGAGCGCAACCGTCGGATCACCGACCAGGCACGCGTCCGGCAATCCCATCGGGATCAGCTCACGGTCCGAGTCCGGCGGCTCGTACTCATACATGCCTTCGAAACCTGCGCCGGTGCGGAAATCGGCCAGCGTAGAAGCTACGGTGTCCTCGGGATAACAGACCTGGAAGAACGAAATTCCGGCGAAAGCGGTCGCCGCTAGAAATACTGCCCCGCACGCAATGCCAGCGGCCGTGCGCGCCCGCCGCGCCGTCGGCCACACCGCCGCTGCAAGGAAGATCGCCATGGGCGCTTCGACTGCCTCCAGCCAGCGCCAGGGATACTGCAGATAACGCCACTGCGGCAGCAGGTCCCAGACTGGCCGCGAGACAGGGAACAGCAGAAATAGAACAACCGCCGGAATCGCCGCGACCGGAATCCAGAACCGTGCGCCGGTCGTCTTTTGGATAGGCAAAGTGCCGCGCTTCCAACCAATTGCAAGGCTCACCAGCGCCACAGAGATCATCGAAAGCGCGATGATCGAGACGGTGCGCAAAATCTGGTCGTGCAGCGCGAGGAGGGGATTCGCGTTGCGCGCAAAGGCCCAATTGTTCTCGAAGTTGTAGCCGGGATCGTCATAAGCCTGCCGGATATCGACCCAGCGCCGTTCGAGCATGGCGGGCAGCCAGTAAAACGCGGTGATGCCGAGGCCAAGCGCAGCCGCGGCCGCGGCGCGCAGCACAGGCGCCCATGTTTTGCGCAGCACCGCCCAGAGCAGCGCAACTGCAGCCAGCAGATAGCTGGCCATCACGCCCAGCGGCGCATTCGAAAGCCACGCGCCGGCAAGCGCAAGGGCCAGAGGCGCGGTTGAACCGTCGAAGGCGCGGCGTAAGAGCAAGCCGGACGGACTGCGCTCCCGCAGTGCGAACAGAAGCAGCAGCGGCAGCCATACGCCGCCCATGAACTCCGGGAACGCCGACCGCTCATAGGCGGTGAACAACGCGAATCCAGAAAAGATTGCGGTGCATCCGGCTAGCGTCGCCGGCGCGTCTTCGATCGCTTCGAGCGCCAGCGCCCGCGTCGCCAGCCCTGTTCCGGCCAGGCACAAAAATGTAAGCGCAATGGGCGCGAAACTCCACGGCAAGATCACGCCCAACGCCGCACCGAGCATCCAGGTAAATGGCGGATAGAAGACGAAGCGCGGCTCGCCCGCTCCGTAGTTCGGGCTCGGCGTCCAGTGCGGATAGAGAATCCCGTGCCGCCAGGCGTTCACGCAATCGAGCCAGGAGACGAGGTGCACGTTGAAGTCATGCCCGCATGAGTTGCCGCGAATGAGCTGCGGAGTGACTGCCACAAGCGCGGCCAGCAGAATGATCGCTGGGCCGATACGCTTTCCAGTTCTCAGAAACGAGATCCGGGGCACCCACGATCGCGCGGCTGACTCTGATCCCTGCCCCCTGATCCCTGTTCCCTGCTTTTTCATGGCTCCAG
>JASHQE010000252.1 GCA_030037705.1 Acidobacteriaceae bacterium | reverse complement strand
CATCTGCGGTTGTCTTTGTAAAGGCGGCGTGGGTTGAATGGATGGTTAGAAGCAACCGCAGATCCTTCGACTCGTCGCCGCGGCGACTCGCTCAGGATGACAGTGCTTGGGTGGGATTTGTGCTTTCCCAGGTCTCAAAATCGAGACCCTTCGACTACGCTCAGGGAAGGCTCTGGGGCACCCGGCACCCGGCCGTTTCGGTCGAGAAAATATATTCTCAATTTCTTCGTGATTTTTTCTTGGCGCCGACCCAAATCTTCTGTTACAGTCTCCATCATCGGAATCCGGTAGTCGTTTCTACCGGTTCTGGACAACACGCAGCGGGACACGCCAGTGCAGCAAACACCGACGTATCCCTGACCACCATCACCTTCCCAAGAAAGGCAATGCCATGGCTGTTTTTAAGCGTACCCACCGACCCACTCCCCACGCAAACTCCAAAAAGAAAACCCCTTCCAAACCGGATATGGAACCGGATGCTCCGGAGCGGCTTGATTATTATCTGCCGCCCTCCAGCGTCAACTTTACTGAAGCCATAGGCAAGACCGTAGCGCTTATCTACTACGTCGACGACGCGCCGGACTGGCAGTCGCTGGAGGTGTACTTTACCGACGGCACGTACTTCTTGTTTGAGCTGATGCCGCGCGTGCACGTGTGCGCCAATTACAGGGAATTGCGGCACGGCGATGTGGAGACGATCCGGGACTATGGAATCGTAAAGGTCAGCGCCCCGGGGGACGGTGGCGGATGAGCCGGAAGAAGAAAATGGGTGCCCCAGGTCATCCGCCGTGGCGGACCGCGGCGGAGAGACCTGGGAAACCTGCGTGTGAGTTCATATCCGCTCCGGAACTTACTGCATCGCTTTGCGCAGGCGTTCTTCCGCCTCTGCGCTCCAATATCCGCAGTCGAGTTCGAAGAACACCGAAGTGTACGGCAGTGTCAAGTCGGTTTTGAGGATGAGCACCCGAAAGAGGTGTGCGCATTGATCGAGTTTGCCAATGATCTGCTCATGTGGCAGCCGCTGGATGGTTTTGCTGCTGAATAAGTCTGCAAGCTTCTCCCGGAATTCGAGAATGCCAGGCGCATCGTGCCCGGCGACAAATTCGAGCTCTCGATCTACGTAGACGTTGCAGCGGACATGCGTGCGGGTCTCAATACAATCCAAAATTGTGCGGACAACCTGCAGATGATGCGCTCCGGTCACGATGGTTTCAATGCCTGGATTCGATTGCGCCGGATACGCAGCATCGGCCACGACGATCCAATTGCGATGTCCGAAAAGTGGCAGCCGCCGGCTCAGCTTCTGCTCCCACGTTTGCGGCGTGCGCGCGTTGTTGGACTGGCCGATAGTCGTGGGCAAAGCCATCTTCAATTCCCTCCCGGACAAACTGCTACTTTTCCGCACCGGCCCGAAGCCATCAATGCATAAGCTTCGCCGGCTTGTTCCAGACTGAACCGGTGCGTAATGATTTCTTCCGGATGCAGTTCCCACCGGACCAGCCGCTCGACCAGCTCCTCCATCCTCCAGGTGGATGTGACCCAGGATCCATAAATCGTCTTCTGATCGTGAATGATGTCGGACGATGGCTGAAAAGTGACGGAGCCGCCTTCGCCGATCATCACCACTTTGCCCCACTTGCGCGTTGCGCGAATCGCCATCGCCCGCGCTTCGGCATTGGCCGAGCAGTCCACAGCGCGTTCCACGCCGTAGCCGTCAGTCAACTCCCGCACCTCGGCTGCATTGTCCGGTCCGGAGGCCAGCACGTCGTCACAGAGTCCAAGCCGTACCGCCAAATCGAGACGCTCGCTTGAGATATCGATGCCGATGATCTTTTGCGCTCCGAGTTTGCGGCAGAGCGCGCCCGCGGCAAGCCCCACAGGGCCAAGGCCTGTAATCAGCACCGCATCGTTCCCGCTGATGCCAATCTTCTCCAGTCCCTCATAGACGGTGCCGAAGCCACATGCCACCTGCGCGCCATCGGCATACGACAACGAATCGGGAAGCGCAATCAGGTCCTTCTCTTCCGCAATCATGTATTCGGCCATGCCGCCATCTCGCTGCCATCCGTAAGCGCGGCGATACACCGGATTTGTGCACGAGATCATGAATCCTCGCCGGCAATCGTTGCACACGCCGCAGCCGGAGATGTGATAGACGATCACGCGGTCTCCCGCTTTGAATCTGCGGCAGCCGGACCCTGCGTCTACAATCAGCCCCGCAGGCTCATGGCCGGCAATCACGCCCTGATAACCCTCCGGGCCTTTGCCCAGGTGCTCGTGATAAATACAGCGGATATCAGAGCCGCAGATCGTCGAAGCTTTCACTGCGATGAGAACTTCGCCGTGACCTGGCCTCGGCACCGGCACAGTGCGCATCACAACCGTGCTGTTGCCCGGCAGGTAGGCGGCTCTCATCATTTCGCTCATGGGTTGGTCTCCGATTCTGTTGCGCGGCTCAGATGGTTTAGGATGCTTCGATCACGGCGGTGTGATCTCGCCATTCAAATCCCACAGATCTTCCCAGGACTGGTTATCCTTCCACAAAAACACCTGTCCTTTAATCAGCCTGCAGTTGCGGTCAATCTCCGCAATCGCTCTCATATCGTCTGCAGTCAACGGCTCGCCCACAACAGATTGCAGGTTGGCCAGAATGTTGCGGTGATTCGTCGAGAAGGGGATCGGCGTCTGTCCGCGCTGCACCGCCCACTGGATACACACCGCCGCCGGGTGTGAGCCCAGTCGTTCAGCAATCTCCCGAATCACCGGATCTTCGATCGGCGAAGAATCCTCCGGGGTGCGGTCGCGTTCCGGCCGGCCCGGTGATCCAAGCGGCGAATAGCCGATTGGCTCGATGCGGTTTTCGCGAAGGTAGGTAAAGAACTCCGGCTGCTGAAAATGCGGATGAAGTTCCATCTCATTCGCGGCCGGCCTGATCCGCGCATCGCGCAAAAGGAGCTTCATCTTCGGAATCGTCATGTTCGAGGTCCCAACGTGCCGCACCAAGCCGCGGTCCACCAGTTCTTCCATCTTGCGCCACGTGCGCATGTAGTTCTCGTGGATGTAGGGAACGGCATTGGGATTGCGCTCATTCACATCGCAGTGCGGCGGATGGTGGTTCGGGAAGGGCCAGTGCACCAGATAAAGATCGAGGTAGTCCAGCCGCAGATCGGCCAGCGATTGTTCGCAGGAAGCAATGACCTCCGGTTCGCCATGCTTGTCGTTCCACAGCTTCGAGGTGACCCAAAGCTCCTCGCGCTTCAATCCGTTCTGAAACATCCGCTCAAAAGAGCGGCCAAGGTGGCGCTCGTTGCCGTATACTGAGGCGCAATCGAAATGGCGATACCCCACGGCCGCGGCATATTCGATTGCCTCGGCCACTGCTTCATGAGGCACGTGATCGGAGCCAAAGGTGCCGATGCCGATGGCCGGCAATAGGGCACCCGTAGAAAGACGGCGATGCGGAACAAGAGCTGGGTCCACGGCGTCTGCCATCATTCGCCAGCGGCCCATCTCCTTCGGCATAGAACCCCGCGGACAGAGTAATCGCTAACTGTAGCGAAATAAGACTATGCGGGCCGGCAAGGAATGTCAAGAGGTTCCGGGCGCCGGCGCTGGACCGCCCTCATTCCGGCTGGCTCACTCCCGGAACTTTCCGGTTGCTGCCGCTTGCCATGTAAACTGCAATTTTAAACGTACGGTATCTGCGTCATGAACGTGCGGTGGTGGGTCAGTTTGAAGGGTACGGGCTTTAGCCCGTACGTCCACTGGCCAAAAAATCAATCGGGGCTTTAGCCCTGTGAGAAAAATATTCAAACTAACCCACTACCGCACGCGCAGTCCACGGGAGGAGGCAACCGGCAATGGCTGTGCGGCTAAAAGACATTGCCCACGACTTGGGCCTTTCCGTCGTCACCATCTCCAAGGTGCTGCGCGATCATCCGGATATCGGCGAACAGACCCGTAAACGTGTCCTGAAGCGGATGAAGGAGCTGAATTATCAGCCCAACTTTGCCGCGCGGTCGCTCATCACCGGCCAGACGTGGACCATCGGCCTGGTCGTGCCGGATCTCCTGCATCCCTTCTTTGCGCAAATCGCCAAGGCCATCTCGATGGAGGTCCGGAAAAAAGGCTATAGCCTCTTCATCTCCTCTTCTGACGAAGATCCGGCGCTCGAGCAGGAAGAGATTGCGCAGCTCCTTGCCCGGCGCGTCGATGTACTCCTGATTGCGTCTGCGCAATGGGCCGCGGAAAGTTTCCGCCGCATCGAGGAGCAGAAAATTCCCTACATTCTTCTGGACCGCCAGTTTTCAGAATTGGAGTCGAACTTTGTCGGGGTCGATGACCGGGCCGTCGGTGTTCTGGCTACCTCGCATCTGATCGAGCAGGGATGCCGGCGCATCGCTCACATCCGCGGACCGGAGATCAGTACCGCGATCGGGCGTCTCACGGGTTATCGCCAGGCCCTTGCCGCTGCGCAGATGACTTCCTTGCCCGGACATGTCGTCTCGATCGGCACCTCGGGTGATCACCGGGGTGAGCGCGGCGGCTATGAAGCCACACTCAAGCTTCTCGCAAACAAGAGCTGCCCCGACGGAATCTTCTGCTTCAACGATCCTGTCGCTCTCGGAACCATGCGCGCCATCCTCGATGCCGGGCTTCGCATTCCGGAAGATGTGGCTGTCGTTGGCTGCGGAAACTTGTCCTACTCTGATTTTCTTCGCGTTCCTCTTTCATCTGTAGATCAGGACAGTATGACGATCGGCAAAGTTGCCGCGTCGCTCGCCCTCAGGCTGGCGCACAATAAGACGCCGCGTCGGCCCAAGAGCGACTTGATCCCTCCGCGCATGATCGTGCGAGCCTCCAGCCTGCGCAGGCCTGCAACCGTCCCGGCAGAAGCCCCTCCGCAATTGCCACCCTCCCGCGATGGACGAACAGTAAGACGGTAATCACCGATCCTCAATTACTTAAGCCATCCCGATGTGGCAACCTAGAAGGTTGGAGGATCTCCTCGCTATGCCCGCTGAAAACTCTTCTGCTATCACGAACAACGATTTGCACTCCTGGGATGCAGGTAGCGCTGCTTCGGCTGAGGCGCTTACCGCCTGGGTCGGCGCCCACCTTGCGAAGCACGAGGCTGCGCTTGCCCGTCTGCTGGCCGTCGGGGGCGAGCGCACGTCAGAGAATTCGCTCACTTTGTATGACGAAGCGATCGAACATTTGAATCTGGCCGGCGCGCAGGCGGGGGTGCTCAACTCGGTCGCGTCCAACAAAGATGTCCGTGATCAGGCCCAGGTCGAGGCCCAGCGGGTGGCCGTCGCCGGTAGCGCCCTGAGCCTCAACCGGGAAGTCTACGAAGCGCTGGCCGCAATCAGTCTCGAGGGAGCCAGCCCGGCCACAAAGCACTATCTTGAGCGGACTCTTCTCAGTTACCGGCTGGCCGGCGTGGATAAGGACCAGTCCACGCGTGACCATCTGCAAGCGCTTCACGAGAAGGCCACGCGGCTCGCGCTTGAGTTCAGCCGTAATATCCAGGAAGGCGGCAAAACGATCCAGGCCACAGCCGATGAGCTCGACGGCCTTCCCGCTGACTATCTTGCGCGTCACCCCTTTGACGCGGACGGCAGCGTGATCCTTTCGACCGATCCGCCGGATATGCAGCCGGTGATGACCTTCGCCTCGAATGCGTCTCTGCGCGAACGGATGTTTCTGGCCTACAATACGCGCGCCTATCCGGTGAATCAGCAAATCCTTCTCGATCTGCTGGCCACGCGGCAGGAGATCGCGAGCACGCTCGGCTTCCGCAGCTGGGCCGATCTGGCCACAGCCGACCAGATGATGGGTTCGGCGGCCAATGTGCGTACGTTTCTAAAGAAACTCGATCATGCCAGCCATGATGGCGCTCGGCATGAGCACAAGCTGGTGCTCGGCTTCGCGCGTGAGCGGCTCCCGCACCTTGGCGCGATCGACATCACCAGCCGCGGTTACTGGTACGAACAGTTCCGCCGTGCCGCCTTCGACTTCGATTCGCAATCCGTGCGGCCCTATTTTCCGTATGCGCAGGTTGAGGCCGGTGTGCTGAGGACCGCCGCGCGGCTCTTTAAGGTTGAGTTCCGGCGTTCGCAAGCGTCCGCGTGGCACAAGTCAGTCTCGGTCTTCGACGTCTTCGAGCACGGAGCGCATGTAGGCCGGTTTTATCTCGATATGCATCCTCGCGAAGGCAAGGACAAGTGGTTCTCCGCGGCGCCGGTGGTCACTGGCGTGCGTGGGCGCGCCTTGCCTGAGGCGGCGCTGATCTGCAACTTTCCAGGCGGCGACGAAGAACCAGCGCCAGTCACTGAGCAGCAGCTTGAAGCTCTCTCTGGCGAGCCGCCGCATATTCCACCTCAACAGCACGAACTCGAAGCCCGCGCCGCGAAAGAAGAGCTGCGCGAAACGCAAAAAACCGTGCGCGATCCGGGTCTGCTGCAATACTCTGACGTGGTCACGTTCTTCCACGAGTTCGGCCATCTCATGCACGCCATTCTCGGCGGCCATACCGAATGGGCCGGGCTCTCCGGATTCGCTACCGAGGGTGACTTTATTGAAGTGCCCTCGCAGATGCTCGAGGAGTTCTTCCGCGACGAAAAACTGCTCCAGTCCTTCGCTAAGCACTACGAGACGGGCGAGACCCTCCCTTCCGAGATCATTCGGAAGATGAAGCGCGCCGGCTCGTTCGGGCGCGCGGACTGGATTCGGTCGCAGCTCTACTACACGACGCTCTCGCTCGATCTGCATGACCAGGATCCCGCCCAGGTTGATCTCGACGAGATCGCGAAGCGGCTCTATCAATCTTTGCAGCCATGGACCTGGCTTGAAGGTAACCGCATGTACGCAAGCTTCGGCCATCTGACCGGCTACTCGTCGAATTACTACACCTATGCCTTCGACAAGGTCATTGCTCTCGATTTCTTCGGCCAGTTCGATCCCGAGGACCTGCTCGGCTGCGAAGCCGGCGCACGCTACCGGAAAGCCGTGCTCGAACAGGGCGGCTCCAAGCCCGGCCGCCAGCTTGTGCGTGACTTCCTCGGCCGCGACGAAGAGTTCTCGGCATTCTCGAAGTGGCTCAATGAGGAATTCGAGAGTGAATTTGCCGCGGCCGGCGCATAGATTTATCAGAATTTTGAACCTATCTACCTATCAGAGGCCATCGAAGGATCGTGCAATCAACAAGGACAAAGGTAGATATGTGACTTCGATTGTTACAAATCGACTCATACGGGTGTTGAGCGGGGCCGCTGTGATGGTTCTGAGCTGTGCAATGGCCCTCGCGCAGCAATCTCCGCTTCCAGATGCGCCCGCTCCAGGAGTGGCTCCATCCACGGTCCAGACGAGCGGCGCCGCTCAGTCTCAGGATGTCTCATCCTCTTCTTCATCTTCATCGCCGGCGATCCAGCCTCGCTTCTGGACCAACGCAGATCCGAATGCGCAGGTGACCGTTCTTGAAAACACTTTGCTCCGGGTTATAACCGCCGCCCCGCTCAGCTCCAGAAGTACGCGAGCCGGCGAACCGCTTTTATTCACACTGAATAAGGATGTTGTGGTGAATGACTTTCTCATCATTCCCCGGGGCGCAACTGTGCATGGAACGGTCGTTCAGTCCAAGAAGGCCGGCAAGTTGACGGGCAGCCCTGACCTCATTCTCAAGCTTGTCTCCCTCGATCTCGGCGGGCGCAGCTATCCTCTCTACACCTATGAATTTAAAGTGGAAGGCATCAGCAAGACCAGGCCGACGGAGAATAAGGTAAAAGGGGGCGCGGTCATCGGAGCAATTGCGGGAGCAGCCTTCGACGGAAGCGCTAAGGGAGAAACCACTGCGGCGGGAAAGCTTGCGGGAATGGGTACAGGAGCCGCGCTGGGCGCTGGAGTGGGTGCGGTGGTTTCTGCGGCAACGCCTGGTCCGGTCGCCACCATACCTGCCGAATCGCAAATCGACTTCTATCTCTCGTCTCCGATTTCCGTTGTCCCGGTGAGTGCGCAAGAGGCCGCCCGTCTGTCTCAGGGCCTTCATGCGGGCGGACCAGTGCTCTACGTTCGCGGTCAAACTCCCTGATCGCTACAGAAGGTGTTCTAAAGGTTCGTTGCATATGAACGCTGCCGATTTTCGCCGCATCGCCTTGACCCTTGAGGGCGCTGAAGAAGGCTCGCACATGGGCGCGGTGGATTTCCGCGTCGGAGGACGCATCTTCGCGACGCTCGCGTCGGTCAAAGAAGGTTTCGGCAACCTGATGCTCACGCCTGAACTCCAGGCCGCGTTCATTGCCGAGCGGCCTGATTTGTTTTTGCCCATCCATGGCGGTTGGGGGCGCATGGGCATGACTCATATCCGTCTTGCCGTTGCCGACGAAGACTCGCTTCGTGGTGCGCTCCATACGGCATGGAAGCTGCGGATCGAGAAGAATCAACGATCCGCCCGGCAGAAGACTTCCGGAACCAAAAGACGAACGGCGCCTATTGCAAAGAAGAGGGAAAATTTTAATTGAATTGAATTCTTTTCGCTGTGTGGGAGTCTGTCTCCAGTTAGGAGGGGCCGTAATGAAAATCGGAGTTCTCGGCTCGGGCACGGTGGCGCAGACACCGGCCGCTGGCTTGGAGAAACATGGTTATGAAATAAAGATGGGTAGCCGGTCACCGGAGAAGCTTGCTGAATGGGCATCGCAAAATCCAAAAGTATCTACAGGCACATTTGCCGATGCCGCGATCTTCGGCGAGTTGTTGATCCTGACTGTCAAAGGCAATGCCGCGGCTGAGGCGCTGCGCCTGGCCGGCGCCGAGGCAGCCCGCGCCATCGAGCCGCTCTGCATGTTATGGTGCATTCCTGGCTTTCTGCACAACCAGTGGACGCACGCCTTCAAGCTGCTCATCCAGTAGGATGATTTCGAATGGACGGAAACCCCTATGGCTGGCGTGAGCGATTTTCAAGGCAAGTGGGCGCTGATTACGGGCGCCAGCTCCGGTATCGGCGCGGCGTTGGCGCGCGATCTCTCGGCGCGCGGCGCAAAACTCATTCTTACCGCGCGGCGGCGCGACCGGCTTGAGTCGTTGGCCGCAGAACTCGGAGCAAAGGGCACGGAGACTCGCATCGTCGTCGCCGACCTGAACGATCCCGCCGCGCCGCAGCAAATCTTTGCGGCCACCGAAGGCGCGGATCTTTCCATCGATATCCTCGTCAACAACGCCGGCCTTGGCCAATATGGTGCGTTCCATATGAATCCTGAAGAGCAGGAGCTGAGCCAGGTGCGCGTCAACTGTGAGGCGGTTGTGCGGCTCTCGCGTCTTTTTGTCCCGCGCATGGTGGAACGCCGGCGCGGCTGGGTGCTAATCGTTGCATCCACGGCCAGCTTTCAGCCCATCCCCTACAGCACCACCTACGCAGCCACAAAGGTCTTCGACCGGTTTTTCGCGCTCGGCCTCGCTGCGGAAGTGGCGCAGTACGGCATCAATGTGACAGCGCTTTGTCCCGGACCCACGGAGAGCGAATTCTTTGACGTGGCCGGCGCGGGCATCTTCAGGGAACGCGGCGTTCAGCCAACGGAGGAAGTCGCAAGGCTTGGCATTGACGCCTTGGCGCGCGGACAGCGCACCATCATTCCCCATTTCCAGGGCCGGCTCACAGCATTTCTCGTGCGCTTTTTCCCTATTGGCCTCATCACTCGCTTCCTTGAGGGGCAGCTTCGTCCTAAATCTCCTGTCGTTTCGAAATAGGCAAAGAATTTTCCTGCTCTTTCAAGCTTGGCTTTGGTGTACAAAGGTGCGGAAAGGATGCAACCCATGCGATGGGGCTCTCTTCAATCTGCGTCTCTGCTCGTGCAAATCGTACTTCTTTCCATTGGCTCGACCTTCTCGCAACAGGCGGCGCAACCCAAGCCCGAAGACACAGAAGTCTGGCAGCCCGTACCCAAGATTGTCACGCCCGGCGCGACAGACGCAGAACCTCCTTCCGACGCAATTATCCTCTTCGATGGTAAAAATCTCGACGAGTGGGTCTCGGCCCAGGACCATACTCCGGCCCAATGGAATGTGCATGATGGGATTCTCACGGTCGTTAAAGCGCCCGGTGTCGGCAACATCGAAACCAAGCGGAGATTTAAGGATTATCAGCTCCACATCGAGTGGAGAATCCCTGAGAACGTTACGGGCAGCGGGCAGGCCCGCGGCAACAGCGGTGTCTTTCTCGCTTCCACAGGACCGGGCGACGACGGCTATGAGCTGCAGGTTCTCGATTCCTACCACAACCCCACCTACGTCAACGGCCAGGCTGGCAGCATCTACAAGCAAAGCCCACCGCTCGTAAACCCGGGCCGCAGGCCAGGCGAGTGGCAGACCTATGACGTAGTATGGATCGCCCCGCGGTTCAACGACGACGGCTCGCTTAAAACGCCTGCGTACGTGACGGTCTTCTTCAACGGCGTACTGGTGCAAAACCACTTCGCCTTGAAAGGACAGACCCTGTATATCGGTCAGCCGTTCTATAAAAAGTACGACACCGCCCCCATCAAACTGCAGGCCCATGGCGATAAGAGTGAGCCCATCAGCTTCAGAAACATCTGGGTCCGGGAGCTGAACTAGGCTGTATCGGCATATAGACCAACTCTAAGTTGCTGAAAAATAAATCAAGCACTGTCATGTTGAGCGAAGTCCGCTGCGGTCCGCCGCGGCGGAGAGTCGAAACATCCGCGGTTCGCTTCGTGCTTCACGAATTCAATGGAAAACTCGCTCATTTTGCCCATAGGTTATCAGGCTATATGTCGATACGCTCTAGCCATACCCACGGAAAATCACCCCTTATTCAGACCTTCCTTAGAGCAAAACCGGGGGGGGATATATCTCGAAGCGACAGCGCTCAAGTCGATGCGGCCAAGCAGGGAGCGGTAACCCAGAATCAATTCAACAGCAAACAGTAACCCTGGTTTTGCCGTAAGTGACCTTTTTCCGTCAATCTGCGTCACAACTGAAATGGAGAAAATAGCGTCTGGCGAGAGAGACGCATCCTTCAGTTTC
>JASHQE010000030.1 GCA_030037705.1 Acidobacteriaceae bacterium | reverse complement strand
ACCAGATTTACGAGGCAATGCACGAAGCGGAACGGCGAGCGATCCACCAGCGATTGTAATGGGGCGATTGTGAAGGGAGCGAGCGATGAATGAGGAGATGAATGCAGAGATCAGGTATCAATCCGGCTTCGGCAATGAATTTGCGACGGAAGCGGTAACCGGAGCGCTGCCCGCCGGGCAGAATGCGCCGCAGTTGCATCCTCTCGGCCTCTACACCGAGCAGTTCAGCGGCACCCCGTTCACTGCACCGCGAGCGGTGAACCGCCGCACATGGACCTACCGCATCCGCCCCTCGGTCACGCACCGGCCTTATGAAGAGATGTCCATGGGTCTCATGCGCAGCGGGCCGTTCATGGAGACGCCGACGACGCCCAATCAACTGCGCTGGGACCCGCTGCCCCTGCCGGAAAAAGAAACGGATTTTCTCGATGGCATCATCACCATGGGAGGAAGCGGCGACCCGGCTATGCAGACCGGCGTTGCGATCCATCTCTACGGCGCGAACACGCCGATGCACGACCGCTTCTTTTCGAATGCCGATGGGGAACTGCTCATCGTTCCACAATTGGGAACATTACGCCTCCACACCGAGCTGGGAATTCTCGACGCAGCGCCGGGCGAAATCTGCGTGATTCCGCGCGGCATGAAGTTCCGCGTGGTATTGCTCGACGCGCAGGCGCGCGGCTATATCTGTGAGAACTACGGTCCATTCTTCCGCCTTCCCGAGCTTGGTCCGATCGGCGCGAACGGGCTCGCCAATCCGCGCGATTTTGAGACGCCGGTCGCCGCCTTTGAAGACCGCGAGGGCGAGTTCCGCGTTGTGAACAAATTTCTCGGGCGTCTCTGGCAAGCGCCCATCGACCATTCTCCTCTCGATGTGGTGGCCTGGCACGGCAACTACGCGCCGTATAAGTACGACCTGGCGCGGTTCAACTGCATCAACACGGTCTCCTTCGACCACCCCGATCCTTCGATTTATACCGTTCTCAGTGCGCCGTCGGCCCTTCCCGGAACCGCCAACTGCGACTTCGCCATCTTTCCTCCGCGCTGGCTTGTCGCCGAGCACAGCTTCAGGCCGCCGTGGTTCCATCGCAACCTGATGAATGAATTCATGGGCCTGGTCTTCGGCGCTTACGACGCCAAGGCCGAGGGATTTTTGCCTGGCGGCGCAAGCCTGCACAACTGCATGGCCGGCCATGGACCGGACGCCGAGACCTTTGAGCGCGCGAGCAGCACCGATTTGCGACCGCAGTATCTTGCGAACACGCTCGCGTTCATGTTCGAGACCCAGCTTGCCATCCGGCCCACCGAGTTTGCGATGCATACGCGAATCCTGCAGCATGAATACTTTGAATGCTGGCAGGGATTGAAGAAACGCTTCGCCGCGGCCGACATGCACGCGGAATTCTCGAAGCGGTAGGGACCGGAGAGCGGAGGGGGCTCGGATGATCTTGAAAAGCTGGATCTCCTCCGCCAACGATCCTGAATCGGACTTTCCCATTCAAAACCTGCCTTACGGGGTCTTTCGGCAGAACGGCGAAAGCTGCATTGGCGTAGCGATCGGCGACCGGATTCTCAATCTTCGCGGCTGCGTAGAGTGCGGTCTGCTTGCTGATTTGCCTGAGGCAATCCTCTCATCCTGCCGCGCCGAAGCACTCAATGTGCTGATGTCCCTTGGCCCGGCTGCATGGCCCGCACTGCGTTCCCGCGTTGCCTCACTTCTTGGCGAACAAGTCGAGAGCCGAGAAAGGGGGTGTGCAGAGCCGCTGCTTGTTCCCATGAGCGACGTGACGATGCAGCTTCCGGCGCGCATCGGCGACTACACGGACTTCTACGCCTCCATCCATCACGCCACGCGGGTCGGGAAGCTCTTTCGTCCTGACAATCCCCTGCTGCCAAATTACAAATATGTACCCATCGGTTATCACGGCCGCTCGTCTTCGATTGTAGTAAGCGGCACGGAGATCCGCAGGCCCTGCGGACAGACCAAGCCGCAGGGAACCGAGCCTCACTTCGGACCTTCGCAGTCCCTGGACTACGAATTGGAGATGGGAATTTTCATCGGCTCTGGCAACGCGCTAGGACAAAGCATTCCCATCGCCGAGGCGGAGAAGCATATCTTCGGGTTGTGCCTGGTCAACGACTGGTCGGCGCGGGACATTCAATCCTGGGAATATCAGCCGCTCGGCCCGTTCCTGGCAAAGAGTTTTGCCACCACAATCTCTCCATGGGTCGTTCCGCTGGAGGCGCTGGCTCCGTTTCGCGTTCCCGCTTACGAGCGCCCCGCGAGCGATCCGGCGCCGCTTCCCTATCTCAATCACCCCGATTCGGATCGAGCCGGCATCGATCTCATGCTGGAGGTGCATCTCGAATCCGGGCAGATGCGGCAGGCGGGCGTCGCGCCCATGCTGCTGAGCCAAGGCAATCTCCGCAACCTTTTCTGGACCCTTGCGCAACTGGTCACCCACCACGCCAGCAACGGCTGCAATCTGCAGCCCGGCGACCTGCTGGCCACGGGGACCATTTCCGGACCTGAAGCGGGATCGGAAGGATGTCTGCTGGAGAAAAGAAACAACACCGAGCCCATCCGCCTTCCCAATGGCGAGCTGCGCACGTTCCTTCAGGACAGCGACCGGGTGAGGTTTCGCGCCTATTGCTGGAAGCCCGGCTGGCCCAGAATCGGCTTCGGCGAGTGCACTGGTACCATTGTCAGCACGTCTTTTAATGGATAGAAGCGGAGTTCGAGTATTTTCAGGTTAGGATGGCGCATAGAGAGAATCGATAGCGGCTTGCAAATAACATGGCAAATCATCCGGCAGCGGATCTCAAATTCGACAATCGATTACGGTCTACCCTTGATCCGCAATCTCCTCGCGTGAAAACCAATCGCGAGGCCGCGCTCAGCCTGATGGCTACGCTGCAGGCAGAGGAGGGGACGATCCGCCTGGGCGGCGGCGCGAAGGCCGCGGAGACGCAGCACGCCAAAGGCCGGCTCACGGTAAGGGAACGGCTGAATCTGCTGCTCGATGAAGGAACGGAGCTCTTCGAGCTCGGCTTATGGGCGGCGTATGGAATGTACGCCGAGTTCGGCGGCGCTCCCTGTGCGGGCGTGGTCACCGGGCTGGGCCGCGTGAGCGGAAGGCTCTGCATGATCGTGGCTAACGATGCAACGGTCAAGGCCGGCGCCTTTTTTCCGATGACCGCCAAGAAGGTGCTGCGCGCGCAGACCGTCGCCATGGAGAACCGAATCCCGACGCTCTACCTCGTCGATTCAGCGGGCGTCTTTCTGCCGCTGCAGGAAGATGTGTTTCCCGATACCGACGATTTCGGCCGCATCTTCCGCAACAATGCCGTGATGAGTTCGCTGGGCATTCCGCAGATCACAGCCATCATGGGCATGTGCGTAGCCGGCGGCGCGTATCTGCCGGTGATGACCGATACGGTATTGATGACCGAGGGGTCTGGACTTTTCCTGGCCGGGCCATCGCTGGTGCAGGCGGCTATTGGGCAAAAGACGGATCCCGAGGAGCTGGGCGGCGCGGCGATGCACGCGGAAATCTCGGGCACCGTCGACTTCAAGGAACCGAATGATCACCTCTGCCTGGCGCGCTTGCGGTCACTCGTGGAGAAGATAGGAGAGCGTTCGGCGCCAGAGGTCTTTCGCCGGCGCGCATTTGATCCGGAGCGGGATGCGCCGCGATTTGCCGCCGAAGATGTATACGGATTGCTGAGCCCTGCGCCGGGCGCGAGCAACGTCTACGATATGCGCGAGGTAATCGCCCGGATTGCCGACCGCAGCGAGTTCGACGAGTACAAGGAAGAGTTTGGCCGCACGGTGTTGTGCGGCTATGCGTGGATCGGCGGCCACGCCGTGGGTATTGTTGCGAACCAGAAGACCAACCAGACCGATAAGGTTGCGGTGGGGCCGGCAGCGGGCGCAACGCGCATCGAAGTGGGTGGCGTGATCTACACGGAGGGTGCGCAAAAGGCGGCGCGCTTCATCATGGACTGCAATCAGAACCTCGTGCCGCTGATCTTTCTGCATGACGTGAACGGGTTCATGGTGGGCAAGGATGCCGAGTGGTCGGGGATTATCCGCGCGGGTGCGAAGATGGTGTCGGCAGTGAGCACGAGCGTAGTGCCGAAGATCGCCGTGATCATCGGCGGAAGCTTCGGCGCCGGGCACTACGCGATGTGCGGCAAGGCGTACGATCCGCGATTTCTGTTTGCCTGGCCCACGGCACGCTATGCGGTGATGAGTGGCGCTTCCGCAGCGGCGACATTGGCCGAAGTGCGCGCCCGGCAGATGGAGCGCAACGGAAAAGTGCTGTCAGAGGCGGAGCGAAAGGCGATCGAGGATGAGATTCGCGCCGACTATGACGCGCAGGCCGATCCACGCTATGGCGCGGCGAGGCTTTGGATTGATGCGATCATCGATCCCGCCAAGACGCGCGAGGTGCTGATTGCAGCGCTCGAAGCCTGCGCGTTGAATCCCGAAACTCCGCGTTTTAATCCCGGAGTTCTGCAGACCTGAGGTCGGTTTTGTTTTTCAACGCGGAAGATTTGCTTAAGGGCCAAAGCATCTTATCTAACAATTGACAGAACGGGCAGTTGACAGGACGGGCGGCCAATTTCCGCAAGGAGGAAACCTGAACTATGAAAGTGGAACTGGAACCGGCAGAGACGTTGTACCCGTTCGTGCTGACTGAAGATCAGGAGCATCTGCGGCGGGAGATTCGCGAGTTTGCGGCGCGCGAGATCGCGCCTAACTCACTTGCCTGGGACGAGGCGAGCGAGTTCCCTCTCGCAGTTGTGAAAAAACTTGGAGCAATGGGCCTGCTCGGTGTAATCATTCCGCAGGAGTACGGCGGCGCCGGATTGGGCTACGTGGATTATGTGCTGGCGATTGAGGAACTCTCGGCAGTCGATGGGTCGATCGGGCTCACTCTTGCCGCGCACAATTCGCTCGGCACAAATCATATCTTCCTGGCTGGCAACGAGGCGCAGAGACGCAAATACGTTCCGTCGCTGGCAAGCGGCGAATGGCTTGCGGCGTGGGGATTGACCGAGCCGGGCTCAGGATCGGATGCAAGCAACGCGCGCACCACTGCGGAGAAGAAGAACGACCGTTACGTGCTCAATGGAAACAAGACCTTCATTACCAATGGGCACTATGCTGACGTGATTGTCGTCATTGCGGTAACGGATAAGAGCAAGGGCACGCACGGATTGTCCGCCTTCATCGTGGAAAAAGGCACGAAGGGATTCCGTGCCGGCAAAAAAGAAAACAAGCTCGGCCTGCGGGCAAGCGACACCAGTGAATTGATCTTTGAGGATTGCGAGATCCCTCAAGAAAATCTGCTTGGCGCGGAAGGGGAGGGATTCATTGATGCGATGCGCGTCCTCGATGGGGGGCGAATCTCTATCGCGGCGCTGGCGCTGGGCATTGGGCGCGGCGCGCTGGATGCGGCTTTGAAATATGTGAAGGAGCGCAGGCAATTCGGCAAGGCCATTGCAGAGTTTCAGGGCATCCAATGGAAACTGGCTGATCTGGCCACAGAGCTGGATGCGGCACGGTTGCTCACGCAACGCGCCGCCGTGTTGAAGGATGCAGGCCGCAAGGTAACGCGCGAATCGTCCATGGCCAAATTGTTTGCGAGCGAGGTGGCCGTGCGCATCTGCAATGACGCGGTGCAGCTATTTGGCGGTTACGGCTTCATCAAGGACTATCCGGCGGAGAAGTTCTACCGTGACGTGAAGCTGTGCACCATCGGTGAGGGCACCAGCGAGATTCAGCGCATGGTGATTGCACGGGAAATCCTCAAGGTGTATCCGTCGAGAGGATAAGCTGAAGGCCGAGAGCTAAAGCTGATTCATATGGGCGATCCTGTCAAAATCGTCGAATGCCCGCGCGATGCATGGCAGGGTTTGCCGGCACAGATCACCTCTGAGGCGAAGGCGGCTTATCTGCGCAAGCTCATCAATGCCGGTTTCGCCTCCATTGACGCGGTGAGCTTTGTCTCGCCTGTGGCGGTTCCGCAGATGGCGGACTCCGAGCGTGTGCTCGAGTTGCTGACGCCGCCGGAAGATGTGGAGATCATCGGGATTGTGGTGAACGCGAAGGGTGCGGAGCGCGCAATGCGCAGCGGAGCCGTGCGCACACTGGGATTTCCCTATTCTGTCTCATCTGAGTTTCTTCGCCGCAACCAGCATCAAACACGCGAAGAAGCCCTTGATATGTTGCGCGCAATTGCAGCTTTGGCTCAGGATGCAGGGTTGTCAACGGTCGCATACATCTCGATGGCCTTCGGGAACCCTTATGGCGACGCGTGGAGCATGGAAGCAGTGATGGATGCCTGCAATGCGCTCATCGAATATGGCGCACGGCAAATCTCGCTCGCGGATACGGTGGGACTGGCAACGCCTGAGCAGATCGCGGAGACTTTGGCGGCGGTTCTTGCCGAACATCCGGAGATCGAGATCGGCGTACATCTGCATGCGCGCCGCGAGCGCGCCGCGGCGCATATTCGCGCAGCGTTCGAGGCCGGATGCCGTCGGTTTGATGCCGCGATTGGCGGCCTCGGCGGATGTCCTTTTGCGCAAGATGCGCTTGTGGGCAATATTCCAACGGAGATTTTGATTGCCGAGTTGATTCGATGCGGCGCTGCCTTGCCCCTACTGGCGCCGCTCGACGACCTGCTGCGCGCCAGCGCGGAGATTGCGGCTGGGGCTGGCGTTGCGGCACACCAGGGTCTCTGATCGCAAGGGTTGTGCGCACCCACGGCTGCGCAGAGTTGAGATTCTACTCCGCCCAAGCAGAGCTTGGATGGGGCACCCAGGGACGGTGCAAAAATCCAGCGGTCAGAGACCTAGCAAGCTCGAGATGGAGGGAGATTGGATTACACGACGATCCAGGTTGCGGACGACGGCCCCATTCGGACTATCACGTTGCATCGGCCCGAGCGGCGCAACGCCATGACGCCCGCGATGCAGACGGAACTGCTCTCTGCTTTCGAAGAAACTGCGGCGAGCAGTTGCCGGGTTCTGGTGCTTGCGGGCGCAGGCGATGCATTCTGCGCCGGTCTCGACCTGTCGGCTCTTGATAAAACGCAAGACACAACAAGCTCCGATCATCGGGCAGAAGCGGAACGCATCGCGCGGCTCTTTCTTGCCTTGTATGAGCTGCCCATGCCGACGATTGCCGCAGTGCATGGCGCAGCCATTGCCGGCGGCTCAGGATTGGCGCTGATCTGCGACTTTACTCTCGCTACGCCGGTCGCGAGGTTTGGCTTTACCGAAGTGAGGATCGGTTTTGTGCCGGCGCTCGTCTCAGCCTATCTGGCATTGCAACTCGGCGACAAGCGGAGCCGCGATCTCTTGCTAACGGGACGCATCTTCGATGCCGAAGAGGCTTTGCGGCTTGGCCTGGTCAACGAGATTGTGCCGCGAGAAAACCTTGCATTGCGCGTGCAATCGCTTGCCGAAATTCTGCTCGCCAACAGCCCGCAATCGCTTGCGGCCACCAAGCGGCTGATGACCGATCAGCATCGGACCTGGCTCGATGCTGCGATCGTTGCAGCCATTGAGGCCAATGCACAGGCTCGTAATACGGCAGATTTTCGCGAAGGCGTGGCTGCATTTTTAGAAAAACGCAAGCCAGTGTGGAACCGTTGACCTTCACCGGATCCAATCAGGGTGTTCTAGCAGTTCCCGAATGGGTGCAGTCCGAAAGCACGCCCGTCAAGTGGCGTCCGCCGTGGCGGACGCCACCCTACACACGACTTTAGAAAGTCAACCTTCATTCGGGAATTGCTCTAAGGCAAAGCGCACCGGCGCTTCGGTGCGCTGTTCGACCTCCTCATGCGCGACACCCTCCGCCAACTCGATCACCGCAAATCCGGTGGGCGTAACGTCGAGCACGCAGAGATCGGTGATAACGCGATGCACCACACCGGTTCCTGTGAGCGGCAGCGTGCACGTGCGCAGCAGCTTGGCCTCGCCCGCAGGCGTCGTGTGCTCCATGACGGCAATGACGCGCCGCACGCCGGAGACAAGGTCCATCGCCCCACCCATTCCTTTCACGCGCTTGCCCGGAATCATCCAGTTGGCCAGGTCGCCGCGCTCGGAGACCTGCATCGCGCCCAGAATGGCAAGATCGATATGCCCGCCGCGGATCATTGCGAAGGAGTCGGCGCTTGAAAACGTCGCTGCACCTGGAATAAGCGTGACCGTCTCTTTGCCCGCGTTGATCAGATCGGCATCCACTTCGGATTCGCGGGGGAACGGCCCCATGCCGAGCAGTCCGTTTTCCGATTGCAGTGTCACGGTCATTTCCACTGGAATGTGATTTGCCACCAACGTAGGAATGCCAATGCCGAGATTCACGTAGAAGCCTTCGCGCAGTTCCTTCGCTGCGCGCGCCGCCATCTGATCACGAGTCCAGCCCATTGCCTTATCCCTCACGAATCGTTTTCTTTTCGATCCGCTTTTCCGGATGGGGATTGTGCACCAGCCGGTGGACAAAGATGCCCGGCGTGTGAATCTCATCGGGATCGAGTTCCCCTGCCTCCACGACAATCTCCGCCTCGGCGACCGTGATCTTGCCACACGTGGCCGCAGGTGGATTGAAGTTGCGCGCGGTCCGGCGGTAGATGAGATTGCCGTGCGTATCAGCCTTCAAGGCTTTCACGAGAGCCACGTCCGCGCGGATGCCGCGCTCCAGGATGTAGGTCACGCCGTCGAATTCCTTGTGGTCTTTGCCCTCGGCCACGAGCGTACCTACACCGGTGCGCGTATAAAAGCCGGGAATACCCGCGCCGCCGGCTCTCATGCGCTCCGCGAGCGTGCCTTGCGGGCAGAACTCGACGTCGAGTTCGCCGGCGAGATATTGCCGCTCGAACTCGGCATTTTCGCCCACATAACTTGCGATCATTTTTTTGATCTGATGGGTCTCAAGCAGAAGTCCAAGACCCCAGCCATCCACGCCTGCGTTGTTGCTGGCAACGGTCAGGTTACGAATGCCGGTTTGGCGCAAGGCGAGAATCAGGGCTTCTGGAATACCGCACAACCCAAAGCCGCCGATGGCCAGCAGCATTCCATCGCGCACAATATCTTTCAGCGCAGTGTACGCATCCGGCCAGAGTTTATTCAGCCCGCCTGCGCGCGGGTTTTGGTCATTCATCGTTTCGCACATTCGCTTTCCTGCCCCTGCGCAGTTCCCATACTAACCCGAAGGAGCGGACCGCACGTTTCTGCACTGCGCGAACCACTCGCCCCGCAACCTCGACAGCTACTGCTACCCGTCTGGTATAGTCGGCTCGTTTGCCCTGGCGAGGTCTTGATGGAAACGCACCCGGCTTCCGACCGCCGTTCTCGACGCGCACCGGCCTACAAGCAGGAATCCGCGTCCTCTTTCGCCCTTTTTACCGCAGGCATTCTTATCGTTATTTTCGGAGTCATTGCTCTCTTCAAGACGAATCCGGTCGCGGGCAAATGGGCGCAAGGGTATGATCCGACCGGATGCTGGTGGCTCTCGACGGCCATTGCTGCGTTGCCGATCGTGGTGCTGCTAGGAGCAATGGCCGTTCTGCGCCTCAAGGCGCACGTCGCGGCAATTGCCGGCCTGCTCACCGCGTTGATCGTAGCAACTGCGGTCTTTCACATGCCGGTACGGCTCGCTCTCACCTCCGCTGCCTATGGCGCGGGCTACGGCCTCTTTCCCATCTGCTGGATCATCGTACCGATCATCTTTCTCTACGATCTGACGGTGAGAACCGGCAGGTTTGTGACGCTGCAGCAAAGCCTAACCAACATCACAGAAGATAGCCGCCTGCAACTTCTTCTGATCGCCTTCGCGCTGGGTGCGTTTTTTGAAGGCACATCGGGGTTCGGCACACCGGTCGCGGTATGCGGAGCGATCCTGATCAGCCTCGGCTTTCGGCCACTGCAGGCCGCGAGCCTCACGCTGCTGGCCAACACGGCGCCGGTGGCCTTTGGCGCTCTCGGCACGCCCATTGTCGCACTGCATGGCGTTACAGGGCTGGACACGCTGACGCTTTCGCGCCTCATCTCCGTGATTCTGGTTCCCTTCTGCGTTCTCGTCCCGTTCTGGCTCATCGGAGCTTACGCAGGGCTGCGCGGCATGTTCGAGGTCTGGCCGGCGATTCTCCTCTCCGGCTGCACATTTGCCGTGATGCAATACCTGATGGCCGCACACATGGGGCCATCGCTCGCGGATATCGTCGCGGCGACCTCTACGATTGTTGCGCTGATTGCCTTTCTCCGCTTCTGGCAGCCCAAACGTGTGCTGAACGCAACGGGCAGCGACGTCACCGGGCAGAGCCGAGAGCGTTTCGACCACAGCGCAGAGAAGATCTTCAAAGCCTGGCTGCCCTGGCTGGTCTTGAGCTTGATCGTCTTTGTCTGGGGGTACCCGGCATTCTCCAAATGGCTCGATGGCCTGACCACCGTCAAAGCCACCGTGACCGGCTTGCACAACTTTGTCTTCCGCGTGCCACCAGTGGTCCTGAAGCCCACGGCTGAGACTGCGATCTTCACACTCAACTGGGCTACAGCCACCGGCACCGGCATTCTGGCCGCTTCGGTGCTCGCCGGGTTGCTCATGGGCCTTGGCCCGGCTACGCTGGCCGTGGCGTTTGGAAAGACGCTCGTCCATCTCCGTTTTACCATCGTGACCATCGCCGCCATGCTGGCCATCGGCTACGTCACGCGCTACTGCGGTCTGGATGCCACGCTGGGTTTGGCCTTTGCGCGGACGGGCGCTCTCTATCCCTTCTTCGGCACGCTGATCGGATGGCTGGGCACGGCCAGCACGGGTTCCGATACATCGGCCAATGTGCTCTTCGGCAGCCTGCAGACCATGACGGCGCAGCAGATCGGTGTGCAGCCGGTGCTCATGGCCTCAGCCAACTCCGCGGGCGGCGTGATGGGCAAGATGATCGCCGCACCCAGCATCGTTGTCGCGAGCACGGCCACGCAGACCTACGGCCAGGAAGGAACGATCCTGCGCTTCGTTTTTCTGCACAGCCTGGCACTGGCCATGCTCGTGGGCCTCTTCGTTTACCTGATGGCCTACGTGCATCCATTTACGTCCTTGCTTCGATAAGATCAACTCCGGCTGAAATACAGAAAGGCAACATGAAACGCATCTGTTTTTTGCTGAAAGTCCGTGAAGAAAAGGTTGAAGAGTACAAGGTTCGACACGCAGCAGTGTGGCCGGAGATGCTGGCCGCGCTGCGCGAGACAGGCTGGCATAACTATTCCCTGTTTCTGCGCCCCAATGGATTGCTGGTCGGCTACCTCGAAGCCGAGAACTTCGAGAAGTGCTGCGCCGCGATGAAAGAGCACCCGGTGAACGCGCGCTGGCAGGCGGAGATGGTTCCTTTCTTCGAATCGCTCGGAAGAGGAGCCGCGGATGATAATATGATCCCGCTTGAAGAAGTCTTTCATCTCGATTGAATACTGGTCTGACCACACAACCACCCAAAAGGATTCATCATGCAAAACTTCGATTCCATGCGCCGAGCGATTCTGCGCGCCGGCAGCCTGGGTTCCATGGGAGCCGTGCTTCCTGCCCTCTCTTTGAATGCGGCGACGCACAAGGGCAAAGCCTCCGCAGCTACTGCCGGCGTCTTCGACGTGCGCGCATACGGCGCTGCGGGCGACGGCAAGACGATCGACACGCCGGCGGTGAATCGCGCCATTGACGCGGCTGCGGCCGTGGGCGGCGGCTTGGTATTGTTTCCTGCGGGAACGTATCTCTGCTTTTCAATTCATTTGAAGAGCAACGTGCATCTGCATCTCGAACAGGGCGCGACGATTCTTGCCGCCGATTCGCCGCAACCAGGTCAGTCCACCGGCTACAACGGCGGTACGTACGACGCGGCGGAGCCCAACACCCCCTGGGAGGACTACCAGGACTACGGTCACAATCACTGGCACAACTCGCTCATCTGGGGCGAAGACATTCACGACTTCAGCATCACCGGTTCGGGGCTGATCTGGGGCAAAGGACTTTCGCGCGGAACGCGGGGCTCGGCTATCGGACCGGTGTTCATCGCCGAACAGGCCGGCGTGGGCAACAAGGCTATCGCGCTCAAGAACTGCCACAATGTTCTGCTGCGCGATTTTTCCATCCTCAAGGGCGGCCACTTCGGCCTGCTGCTCACCGGCGTGGACAACCTGACGATCGATAATCTCACCATCGACACCGACCGCGACGGCATGGACATCGACTGCTGCCAGAATGTGCGCGTCTCCAACTGCTTCGTCAACTCGCCTTGGGATGACGGCATCTGTCCCAAGTCAAGCTACGCGCTCGGCTACGCGCGCGCCACGCGCAATATGACCATCACCAACTGCTGGGTCGCCGGCTGCTATCAACTGGGCACCGTCCTCGACGGCACGTTCAAGAAGTTCGATTCCGGCGTGCACGTGCCGCACAACGGGCGCATCAAGTACGGCACCGAGTCGAATGGTGGATTCATCAACACCACCGTATCGAACTGCGTATTTGAAGGCTGCGAGGGATTCGCGCTCGAGTCATCGGATGGCGCACTGCTGGAAGATTGCACCATCACCAACATCACCATGCGCGATCTGATGACGGGACCGTTCTTTCTGCGGCTCAACGCGCGGCTGCGCGGGCCCAAGGAGAGCACAAAGGTGGGAACCCTGAAGCGCGTGATGATCAGCAATATCGCCTGCTACAACGCGGCGCAGCGCGGGTCCATCTTGTCAGGAATTCCCGGCTACCCGATCGAGGACGTGAAACTCTCGAACATCTACGTCGAACAGGCGGGCGGCGGCACGGCTGATGATGCAAAGATCCAAGTGCCGGAGATTGTGGACGCTTATCCCGATCCGAGCCGGTTCGGGCCGATCCCCGCAACGGGCTTCTTCCTGCGCCACATGAGGAATCTCGAGATGAGCCACGTGGAGATTGCCACTGCAGCGCCCGACGCGCGGCCCGCCTTTTACTTGACGGATGTAGAGCGCGCCGACTTCTTCGCCGTCACCGCGGCGCGCGGCGCAGACGGCTCCTTCGCCCTGCACGGCGTGAAGGATCTGCGCATCGGCTGGAGCCGGGCTGCGGCGGATACTGTGCTGAGCAGCGTAGACAATAAAATGCTGTGATTCGTGCTTTCCCAGGTCTCCCGCCTCGGTCCACCACGGCGGAAGACCCTTCGACTACGCTCAGGGCAGGCTCTGGGGCACCCGGCACCCGGCGAGGGGTTTAACGATCCCCTAGTGTCCTGAGTCTTAAATCCGCAACATAATTGCCGCTGTCATCCTGAGCGGAGTCCGCCGCGGCGGACGGAGTCGAAGGATCTGCGGTTCGGGACTTCGACTTATGTTATGAACTTCTGACTCACCACACTAGCGGGGACTCTAAAGATCTGAAAGCTACCCAACGCGCCGCAAACGGTAGTGGGTTAGTTTGAAGGGGCATGGCTTTAGCCATGACGTAAACAGATCAAAATGCGTGCGGGCTTTAGCCCCTGAGGGACGGTTTCACGCAAACTGACCCACTACCCCGCAAACAAATAGCTTGACAAATTTCACAGGATGCGCCTAGAGTGGGGTCGCCATGTAACCGTATTCATAGTGGGGAATCGCTGTAACAGGGCCCGTGACGGGTGGAAATCGCTGTGTTTGAGCGTTTTTCTCTTCAGAATGTTCCGTGAAGAGCAGTCCGCCCCCGAGATAAATGTAAGCGGTTACATTGAATACAGAAAAACACTTCTCCCCTATCTTCGATGCGGCAGCAGACTCGGAATCGGCTGATTTCGTAAACCTTTAACCGCAAAGAAGCCCAAGCTGTTCTCGACGCGGCGACTCCTGCGTCAACAGGCACGGGCCTTCCTAAACCGAAATCAATGTGAAAGGGGCTCGTATGCGCAAGTATTACACCATTTGTCGTCAGACCCGCGTTCTCTTCCTGGCGCTTTTGACTATAACCCTTTGTTCTTTCACTGCCCAGGCGCAGATCTATTCAGGAACTACCTGGGATGCCACCAATGGGAGCTTGATCACCGCCCACGGCGGACAAATACTCAAGGTAGGCAGCACCTATTATTGGATCGGCGAAGTCGATACCAGCGGCGGCGAAATGGCGGGTATCAACTGTTACTCGTCCACCAATCTGACCAATTGGACCTTCGTCGCCGATGTTTTGCCCGTGCAGTCGTCGGGCGACTTGGCCTCTAGCGACTTGGTAGAGCGGCCAAAGGTGCTGTACAACTCCTCAACCAACACTTATGTCATGTGGTTGCACATCTGGAATGGCGATGCCGTCGGCTACGCCACCAGTTCCAGTGTTTGCGGAACTTACACCTATCTGGGTTCTTCGCAGCCGCTGGGCAATGAAAGCTTCGATATCGGAAGCTTCCAAGATACGGACGGAACAGCGTATCTCCTCAGCGCAAACTACGACAACGGCATCATCGTCTATCAGATGTCTTCCGACTATCTGTCTCCGGTCAGCATCGTCGATGGGGTGTCGACATGGGGCGACTACGAGGCTCCGGCGATGTTCAAGGCCAATGGATACTACTTTCTCCTCATGTCACACGAGACAGGCTGGAGCCCGAATGACGATGTGTATTCCTATGCGACGTCCATCAGCGGGCCCTGGTCTACACCTGTCGATTTTGCCGTCGCGGGTTCAGACACGTATGACTCGCAATCGACTTATGTAGTGCCTGTGACCGGCACCAGCGGCACCACCTATATGTACATGGGCGACCGTTGGAATTCCAGCGATATAACGGATTCGACCTATGTCTGGCTTCCGCTGACCATCTCCGGCGACACGGTCTCCATGAGTTACTACGACAACTGGGCGTTAAGTACGTCCACCGGCGAATGGTCGGTGACTTATACCACGCCCACGACCGGGTCCTACTCAGAAATCATCGCCCAGAACAGCGGAATGTGCCTGAGCGCCGTGAACACAACGGAGGGGACGCAACTGGAACAGCAGACCTGCACCGGCAGCACGGAGCAGGAGTGGGAGGTTACAGCCGAAGGCAGCGGCTACTACATCACCAACGAAGCCACAGGCTACGTTGCGGACGACGACGGCGCTTCAAAGTCCGCCGGCGCCGAAATCATCGACTGGGTCAAGAATGGCGGCACAAACCAGCAGTGGAAATTCAGCAGCAATGGACACGGCTACTACAACGTCGTTAACGTGAATAGCGGAATGTGCCTGGATGTCATCGGCGCGTCAACATCATCCGGCGCTGAGATCGATCAATGGAATTGCAACGGCGGCACCAACCAACTCTGGGAGCAATAGTGAGGCGGATTCATCCGTCGGCGCTGCACCCATCGTTCGAGCAAAGGACGCTCGCGGTGATGCGTAGAGCATGATGCTGGGTGCCCCAGAGCCTGCCCTGAGCGTAGTCGAAGGGTCTGTCCGCCGCGGCGGATGAAACCCGGGAAAGCACAGCGCCTGACCAGCCCTCTGTCATGTTGAGCGGAGTCCGCCGCGGTCCGCCGCGGCGGAGAGTCGAAACATCTGCGGTTGTCTTTGTAAAGGCGGCGTGGGTTGAACTGAATCAAGATTGGTACGACGTGAAGCCATGTGCGCCGGAGGCGCAATGGACTATAGCCCCGCGCTTCAGCGTGGGGTTGGGATATGGAAATTCGTTATAGAATGCGCGTCCCGTAGGGACAGTGGGACAAAACGCAACTGGGCGCGCGATCTGCAAGGGAT
>JASHQE010000251.1 GCA_030037705.1 Acidobacteriaceae bacterium | reverse complement strand
TGCATCTGGCTTTCGCTTCCGGAAGAAAACGCACAGATACTTGTACAGACAGCCTTGCGGCACGGGCTGGTTTTGAGCCACGGAAATCTGTTCTCGGTCGATGAGTCGCATGGAAGTTTTCTACGCATCCCGTTTGTGCTCGATGAAGAGATCCTGGAGCGTGGAATCCGGATCCTGGCCGACGCCTATGAGGAGTTCTCCCGGATGGGCTACTGTTCGCAGGGGCCTGTTGCAGCACTGACCTGAGGCATTTTTTCCTTCCGATGCAGTCCGCATCGGCGCGGCATTTCGGCATGATGCCACTATGTTGCAAAGTGGATCTTCCCAGCAGGCCATTTTCACCGACACAATGGAATCGAAGATGTTGATCCTGACGAATCGCCAGCCTTGCAAGGAGCACTCCAGTGAATCTCGAATCGGCAAGCGCAAGTTCGAACGAGCGGACAGGGGCCGTAGCGCAGCACGGACTCGGCTTAGGTCCGGCATCTCCGCCTTTCACGATGGAACGGTTGGAGGTGCCACGCGTTGAGAGCTTCCGAGACATCCTGGCAAGGTCAGCGCGGGCAGGAACTGCGAAGCCCGTCCGGGTCGGAATCCGAACTGCGCGCAAGATTCTCTTTATCGATTCTGGAGAGATTCTCGCCCTTGAGGCCCAGGGCAACTATGTCCTGGTGCGGCACTTCAAAGCCTCCTACATGTCGAGAGAACGAATCTCAGAGCTCGAAGGGCAGTTGCAGGCTTATGGCTTTATCCGCATTCATCGCTCGGTGCTGATCAACGTGGCGCACGTGCTCAGCATTGAGATGCTGACGAACGGCAGCTACCGCGTGCACATGAGAGGCGGCAGCGACTACAGTGTTGGCCGCTCTTATAAGAAAAATCTTCAGAAGATCGCAGAGTTGTGGGTGGGCGTATAGATTTGTGGCGATCACGGCAAGAATGAAATGACAGCCGTAAACCGACGCATTCCTTGTTTCCGAAACCAAGCTCCAGAGAGGCGCGCGTGCGTCCCCCCGTTCGATTCATTGGAGCTGTTCTTGGAGAAAATGGAGGCGCGGGCCGGGATCGAACCGGCGCATAAAGGTCTTGCAGACCTCTCCCTTACCACTTGGGTACCGCGCCTTGGCAGGGATGCCTTGTCCTGCGGGTCGGTCCAAACCGTCAGAATCCAGCGCGGCGCTTGCCTGCCGCGATGGGGCGGATTGGAGCGGGAGACGAGATTTGAACTCGCGACCCTCGCCTTGGCAAGGCGATGCTCTACCACTGAGCTACTCCCGCTTGAAGCGGCTTTCCAAAAAGCACACAACGTACCGCGAGCGGCCGGTTTATCTCATAAAAACGGCCGCCGCGCGGCTGAAATTTCCGGTCTACACCGGCTGGAAACCGCTGTAACGCAAGTTCGAGTATACCGGGCAGCCCAAACCGGGTCAAACAGTCCCGGGCGTCGATCCGGCGCCTCTTTCCTCGCCGACAATTTCGCCGTCGCGCATGGTCAGAATACGACCGGCAACAGCCGCGGCTTCAGGATTATGGGTGATCATCAGCGTGGTCTGGCCCAACTCGCGGTTCGAACGCACCAGCATGGCGAGCACGGCGTCGGAGTTCTTCGTGTCGAGATTTCCGGTGGGTTCATCGGCGAGCACGATCGCCGGCCGCGTGATGAGCGCACGGGCAATCGCTACGCGCTGCTGCTCGCCCCCGCTCAACTCCGAAGGCCGGTGCTTGAGCCGGCCACGGATAGAGAGCAGATCGCTGAGGTGATCGAGGTACGTGCGATCCATCGGCTCTTTGCGGCCGCTCACGGCATAAGCGATCTCGATATTGCCCATGGCAGAGAGCGTGGGAAGCAGGTTGAACTTTTGGAAGACAAAGCCGATGCGGTGTTTGCGCAGCCGGGTGCGCTGGCCGTCGTTGAGCGCAGCAAAATCGATGCCGTCGATGACGACGCGGCCGCGCGTGGCGCGGGTAAGGCCGCCGAGCAGGTAGAAGAGCGTCGATTTGCCGGAACCCGACGGCCCGATGATGGCGACAAATTCGCCTGGCTGAACGGCCAGCGACACGCCGCGGACTGCGGCCACTTCAATCCGGCCCGCCACGTAAACCTTAGTCAGATTTTCTGCGAGGATGATGGGCGACGACGCTTCAGACGGCACATCGGTCATTGTAAATGGATGGGCCGCTCTGCATCGGAGCACTACGCCGAACGAGCCCGCGGCGTGCAGATCCTTCATCAACAGAAAGCTGCTGCGTTTTCCTGGGCCCATTGATCCAATCTGACAGGCTTGCGGCCAAGGACACGCTCGACGGTATCCGTTACCATGCCGAGCCGGCCCTCCCGAATCCCGCGCCACAGCGCGACGTGCGCCGCAACCTCTTCGATCGGCGCGCCGGTCGCGGCAAAACGCTCGCCGGCTTCCTCGTCTCCGATCGTCTGAAATTTCACCGGCCTGCCGATTGCTTCTCCGATCTTGGTTGCCGCTTCCGCGAACGTGAGCGCCTCCGGCCCGGTGATCGACAGTGATTCTCCCAAGTAACCGGAGGTCGCGAGCACCCTGGCAACCACCGCGGCAATATCGGCGGAGTGAATGAAGGCCCTGCGGCCATCGCCTGCCGAACTGCGGATCATGCCTTCTCTGCGGATGGATGGCGCCCACGCCAGCAGGTTCGACATGAATCCTGTTGGCCGCACGAAAGTAAACGGTATACCGCTTGTGCGAATGGCCGCCTCGCCTTTTTCGTGCCACGCGCCGATAGCGAGGTTCTGCTCCACATCGATCGACGAGAGCTTTACGATGTGCCGGATTCCGGCGGCTCCGGCAACTTCTGTTGCTGCGGCATCGAGCACCGGAATGCGCGGGCCGGAGTAGAGCAGAAACAGGGCCCTGGCTCCTTCCAGCGCGGGCCGAAGCGACGAAGCATCGGTAAGATCGCCTGCAAAGATATCCACGCGCTCGCCAAAAAGAGATCGGGCTTTGGCGGCATTCCGTACAAAGACTCTCGGCCGAATGCCCTGCAGGAGCAAATGCTCCACGACCTTGGAGCCAACGTCTCCAGTTGCTCCAGTGATGACAATACTCATAATGAATCTCCTAAAATGTGAGCAAACCTTCACAAATTTTCAGCCCAAAAGAAGATTATTATGCCAATCGATGTTTGAAAACTCGCATTCTTGCGGGAGATTGACTCTGAGTTATCAAGGGGATCCGGAAATAATTGTAAATTTGCTCACATTTTAATACATTGCAGCAATGGGATTGAAATCTTCCGAAAAGCGCACGAGAAGGCGTCCAAAGCAGCGGCGCGCCGTTGAGACGGTAAACGCGGTTCTCGATACTGTGATCAGAATTCTCAAACGCGAGGGCTTTGCCGCATTGACGACGAACCGGATTGCCGAGGTGGCGGGCGTCAGCATCGGCTCGCTTTACCAGTACTTTCCCGATAAGCAAGCCATCTTTGCCGCGCTGCACAAGCGCCACATCGACGAGATCGATCATCTGCTTGCCGCCACGCTGATGGAGCACGCCGGCTCTCCGCTCGACCGGCTCATGCGCGCGCTGGTGGAGGCCATGGTGGATGCCCACACGCAGGATCCGGAACTCTATGAGCTGCTCGCGGCCACGGTGCCACACAGGGCGGCGGGCACACGGGATTTTGCAATCCGGCTTCACGGCGCGTTTCTGCATGCGATCTCGTCTCGCTTGAAGAAGCCTAAGAAGCGGCGCGAACTCGAGAAGACCGCATTCATTGTGACCCACATGGTGGAATCGCTCTCGCACGGGGTGGTACTGCGCCGCCCGCCCGGGCTTTCGCTCGCTGAGGCAAAGGAAGAGGCGGCGCGCGCGGTGTTGGCTTATCTCCGCGCCTGATCGTTCGCGGCCCTGCAGACTCCCTCCATGTCCTAAAATAGGGGGTGCATTGATCTCAACGCAGGATTCCGCGCAGATGGCCGCCGATTTGAAAACATCTCTTGTCTCTTCCATTGAAGCAGCCGCCGCGCAGGCCGGCCTGCTTCTGGTTTCCGTGGCGCAAACGAGCGGCTCCAGCGGCCGCAACACCGCAATTTTTCAGCTTGGCCTGCCGGATGCCGAGACCCTAGGGAAGACGCTCAAGCTGGAGCTGACGGAGGGATTCGACTTCGACAGGCCGAATCTGTTGCCGCAGATGACGGCGCACCTGGCGGCCGAGGCCAAGCGGCTTCGCAATCCGCGGCCCGAGTCCTACGTGACTCTGGGCGGATTGCCGGTGGCCTTTGGCGAGTTCCATTGGCCATTTCACCGCTCGACCTCCGGCGCCGATACATACATCGTGCACGGAGAGATTCATCTCGCAGACAGCGCGCACAGCAATCTGCACGCAAAGATTGCGGCGGCCGTCACGCAGACCTTTGCCGAGATTGTGCCGGCCATGGAGCAGCCGTATGCCGAGACCTTCGTCTACAACGCGGTGCGCAAGACCATCGACTTGGGCCAGCTCGAATTTTTGAAGTCGGGCAACCGGCAACCTGTGCCGGTGACCACGCGGTTCTACAGCCGCTGGCAGGAGAAGTTCGTATTTACCGATACAGATGACAACGAACGGCTGCGCTACCTGCTCAGCAAGGTCTATTGGCTTTCCGGCGTGCTGGGCGCGAGCAAACCGATATGGATTGCCGATCCGCGCGACGCGCAGTACCTCAACACCACCGAGCAGGATCTGCTGCGCATGGCAGGCAATGAGGCCGGCGAGGGATTGATGAAGCTCGAAGGCGAGTTTGCTGCTGCTACTCCGGCGCTGATAGCTCGTGGCGCGGAGTATGAGGCGGCGCTTGAAGCGGCGCTGAATTTCACCAAGCCGCAGTTCAATGAGGCGATGCGGTCGGGCCAGGCGAATATGTGAGCTTTGTGTTTTCCCACCTCTTCCGCAAGGCGCCGGGTGCCCCAGGTCTGTCCGCCGCGGCGGAGAGTCGAAACATCTGCGGTTCGTCTCGCAGCGCCACGGACAATACACTCATCAAAGATGTCAAAGCAGCATCGTTTCCAGCCTTAAGCTTCGCGAAGAGCAACCGCCGATCCCCTTCGACTACGCTCAGGGCAGGCTTTCGACTCGTCGCCGCGGCGGAGAGTCGAAACATCCGCGGTTCGCCTCGCAGCTCCACGGACGATACGCTCATCAAGATGTCAAACCATCGTCATTTCCAGCCTTAAGCTTCGCGAAGAGCAACCGCAGATCCCCTTCGACTACGCTCAGGGCAGGCTTTCGACTCGTCGCCGCAGCGGACTACGCTCAGGATGACAGTGCTGGGTTGGGATTTGTGCTTTCCCAGGTTTCAAAATCGAGACCCTTCGACAAGCTCAGGGCAGGCTCTGGGGCACCCAGGTCGTGCTCAGTCAGCCCGGAAAATGGTAGTGGGTCAGTTTGAAGGGGCACGGCTTTAGCCGTGCCGTAAACAGATCAAAATGTGTGCGGGCTTTAGCCCCTGAGGGATGGTTTTACGCAAACTGACCCACTACC
>JASHQE010000250.1 GCA_030037705.1 Acidobacteriaceae bacterium | reverse complement strand
CGCGCCGCCCTTGCCGGATGAGCCCACCAGTGCCATGTAGAAGCGCTGATTGAAGGCCATCGTGACCAGGGTCGCCTTGCCGTAGCGCGAGACGCCGTCGATGCCGACATGTTTCGCATCGACGGCCGGATCGGTCTCGAGATAATCGAGGCCCCGGCCTGCACCCCACGCCCATGCACGCAGAGCGCCCCAGTCCTCAGGCTTGCGCGGCTGGCCCTTGTTGACGAGGCCGATGATGCCGCGCGTGATGCCCGCGCCACTGTCGGCCTGCACGCTCGCCGGATCGAAGAGGACAAAGCCCCAGCCGGCGGCAACGAGCTCCCATTGATTCGGCGGATCGCCATCGGCATTCAGTTGCGGCGGCTGAAACAGAGGGCTCGCCTTGAACGGCTCCCAGGCCGGATGGTCTGCGAATACCTGCTTGAGGGATGGGTCCTGCTGGAGGAGCAGCGCCTTCATCGCGTCGTTCAGATGCTCCAGCTCCTCACCGCGCGGCTCATTGGGATTGGGAAAGCCCGCCGGCCCGAACATCATCAGCACTGGAACAGGGCCCTTGGCATTGGCCGGCGTTACCAGCGTCATGTGAATCTTGACGCTGATGGCCGGATACGATGCGTTGTCCACTTCGCCGATCAGGTCCTTGGCGATGACCGGCGTGAAACCGATCATCTCGTGATCGGCGGCCGTCACCGTCCAGTTCACTCGAGGCGCGTTTTGCGGAACCCGGCCGTACACGTACTTCTCTTCCATCTCGACGATCTCAAGGCGGCGCTTTTCCCACCACATCTTTGCTGTTGTGACCTTCTCGCCGTCATTCATGGTCAGCGGGTCGGGAATGTCGGGAAACGGGTTGGCCTTCGATTCGTCGTAGTTAGCGTGATTGGGCGCTTTTTCGTTACCGCTCGGGCCGGGACGCAGAGCCTTGATGCCGAGTTGATCCATCATGTTCTGGTGATCCTGCTCAGCGGTGAAGGTCACCGGAAGCGGCGCGGCGTTCTGTGCGAAGACAGCCGTGGTGCTGGCAACCAACCATGCGATGGGAAAGAGTCGAAAGAAAAGGCGCACCTCATCCTCCCACGGACAGTGTTCTTGGCTCGATTCAAGAAAACCGATTTATTCCTGAACGATAGTACACGGTCAGGCATCGCGTTGGCACGTGGATTCACACGAAGGGTGCAGGCGCGCAGCTCGCGCATGGTCTGATCGGCGGCACGCAGGTAGGATCGTTCGCGCTCTGGCGCGTCCGTCACCCGAGTGCGGAAGACCCGTTGCTGGGGTGACGGACTGCGCGTGCGCTACTGCTCGTTGGGGTCGGCCGCAGGCAGGGGGAGTTTTTGCCGCGCTGGAGGTTGCGCGCCGGGGTTCGCCGCCTGATCGGGATTGGACATGGCAGCCAGCTCTGACTGCCGGTACTTCGGCGCGCTGACGTAGCCATGAATGTGGTTCTTCGAAATGTCATTGATGACGATTTCGACCGGTTGCTGGCTGTCGGGCTCGTAGAACATCGCCGGCTGGTAGAGGTTGACGTGCTTTTGTGAGAGGTTGCGATCATCCACGATCAGCGCCAGGTCAGCGTACCCGTGCTTGGTGTTGGCCTTTCTAAGGCTGATGTTGATGGGGCCCTCGCGCTTGAAGTCTTTGGATTTGGTGAGGTCGAACTCAAAATAGCTCCGCTCGCCTTTCTTCTCCAGCACCACGAGCTCGTCATGAGTGCGCGCAATGGAACCGGTCAACTCAGTGCGCGTGCTTACCAGGTCATTGCGCGTTTCGTCGATCGCTTTGTTCTGCGCATCGAGCTGCGATTGCAGCTTTTTGAAGCGCGAGTCGGCGGCGTTGGCGCGGCGCGCTGCCGTGTGGCGGCCGGTCGCAACTCGCGCAACAGGAGCGACCGGAGAAGGCTTGGTTTCACTGGGCGCGACTTGATGGGCGACGGCCAAGGCATTCACCCTGGCGGTGAGAGCATCGAGCTGGCTATTCGTGGCATTGAGTTGGGCTGTCACTTGCTGATTCTGCGCTGCCAGGGACTGTGCGTTGTTGCGCTCGTGCGCTGCGTAGCCGATGCCCGCTCCACCAATCACGATAGCTGCGAGATAAGGCGCGACTCGCTTCGCAACCGGCGCGAGGGCCGGGAACTGGGAACCATCCATAAAGATCCTCCAGACAACTTCTATTAAACGTGAAAGCAGATTCCGTTCCAAATTGTCAGAAGGATAAGTTCTGGTTGTTCTGTAGCTTCCAGGAAACGAGCCCAAAGGCAACTGAGAAGAAATTCCCGCGACTGGAAATTTTTGCTCGATTTCGAGCACGATTTAAAACTCCGCCCAGCGGCTGAGCAGGCAGGATTTCGTGCTCTTCAACAGACATATAGGATAGATTTAGTCCTATATCAAAAGAATTAATGGTGTCTGTACCGGCCTCCAGCCGGGACACCGCACTGAACCGATTTACATAAACAAAAAAGTTACTTGACAGGCGCTTTTCGATGTGCCTAAAATTCCCGCCGCCTGATAAATCGAATTACTAGGCCAAATTGCGCAACTCGGGCAGAGAGGTCCTATTTCCGGCAAGCCTCTGTGATTAAAGGAGAAGCCATGATGTTTCCTCACACTCAAAGCCTCCCGTACAGGATTATCGTAGCGAGCGCGCTCCTCGCCCTCACGCTGCTCTGCGCCCATCGCCTGAACGCACAGACAGTCGCAACGTATGACTTTGAGGATGGAACGGCCGACGGG
>JASHQE010000249.1 GCA_030037705.1 Acidobacteriaceae bacterium | reverse complement strand
CCCTGACCACCATCACCTTTTCAACAGAAAGGCAATGCCATGGCTGTCTCTAAAAGTACTAATCAACCCACTCCCCACGCAAACCCTCCAGAAGAAACCCCCTCCGAACTGGATATGGAACCGGATATGCTGGAACGGCCTCCTGAGTATGCGCCGCGCCCCGGCATCATCAACTTTACCGAAGCTGCGGGCAAGACTGTAGCCTTCATCTACATCAACTACGTCCAAGCGCCGGAGTGGCAGTCGCTGGAGGTGCGCTTCACCGACGGCACGTTCTTCACGTTTCACCTGATGCCCCGCGTGTACGTGCGCGTCGACTACACGGAATCGCAGCGCGGTGATACGGAGACGATCCGCGACTATGGGATCATTCAGTGCAACGCACGCGATGACGGCGACGGATAAGCAGGAAGAAGAAAATGGGTGCCCCATTCTTGGTGGTTAGCCCAGGTCTCAGGGAATTCAATCCAGCACGAAAATGGGTGCCCCAGGTCTCCCGCCGCGGCGGGAGACCTGGGAAAGCAAAACCCTAAAACAGCCTTGTTTCATTGCAATATCGGAACCCCGGCGATGCGTTGTTTCCACTCGGCGGGTCCGGTTTCGTGAACGCTGGTGCCTTTTGCGTCGACGGCGACGGTGACGGGCATCTCGTGGACGTCGAACTCGTAGATGGCTTCCATGCCCAGGTCTTCGAAGGCCAGCAGGCGCGAGCTGCGGATGGCTTTGGCGACCAGATACGCCGCGCCGCCTACGGCCATGAGATACACAGCGCCAAATTCCTTGATGGCTTCGATGGCGGCGGGGCCGCGCTCGGCCTTGCCGACCATGCCGAGCAGGCCGGTTTCGGCGAGCATCTGGCGGGTGAACTTGTCCATGCGCGTGGCCGTCGTAGGTCCGGCGGGGCCGACGACCTCTTCGCGCACCGGATCGACGGGGCCGACGTAGTAGATGAAGCGGTCTTTGAAATCAACGGGGAGTTTTTCGCCGCGGTTGAGCATGTCGGTCATGCGCTTGTGCGCCGCGTCGCGGCCGGTGAGCAGCTTGCCGCTGAGCAGCAGCACTTCGCCGGGTTTCCAAGTGGCGACCTCGGCGCGGGTGACAGTATCGAGGTTGACGCGGCGCGCGCCGGAGACGTCGTAGGTGAGCTTGGGCCAGTCTTCGAGCGACGGCGGATCGAGGAAGACCGGGCCGGAGCCGTCGAGCGTGATGTGCGCGTGGCGCGTGGCCGCGCAGTTGGGGATCATGGCCACGGGAAGATTGGCGGCGTGGGTCGGGTAATCGAGGACCTTGACATCGAGAACCGTTGTCAGCCCGCCGAGGCCCTGCGCGCCGATGCCGAGGCGGTTCACCTTGTCATAGAGCTCGACGCGGAGTTTCTCCGCGGTAGTTTTGGGGCCGCGCGCAATGAGCTCCTGGATATCGATGGGGTCCATGAGCGACTGCTTGGCGAGCAGCATCGCTTTCTCGGCCGTGCCGCCGATGCCGAGGCCCAACATGCCCGGCGGGCACCATCCGGCGCCCATGGTGGGCACAGTCTTGAGCACCCATTCGACGATGGAGTCCGATGGATTGAGCATAACGAATTTGGATTTTGCTTCCGACCCTCCGCCCTTGGCGGCAACGGTGATCTCGACAGTGTTGCCCTTGACCAGCTCGACGGCTACGCAGGCGGGCGTGTTGTCTTTGGTGTTTTTGCGCGTGCCGGCGGGGTCGGCCAGTATCGACGCGCGGAGGACATTGTCGGGATCGAGATAGGCGCGGCGGACACCTTCGTCGACCATCCCCTGAAGATCAACCAAAGGGCTGCCGTCCGCAGGACCCGCAAAGCGCGCATCCATGCCGACTTTCACGAATGCGGTGATGATGCCGGTGTCCTGGCAGATGGGCCGATGGCCCTCAGCGCACATGCGGCTGTTGATAAGAATCTGCGCCATGGCGTCGCGCGCAGCGGGCGACTGCTCGCGCTCGTAGGCCTTGGCGAGTGAAGTGATGTAGTCGACGGGGTGGTAGTAGCTGATGTACTGCAGCGCGCCTGCAACGCTGGCGATGAAATCTTCCTGGCGGATGACGGTCATGGTGCGAAGTGCTCCTCGGTTTAACTCTTTAGGGTAACGGACGAAGAGCGTGCGCGTCCCGCAAGGCGCTGCGATCAGGCATTCGAGACGGCGGAGCGCAGGTCGGTGTGGATGAAGTCGTCGCCCTTGAAGAGAATCGGCTCGCGTTTGGTGCGGGCGAGGGCGTAGCTGAAGCAGTCACCGAAGTTGAGGTTGGCGGGATGGCCGCTGTTTTTGCCGTAGTCGCGGTAGGCCGCGCGGGCAATCTTCGCTTGCTCGACCGTTACGGGCTCGATCACGATTCCAGGGTTCTCCAAGATCTCTTCGAGCCTTGCCCCCAGCTTCGGGTTCATGTACCGATCGACAATGATAAATGCCTCAAGATAGTTCGCTGCGGAAATGCGAACGACCTTAGCCGCCTCCATCGTCTCGGAGAAAATCTGGGCTTCGGGTTCGTTCTTAAGAATCGCAAGCAGTGCGGACGTGTCGACGATCATACCGGGAGTCCAGTCTCCGGATCGTAAAGCTCATCCATCAGCTCTTTGGAGGTCTTACCATCGTTCATCATGGGTCCTGTCTCCCGGCTGATCTCCATCAACCAGTCCGCCATGAGCTTTTTTTTACGCTGACTTTCCTTCTCTCTCTGAATCGTCTCCTCGACTGCCCCGGTGACTGCGGCGATCAGGCTCACACCGCGTAAAGCAGCCAGCTCGCGAATCAATTGATCGGTCTTTTCATTCTTGATGTTCAGTGCCATCTTTTATACCTTTCTACCAAAATATTATACCACTCTACCTTATAGAGTGTTAACAACCGAGCTACCGAGACCAAAATCAGGCCCGATGCCCTAAGCTAAAGAGATGAGCGACCAGAATTCGGGCCACGCGCACGAGACTTTCGACCTCCTTGTCATCGGGGCGGGGCCGACGGGGTTGGCGTGCGCCATCGAGGCCCAGAAGGCTGGATTCCGCGTGGTGTTGGTGGATAAGGGCTGCGTCTGCAACTCGCTCTTTCACTATCCGTCGCACATGACGTTTTTCACCACTTCGGAGCTGCTGGAAATTGGCGGTATTCCCTTCCCCAGCCCCAACGCCAAACCTACACGGAACGAAGCGCTCGAATATTACCGCCAGGTTGCTGCGCACTACCGGCTGGACGTCCGGCAATATCGGCTCGTGGAGCGGGTTAGCGGCGCGGACGGGGATTTCTCTGTTCACACGATAGATCGGTTTGGCCGGAGGGATGAGCTGCACGCGCGCAAACTGGCGATCGCGATCGGGTACTACGATCTGCCCAACATGATGGGGATTCCCGGTGAAGAGCTGAGCAAGGTGCACCACTACTACGACGATCCGCATCCCTATTACGGGCTGGATGTGGCCGTGGTCGGGGGCAAGAACTCGGCGGCGATTGCCGCGCTGGAGCTGTGGCGGCACGGGGCGCGCGTCACGCTGATTCATCGCGGCGAAGGGATGCACCGGCACGTAAAGTACTGGATCAAGCCGGATATCGAGAACCGGATCAAAAACGGTGAAATTCGGGCCTTTTTTCAGTCCCAAGTCATTGAAATCAATCCGGACGCGGTTATTATCGACACGCCGGAAGGGCGCAAGGCGCTGCGCAATGATTTTGTCTTCGCGCTGACCGGCTATCATCCCGACTTCGATTTCCTGGAACGGCTGGGGGTGGAGTGCGCGGGCGTAGACCGCCTGCCGGCCTGCCAGAAGGAGACCCTCGAAAGCAATGTGCCGGGCATTTACCTGGCCGGCGTGATCGTAGCCGGCGAACGCACGAACGAAATCTTTATTGAGAACGGCCGCTTCCATGGCCGGCAGATCGCTGAAGCTCTGGTTGCCAAGCTGAAACCGCAAATTGCGCAGGCTGGCGCAGCCAACCTGCAACACACTGCTTCGTCGAAGTAATATCGAATGAACTCTAGTGTGGTGTCCCAAAAATTCGTAGCATAAATCGGCGCCCCCGAACCTCAGGTCCTTCGACTCCGTCCGCCGCGGCGGACTACGCTCAGGATGACAGCGCTATTTATATCGCGAGCTTTAGGGACAGGACACTAGGGCCTGTGCCCTTTACGCCTTGCCAGTCGCCACTCCAATTGACTTCCTTGTTCGGACGATTCCGGGAGGTGCTCTCTTTGCGCATGCGCTGGTGGCCGCGCTCGATCCGCTGGCAGATGCTGGCCGGTCTTTTACTGCTCGAATCCCTTTCCATCGGGCTCTTTGCGCTGCTCTTGCTTCGGCAACAGAGACAGGAGCTCCGTGCAATTGCGCAAAAGCGGCTGGCCTACGAGGCATCCTCGCTTGCGCTTCAGGCCCGTGAGGCGCTGCTCGAACAACAGCCTGCGTGGATTGGAATCGCCGTGAAGATGGTGGGCAACTCGCCCACCGTCGCCCTTGCGAAGGTTACCGATCCGGCGGGAAAGATTCTTTTCACGAGCAAGGCAGAGACCGGCCAAACAGCCCTCTCGCGCACCGAATCGGGGCAGCTTGCGGAAATCCGGACCAACCGCGCCGCCTGCCTCAGCCTGCAAGGCAATCTGCTCGAGTGCGCGCAGGCGATCTACACCGGCAATGAGTTGCGCGGCTTTGCATGGGTGGAGCGCGACAATAGCTGGGCGCGCGAGCAGCTCAGGTCTCTCTTGCGCGATACGACCATCTTTGCCATCGTCTGGATTGCGGCATCATCGGTGCTGGTGCTGCTGATGGCGCGCTCCATCGCCCAGCCGCTCGCGGTGTTGCACCGCGGCGCCAGCGCGCTGATGACCACGCCGGAAGATAGCAGATACTTCCCCCTGCCGGTCTCCGTACACAACGAGATCGGCGATCTGATCGAGACCTTCAATCGCATGGTGGCTTCGCTGGCCGAACAGAGGTCAGGACTGAACGACACGTTATCGCTTCTTGACTCCATGCTGGCCAATGCGCCCATCGGTCTGGCGTTCTTTGACCGCAACTGCCGCTTTGTGCGCGTGAACCAAGTCTTCGCCGATCTCACCGGCGTTGCGCTAAGCCGGCACCTGGGCCGCACGCTGCCTGAATTGCTTCCGCAGCCCGTGGCGCACGATCTCGAAAATGCCGTGCTGCGCGTTTTTTCGAGCGAAGAACCGGTACGCAACATGGAGCTGAGCGGGCAGGGCGGGTCGCCCGGCACGGCGGGGCGGCGGAGCGGCTCCTGGACATGGCTGGCCAGTTGTTATCCCGTGCGCACGACGCCGCAGCAAGTGCGCTGGGTGGGCGTGATTGTGCTGGACGCCAGCGACCGTAAACGCAGCGAAGAGGCTCTGCGCAAGAGCGAGAAGCTCGCCGTGACCGGACGCCTGGCCGCTTCAATCGCACACGAGATCAACAATCCTCTGGAAGCAATCACCAATCTGCTCTTCCTGTTGCGCAATCACACGCCCCTCGATAAGCAGGCGCTTCATTACGCAACGATGGCGGAATACGAGGTGCGCCGTATCTCGGAGATCACGCAACAGACGCTGCGTTTCTATCGGCAATCAACGTTGCCGGCCCGCGCCACGATGGCTGAGCTGCTCGATTCCGTCCTGTCGCTCTACCAGGGACGCGCGAATACCCTCAATCTTCGCATTGAACGCGACTACGAACCGGAGATGGACCTGTTCTGCTTCGCCGGCGAGATCCGGCAGGTGTTTGCCAATCTGGTCGGCAATTCCATCGACGCCGCTACGGACGGGTGCAGGCTGCTGGTCCGCGCCCACCGTTCCCGGAACTGGAAAAATCCCTCCGAACCGGGCGTGCGTTTTGTTGTGGCCGATACCGGCTGCGGCATGGAGCCCGAGGTGCGCGAGCGGATCTTCGAAGCGTTCTTTACCACCAAAGAGGTAACCGGCACCGGTCTGGGCCTGTGGGTAAGCCATGAGATCGTGATGAAGCACCGCGGCGTGATCCACGTGCGCAGCCGCGCAGCGCAGCCCGGGTGCCCCGCGCACGGTACCGGAACTGTTTTCCAGATCTTCCTGCCGGATGGTCCTGCGCTGGCAAACGGAGCGCATCCTGTCTGACTCAGGATACTACGGCGTTTTAGAAACACTATAATCTTCGCCCGGCTATGCGCAGCGGAGCGCGGTAAAACCGGATGAATGGAGTTAAATGCTTGAAGCGTCAGGCGGCGAATTCAGAGGAAGCCAGAAACTCCGGCGAAGAATGCATTGGCTCTTTCCGGCGATTTTCAGCGAGCTCTTTTTGCATTTCAAGGACGTAGTCCTGCGCGTCCAGCAGCCTTCTGCGAAGCATGATTTGGTCTTCTACACCGATGGCCCGCTCTATTGCAATCAATTTCTCCAGCAGCGTGATCATATTCATAGGCTTCAGTCCCGGCTACAGTCTGCCTAAATAGCCCTTTCCTATACGGAATACACACCTCACATACAGTTCCAGAAGACTGATTCAGAGGTGAGGCAATTGCCATTGTATACGGGAATTGAGAGCGCCGGATTACAACTATCTGGTGATTTAGATTGAAAGGTTTAGCGCATCCGGACCTGTTGCGGACTGAGAACTTGCTTGTAAAGTCAACGTTAATTCGGGAACTGCTCTAGACCGACCCTTCGCAGCAGGTCGGAAAAGCGCGGGTCCGCGCGTAAAGGATCGAGACAGGGGTCAACGAGAAGATGCGATAGTCCTTCACTGTGCGCCTTGAAGGACTCTCCGAGCCATGCGAAAGCCTGATCCTTTCTGCCTAATCCAGCATACACAAGCGCGATTTCGTAGGCTCCAGTACCATCTGGCTGTAATTGCTTTTGGATGGCCGCGATGCTCTTGAGAGCGGAATCGACCTGACCGGCCCGGGCGTATGCGTTGCCCAAGTGTCCCAGAGTGCGGGCATTTGCGCCTGCCTTGTGAAACTCGCTGATTGATTTAGCGTACATGGCTTTTTCTGCGTAGATGGCGCCCCAAAAGTAGGCATCATTCGTCAGATTTAAACCTTGTGTGCGGGCATCGGCCAACATCGTTGCGGCGCGATCATAATTGCGGGCGTCGTAATAAATTGATATGGCGCCAAGAAACACATGAGAAGAGAATGGGTCAAGAACTCGCGCGCGCTCAGCTTCTGCAATTGCTTCATCCCCCCGCCCGGTCCGCACCAAAAATATCGCAAATCTTATATGAGTTTCGGCAGAACTTGGATTGAGTTCGAGCGCCCGATAAAACTCCTTTTCTGCGGCCGTCCAGTCCCAGTTCAAATCCATCAAAGCGTTTGCCAGCTCGGCATGGCCCTGCGGCAGCGAACTGTCGAGCTCGATTGCCAGGAGCGCCTCGTCCCGTTGCTTGGAAAATGCCGCAGTATAAGGAAGCCATTCCGTTTCGCCCAACCACCCGTAGCAGGCGGCCAATGCAGCGTGCGCCTCTGCGAAGTTGGGATCTATGGCGATGGCTCTCTGGAAGTAGTTCAGCGCTCCCTTTGCATCATCCTCGTTGAGCCGGACCATTCCCTGCAGGTACATCTCCTCTGCTTCGCTGTTCACGGTTTTCATGTGTGCAAAGCGGGCCTCTGTCTGCGGCGTCAGCTTGATTCTGGCTTCATCGGCGACTGCTTTGGCCAGTTCGCCTTGGAGAACAAAGACATTGGTTAAATCTCTCACATACGTATCGGCCCAAAGCGCGCGGTTGGTCCTAGCGTCGACCAAGCGAGCAGAGATACGAACCTGGTTGCCTTCACGCTGCACGGATCCTTCGATCGCACAGTCGACGTTCAATTCGCGTGCAATTTGCGGCAGTTTCTTCGTTGTTCGCTTATAGCTTATTGCGGAGGTTTTGGAAATCACGCGCAGGGCGGAGATCTGGCCCAGGTCGGCGGTCAATTCCTCGGTTATGCCTTCAGCAAGGTAGTCTTGTTTGGGATCGCCGGACTGGTTCTCAAACGGCAGCACTACGATAGAACGAATTTCCGCGCGTTGGACAGGATGCCATCGCACGTAGCCGAGCAATCCCAAAATCACGATGAGTACCGCTGCAAACGCAGCAGAGGCGAACAGGGGCGACGAAAACCATGGGCGCGTTTTCGAGTTCTTCCGCTTTTCGTTGCTGACTGTTTTGGGCTCCCGGATATTGTTCGGTTCGGTCGGACCTGGATCGTCGAAGTGTGGAGGAGAGGCGATTGGAGGGGCTTTTGCCGCTTTGGTCGATTGGTCAAAAATGAACTTGGGAATATAGGAACCGCTCGGAAGCTGAATCCGGACCCTAGATTCTTGTTCTGCCTCCAAGTAGAAGTTGTTGAGTTTTTTCCGAACTTCTGTGGCTTTTACACGGACCACCGGATCGTTTGCCGTGTCGTAGCCCGGTGGGCGCCCGAACATTTCGATCCCGATCTGTCGCTCCCGCAGGCTGTCGAACTCACCTGCCAGAGCGTGCTCCACGATCAGCCGAAGAAAGTCCTGGGCCCGCTTGCTCGCCGCGAAACCTTTGCTGGCAACAACGTCCTGAAGATGGCGGCGAACCGCGGAGGCCTCTTCGCGAGAAAGCCGCTCTCTCGGCACTACAGCGCCAGCTCCCCTCACATCCGTCCATTCCTCAGGTGCAAGATTTTACCATAGGACAATATCAAAGCGTTTCAACTGCCCCGCCGCTCCAGCGGGGCCAGCATACCTATTCCATAAGCAACTGGATGACATAAGGTTATTAAATTTTTCTCCCAACATACTGTTACAAACATTCCTTCCATTGTGTTGCCGGTGCTCTGATCCCTCGGTCGCGGCGAGGCCGGCGTATTTCGCGCCGAACCTCCGTCGAGACTTGCTGCTCGTTTGCGGCTTGAGGGCTCCTAAGCACGAGACAGTCCTGCGGCCAAAGTCAACTGTCCGTTCGGTGATGGCGCCGAACTGAGTGATTCCTGCAACAAGGAGGAAACTTTCATGAATCGCACGCTTGTCTTCGCTGCGCTCGTGTTGCTCTTGGGCATGTTTTCAGCACGCGCCGACGCCCAACTCTCCCTAACCGAAAACAGTTCAACCGAGTGGACTGCCACCAACGGCACGATCACGGCGGTCTTCGACCCGTCTTCCACGGGCGGGGAAATCTATGAAATCTACCTGAATGCTTATCCGAGCGATGATCTGGTCGATACCACCCAGACCGGCGGCGATGGCAATCCCAAGGGCCTATATATGGATAACGATGGCACGTGTATGTCCTCGGGGATCGGCAGCTCCGCCACTCCCACCGCGAGTTACCACCTGGACAGCGGCCACTACCTGGATTGGTGGATGACCTGGCCCGCCGAGTCCGGTTGTCCGTTCACGATTAGCCTGCATTATGTGCTCTTCCCGAACGATCCGACGATATGGACGTATTATGTGACGACCTACGATTCGGCGTATGGGAGCGGCAACTTCGGCCAGGTGCAGTACGTGGACCGCGTGAGCTGGACCTATTTATACGACACGTACGAGTACAACGAGGGGCTGAACAACCTGGGTGGCTGGCCGCTGACGCTTCCGG
>JASHQE010000248.1 GCA_030037705.1 Acidobacteriaceae bacterium | reverse complement strand
CTTGTCAAGCTGTCAAAAGTAAAAGCCCGCATAATCCTGACCGGCTTTCCCATACTTATACCGGCTCTATCGATTAAGTAACCCATCACTAAATAAAAAACGTTATCGCCTCATGAAAACACTGTCGCTGCGTGACACATCTACCCTGATTTTGCTATAGCCCATCGGTTAGGCGACTTACTGAATAAGTTCGGGCTTGTTGCAACAACCGTCGACGGCGCGGCCCTCCATCGTTGGAATGGGCGCGTCTGTAAACGCTGTTACTTCCGGAATCGCTTCGAAGGCTCGTCCGAAAAGATCTGCCCGTCACGGATATGTACTACGCGATGCGCGAATTCGGCGATATCGGGTTCGTGCGTCACCAGCACAATTGTGTTGCCTCGCGCGTGCAGTTGATCGAAGAGCGCCATGATCTCCAGGCCGGTCTTCGAATCCAGGTTCCCCGTGGGCTCGTCGGCCAGAATAATCGATGGGTTGTTCACCAGCGCCCGCGCAATCGCCACGCGCTGCCGCTGTCCGCCGGAGAGCTCATTCGGTTTATGCATCATGCGCGATTCCAGGCCCACGTTTTTCAACGCTTCCTTCGCGCGCTCAATCCGCACCGCGGCCGGCGTGCCGTTGTAGATCAGCGGCAGCTCAACATTGTGCAAGGAAGTGGCTCTGGCCAGCAGATTGAAGGTTTGAAAGACAAATCCGATCTCCTTATTGCGGATGCGCGCCAGCTGGTCGTCATCGAGATCGCTCACCAACTGCCCGTTGAGCCAGTAACGGCCTTTCGATGGCGTATCCAGGCAGCCGATCAGGTTCATCAACGTGGATTTTCCCGAACCAGACGGTCCCATGATCGCCACATATTCATTGTGGCGGATGCGCAGCGAAACGCCGCGCAACGCCTGCACCTGCTGCTCGGAGCCCATATCGTAGGTGCGCCAGAGATCCTCGACCACGATTACGTCGCTCGCAGGCAGCGTTGCAACTTGCGCAGAGTTCTCGGTGATGATGCTGTTTAAAGCCATCCCAATCTCAATTTTAATCCTCGCCCCGTCTGAATCCTTGTCCCATGAATCCTTGTCCCGTCTCGCCATCCCGAGCGAATCGAACCTGTACGCGCGTGGTCGAAGAACGCCCGCTCTTCTCTTCGCCCCGGATCATTGGACGAACCGAAGCTACGAACTGCTCCCTGTTGTTGAAATTACCGCGGGCGAAGTATCCCGTTTCAACAACGACCCGCCTTTCAGCACGCGCAACGTCTTGTATGGCCCTGTAACGATCTCCGCGCCCTGGCTCAAGCCGGAAAGCACTTCAATGTCAGTCGCTCCTGTGATTCCTGTGGTTACGGGAACAAACTTCGCGCGCAATCTGCCCTTCGGGTCCTTCTCTACGATGAACACGCCCTGGACTTCGTTTGACTTCGCTTCTTCGCCGTCAGCATTCGTGACTGACGCCGCTTGTACCCCGCCGCTGCTCTTCGCTTTGTTGTCGTTCGCCGGATCATGCATCGTCAGCGCCTGGATGGGCAGGGAGAGCACATTGGACTTATGCGCCGTCGTGATCTTTGCGGTGCAGGAGAGCCCCGGGCGCAGCTCGTCAGAAGGATCTGTCAGCGTGACCACAACTTTGAAGTCCTTCGCCTCCTCAGTGCCCGTGGTCGATTGTGATGTGGCAATGCCGGTCGAGCGCAGCAGCGCCTGATCGCCTACCAGCGTCACCGTGCCCTTGAAGACCTTGCCCGGCAACGCATCGATCGTCACATCCGCCGGCTGACCCATCTGGATGTTGACGATGTCGGTCTCATCCACCTTCACTTCCGCCGTCACTACGCTCATGTCCGCCAGCGTCATGAATGTGGAGCCCTCGGTGTTCTGGATGCCTTCGACCACCGTCTCACCCTCGCGCACCGGTTCATTGGTTACGATGCCGTTAAAGGGTGCAATAGCCTGGGTAAGGTCGAGGGCGTTCTTATTGGCCGCCAGAGTAGCAACTGCCGTTTGCAGGTGTCCACGCGCCGAGTCGGTGTTGGCCTTCGCCTGATTCACGCCCGCCACCGCCTGAGCCACTGAAGCGACATCGAGGTCGTACGCCGCTTTTTTGGCGTCGTAGTCCTGTTTGGCCATAATGCCGTCTTTGTAAAGAGCCTGTGCGCGGTCCCAATCCAGCTTCTTCTGTTCGAGATCGGCCTTCGCGTGCTCCACGTTGGCCTCAGCCGTTTTTTCGGCTGCGATGTAGGAGGCAATATCGGTCCTGGCCGCGGAGATCGCAGCCTCCTGTCCGGTTACCTGCGCCTCCTGCGCCACGTTCTCTACGGTGGCCACTAGCTGGCCTTTCTTCACGTGGTCGCCCTCTTTCACGTAAAGATGGGTGATTCGTCCCATAGCCGTGGCGCCCAGGTTCACGTAGGTCTTTGGCTTGATCTGTCCTGTGCCGCTCACAACTGTGGTCAGGTCCTCGCGCACCACATGCGCGGTCATCACCTTGGTATAACCGGACTGCTGCTTGATGACCATGAAGGTCACAAGCCCCGCAGCCACCAGCACGGCTAGAACTGTCAGCAGGATTTTTTTCATAAGGCGTATGTCTTGTGCCTGATCTCTTCCCAGTGTACGCAATCCCGGCCGCAACGGTTCCGGACCGCTGTCTTGAGCGCGCCGCCCCCGGGCCGGACGACCGCACGGCGCGTGAATTCTTGGTGAACTGGCACGCAGAACGGGTCAAAAATACGGGGCAATATACGGGTCAATGTGTCGACGGGGCAATGCCGCTCGTTATAAGCTCGCAGGCCCGGTTGGGCTGAAAGGATGCCTTCCCCACATCGGCGTCTCTTCTCAGATTCTACCGTTTTCCCTGTCCTTGCGCCGATTACCTCGGGCGCCCTGGCGCGTCCAACCAACAACATCTACGCGCGGAGCCTTGCTCGAGCCCTTCCAGACCCGTAGAATAAGGGATCGCAGGAGTTTTCAAGGCCATGACGTTTATCAGTCGTCGGTTTCTCGTATCCATTTTAGGCTGCGGCATGGTCTCTATCGCTGCGCCTGCTCTCTTCGCCCAGCAGCCTTCCGCATCGGCGCCGCAGGCCGCCGGTCAGGACCAGACTCAAAATCAGGATCAGGACCAGGACCCGCTCAAACGTCAAAGATCTTCCGAGGAGACGTACAAGGCCCGCAAGGAACTCCGGCAAGAGTTGAAGGGTGAATATAAGACCTGGCTGAACGAAGAAGTTCCCTACATCATCACCGATGAAGAGCGCAAAGCCTTCATGAGCTTAAGCAACGACGAAGAGCGCGACGCATTCATCGAGGCCTTCTGGCAGCGCCGCAATCCCAATCCCGATTCTCCTGAGAACGAGTTCCGCGAAGAGCACTACCGCCGCATCGCTTACGCCAACGAGCACTTCGCCGCCGGCAAGCCGGGCTGGAAGACGGACCGCGGCCATATCTACATCGCCTTCGGTCCTCCCGACGATATCAACTCGCATCCCTCCGGCGGCCTCTATGAAAGAACTCCTGAAGAAGGCGGCGGCTCAACCTCCACGTTTCCCTTTGAGGTCTGGCACTACCGTTACATCGAGGGTATCGGCGAAAACATCGACATCGAATTCGTTGATACCTGCCAGTGCGGCGACTACCACTTCACCATCGATCGCAGCGAGAAAGATGCGCTCCTCCACGTTCCCGGCGCCGGTCTCACCCAATGGGAAGAGATGAACCACCAGGACAAGACGGACCGCTTTAAGGGGAACGGCGTCGAGAGTCTCGGCGGCGGCCCCATGGGTGACTACAACCAGGGCAAGGAATTCGACCGCATCGAGCTGGCCGCCAAGCTCTTTGCGCCTCCGCCGGTTAAGTTCAAGGATCTGGATGCCTTCGTCTCCGAGCACAAGATCCTCACCGGTCCTCCCTTCCCCTTTGACGTGCGCACGGATTTCGTCAAAGTGACAGATAGTACCGATCTGGTTCCGATTACATTACAGATCCGCAACCGCGACATCACCTTCGTGACCAAAGACGGGGTCTCGAAGGGCGTCGTGAATATTCTCGGCAAGGTCACCACCATCATGCACAAGACCGTGCAGACCTTCGAAGATACAGTCGAAGTCGATCAGCCCGCCGAACTGCTTGAGAAATCCCTCGACCGCAAATCCGTCTATTGGAAAGCTCTTCCGCTCCAGCCCGGCCTCTATCGGCTCGATATCGCCATTAAGGACGTGAACAACCCCGACCACATTGGTGTATATGCGCAGAGCCTCAATGTGCCGGTTTTCGAGGACGAGAAGCTTGGCACCTCGTCTCTGATTCTGGCCGACGAGATGCATACCGTCTCCTCGCGGGACATCGGCGAGGGCAATTACATCATCGGTAACACGTTTATCCGGCCGCGCGTAAGCCCCAACGCGGCTACGCCGGTGACGTTTAACCGCAACCAGACTCAGGACCTGAACTTCTGGATGCAGGTCTACAACCTGGGTATTGATGACGCCACCAAAAGCAATTCGGCCACGGTGATCTACCAGATCACCGATGCTGCAACCGGAGACGTAATTCTCCAGAAACAATTGGAATCAAAAGAGTTGGGGGCGCACAGCGACGAATTGACGGTGGAAAAGTCGCTCCCTATCTCCGGTTTGCAGCCGGGCAAATACAAGGTGACCGTAAAAATAAATGACGCAATTTCGAAACAAGAGATTGCACAATCGGCTCCTTTTGTCGTCGAATAGAAAGCATCGCGCGGGTTAGGCGACCGGACGCTAGATCCGGAGACGGCGCAGGCAGGACTTTTGCTGGGCATCTGCCAGGGGGACGCGGCGGGTAATAAGCAGATTCATAGATGATGCGTGGTACCCATCTCGCCGGTTTCGCCGTACTGATCGCTTTGGGGGTCGCTCCGGCCATCGGAGCGGCGGCATCGGTCTCAGGATTTGTGCGTGACTCTGCGGGCGTGCCGCAGATCGGCGCTGAAGTCCAGTTGCTGCGCCCTGATCTTACCGTCGTCACCAGTGTCTACACCAACAGCAAAGGCCAGTTCGTCGTCACGTCCCTGCTTCCCGGCCAATATGCGCTGAAGGCGATGGGGTCCTCGTTTCTGCCTTCACTCCGCGAAAATGTTCGCGTCCGCCGCGCCACTGTCGTCAATCTCACGCTCAATACTTTGTATGAAGTCATGCAGTGGCTGCCCGCCCAGCCCCGCTCCGGCAGCGCCCAGCAGGATGATTGGGCCTGGACCTTGCGATCCGCTGCCAACCGTCCACTGCTGCGCTGGCTTGAGGATGGCCCGCTGGTGGTTGTCAGGGACGGTCCAAGCGCAACCCCCAAATTGAAGGCCCGCCTGATGGCCACGGGTCAGGCCGGAACCTTCGGTGAGAGCGGCGAGCGCTTCACCGCCACGGTGGAAGATACGCCGGAGGACAGCCGCGAGCTTCTCGCCCGCGTCGACTTCGCTCCGGGCACAGATGCCGGCATGGAATCGATGCTCGGCTTCCGTCAGGACCTCGGCTTTGCCGGTTCCGTGGAATCGGTAGCCGCCGTGGCTATTCATCCCGAAGAGATCGATGGTGCAGGCGATGCAGGATTGGACGAAGCCGCCATTCACACCGCAGAGACCATGCACCTTGGCGAAGCCATCGAGGCAGAGGCCGGCTCAACCGAGGTGCTGGCGCACCTCGCCGGCCAGGATCCCGCCACAGCGATGGCCGGGCTGCCCTTCGCTGCCGTCGAATGGCGCAGCGGCAGCACCTCTGTGCATTACCGGATGGCCACCATGGTCCCTGATCCCACTGCCGGAACAGAGACCGCGGCTTGGCAGCCTGAGATAACCGAGCGCGACGGCGATCTGGTTATTGAGCGCGGCCTGCATCAGGAGATCGGCTTGGAGCGCCACACCGATAGCTCCAGCATGTCAGTTCTTGTCTATGCAGACAGCATTCGCGATCCGATCCTTGAAGCGATGACCCGCCTTGCCGCAGGAGACACTGTAGCCGCGCCTGTAGCAGCCTCCGCACTGCTCGATGCTACCAGCGGTATGCTCCGCGCCGCTGGCCCGGCCTTTGCCGCCACAGGTATGGAAGCTGGCGTGGAGCACCGGTTGCACGGAAACAGCAGTATCCGGTTCGCCTGTGCGAATGGCGGTGCACTGGTGATGCCGGCTCTGCCCGCTCCGGCCGGCTTGAACCAGATTCTTGCCGCGGCTCGTCCTCGCCGTACGCAGGCCTACTCGATTTCGTTGTCGGGGACCCTCGACGGCACCGGAACCCACTGGCGCGCCAGTTATCGGTGGCAGCCGGACGACACCGTCACGGCAATCGCTCCTTACGCGCTTGATGCCGCCGAGCCATACCTCAGCATCCATCTCCGCCAGCCCATTCATCTCACCCGCGATGGGTCGGGAGGTGTCGAGGCCCTGCTCGATGTCAGGAATCTCCTCGCCGAAGGCTACCGCCCCTACATCCTCAGCGACGGTTCCTTGCTGATCTTTGCCCAGTCGCAGCGCGCCCTTCGCGGCGGCCTCGCCTTCACCTTTTAAGCTGAGGGTCTCAGGAGGGTGGGCCAGTGCTCTAACACTGGTTATCCTGGGGCAATCTTCCGATTTGGTCGCTTTTAGTGCAGTTCATTCCTGACTGAATTGCGTTTGGTTGTCAAGAAAAATGCACAAAGGGCAACCGCGTGCGTTGTGACAAAAGGTACAACGCATGTGAAACTATATTTGTTCTTTTTTGGGTTTGTTCCCGGTTTCTTGCGGCGGCTTCAATTCCACATCGCAAGTCTGCCGGATACAGTAACGTATTGCATTTGTTCGATCCCACCCATACTTGGCCCTCAATTTGTCCAAATCTCGCGTCAAAAGTTGCTCAAGGTAGAGGTTAATCCTGGTCTTTCCCATTCCCTCACTTTAAAAGCTGAGTTATGCACCGTGCAGCGTCTAAAATATCCATTTTGACGCTTAAATAGGCTTGATATTACCACGGGAAGGGCGACACTATGGCAATCACTTCCCCAGTTGATTTCCCAGATGGAGCGGTCGGGAAGCAGGCCCGCGTAGATGGGCCAGCGCATACTCCCGACCACGTAGACTGTCCTGCGTGTACAGGGCCTTCGGCTCCGGCATGTTTTTCCGCGCCTTTCGCGGAAGACGTGAGGACGGTTCTCCGCTGTGCATAGAGAGCGAGAC
>JASHQE010000247.1 GCA_030037705.1 Acidobacteriaceae bacterium | reverse complement strand
GTGTTGCATTGGCGTCAGCAACCTGGGTCGTTGCCGATTCGATCAACAAATCGCAAGAATCGTACACCAGCGACCAGGATGCAACTTTGCCTCGCGCAGTGCAATCTATTTGAGCAACAGGCGGTAGGGAGATGGGGAATCGAAGTTCGGGCTGGTGGCTTGGCGCGATGCTGGGCGCAGTTGCAGTGGTTATGGCTGCGGGCTGGTCTCCACGGCAAGATGTGGCTGCTGTGGAAGCGCAGAGTGGTTCACGGCGGCCGGTATTGGTGGAGCTGTTCACTTCGGAGGGCTGCTCAAGCTGCCCGCCTGCAGACGCGCTGCTGGCGAAGCTCGATGCATTACAGCCGATTCCAGGCGCGCAGGCGATTGTGCTGAGCGAGCATGTAACGTACTGGGATCATGAGGGCTGGCATGATCCATACGCGCTGGATGCCGTTACCGATCGGCAGAAGTGGTATGAAGACAAATTTGGACTGAACGACGTTTATACGCCGCAAGTGGTGGTGGACGGCGCAGTGCAGATGGTGGGTAATGATGGGCGCAAGCTGGCGCAGGCGGTGCTGGCTGCGGCGGCCAATCCCAAGGAAGAGCTGACGATTGACGGCGTGGCATGGGCTGGGGATGAGGTTAGGTTCATGATTCGCTGCGGAAACAGCGCGGCGGGCAAGTCGAAGCAGACGCTGATGGCGGCGTTGGCTGAAGATGCAACTGAGACGTCGGTCAAGAGCGGCGAAAATGCGGGAAAGACACTGCGCAACGTTGCTGTTGTGCGCGTGCTCAAGGAGATGGGCTCTGGAAGCGAAGATGGGCGCGCGTTGACGCTGAAACTACCGTTCGATGAGGGCAAGGGTGCGACCGGGCCGATGCGGTTAGTGGTATTTCTGGCAGATAAACACAATGGGCACGTGTTGGGAGTCGCGGAGCAGACAGTTACGCGTCCTAAACAGTTTTCCGGTTCTTGAAACACGCTGAGCACTCAGAGCGCAAGAATTCGGCGAAGATGCCGGACTGCAGACTGCATTTTCTCCTCCGCGATGTTGCCGAAACCGAGAATAAATCCCTGACGCGGGTGGATGCCCGACCAGCAAGGGGAAAGCGGCCATAGCCACAGGTTTTCCTTCGCGGCGCGCATGGCGATCTCAACGTCACGATAGTCATCGGGCAAAGTGATGGAAAGGTGCATGCCGGCCTTGGCTCCGTGAATCTCTAAAAGATCGCCAAATTCCGAATGAAGGCTCTCGACGAGCGCAGTACGGCGGGTTTTATAGAGAGCCCGCATACGGCGGATATGCCGCGCAAAGTGACCTGCACCCATGAAATCGGTTAGCACTTCCTGGAAAAGATAAGAAGGGAAGATGTCCATTGCATATCGAACGGCTGTGAAATGATCGACCAGGTCTGGAGGAATGACGATATAACCCAGACGCAGCGAGGGGAAGAGGACTTTACTGAAGGTGCCTATATAGATAACACGTGCGGCCGAATCGAATCCCTGAAGCGACGGGATAGGCATGCTTTCGAAGCGGAATTCACTATCGTAGTCGTCTTCGACAATCCAGGCAGAGGCTTTTCGCGCCCAATCGAGCAGCTGCAGCCGGCGTGGTGCGCTCATCGTGACGCCGAGCGGATAATGGTGAGACGGCGTAACGAAAGCGGCGCGCGCATTGCGAGCGCGCTTAATTCCGGCATTGACATCCAGGCCCTCCTGATCAACAGGAACGGGCACAATACGGCACCCATACCCTAGAAGAATGGACCGTGCGAGAGGATAACAAGGCTCTTCAATCCATGCGCTATCTTTCCGGTCAAGCAAAACGCGGGCCGTGATATCCAATGCCTGCTGCGAACCGGACACGACCATGATCTGACTGGAATCGCAGTGTACCGCACGGGCCGTGCGCAGGTAAGAACAGATGGCATCACGAAGAGGCATAAGACCGAGTGGGTCTATATTGCGCATACCGTGGGCTCGCGGCGCACGGCTATGATGTGCCACAAGCTTTGACCAGGTCTCGAACGGAAACTGATCGAATGCTGGTTGATGGACACTGAAAGCGCCCCAGCCATTGCGCCATGGCGCAGCATGATAACGAGGAAACCGCGCAGAACCTTGCGACACACGGCGCGCTCCCTCGGATTCCTCAACAGGCGCGGTGTTGTTTGTGGGAAGATTGGTTAAAGCCGCAGATACAAACGTGCCGGCGCCCACGCGGCTTTCGAGATATCCCTCAGCATGAAGCTGCGCATACGCATCGAGGATGGGAAAGCGCGAGATTTCGAGTTCCGCTGCGAGAGCACGGCTAGATGGAACTTTCTGTCCGGGACCAAGTTCGCCGCGCAGGATGGCTTCGCGAAAACCAGTGTAAACCTGACGATGCAGCGGGATTCCCGTATTTCGGTCGATGCATATAACCGGAAAGATTCCTGAAGAAATGGTTGCCATGTGAGAAATCGTAGTGGTTATGCCAAAAATCCGGCAAGCGGGCGTCCTTAAATGCCACTTTCGTTGAGCGAAGGTTTATTGAATGCAGAAAAATTTCGTGACAGATCCGCCTTGTCAGCTTGTAAAGCTGTTTTATCCGAGCGGGTGAGTCATATCCTGTGGGCGCACCCATCTGTCAAACTGCTCAGATGTCACGAAGCCTGGTAGTGGGTCAGTTTGCGTAAACCATTCCTCAGGGGCTAGGCAGTGTCTGACGAATCGGAGAACATCTGTTTGCCGGACAAAGAGCATCTCTCAGGGGTTAAAACCCCTTCGAATTTTGGCCCTTTTCGGCATGGCTATTCACCCCAGCAAGCAAATCCCTTGCTGGGGACCCCGATGAAGCCATGCCCTGTTACAAAACCTCTCGCTCCGTGATTCATCAGACACTACCTAAAGCCCGCGCATATTTTGATCTGTTTACGGCACGGCTAAAGCCGTGCCCCTTCAAAACGGGCTAAAGCCGTCCCCTTCAAACTGACCCACTACCCGATTCGTGCGACCCTTTTTGTAAAGTCGTTGCAGTGCTTACGGACGTTCTGACTCAGTTGCATGAATTTTTACGATGACCGCAGTAGTGCTTTGCACAGTTAGCGAAAGCTTGCCATCAGCCATAAGACGCAAAGGTGTCCATCTGCCATCCCATGGTGCGTTGTTGAGAATGGAAGCCCCGCCCAGAGTTGCTGTCATCGCCGCAGCGTTTCCGGGTTCACCGCCCGCGAGGACAATGTAAGCTGCACGCGCTGATTTGAATCCCGCAGTCTGGATGGACACTGCCGCATCCGTTGCATCGTGAGTTCCGGTGTGCGTACGATTGATGATGGTGATGTAGAGATCATTTTTTGTTCCCACAGCATATGCAGTCAGATTGATCTTGCCGGGGTTGGAAATCTCGATTGGCTCAACATAGCCGCGGCTGCCAAGAGCGAAGGCCTTCATGCCATAGGCCTTTGGGGTTACCGTGTAATTCGTGCAGCCCGAGGCTCTGCAGGGATTGGGATCGGGAACAATCGTGTCGGTCGGCAGCCATGGATTGTTATGAAAATTCACGCCCGCCATGTGATGTGCGGCCCACCAATGCATGTAATCCAACGCCCATAAGGCTGCGGCAAAACCATTGCTCGCGCCGGGAACGCCGTGAAGACAGTCGTTGGCTTCAGTCATTCGATAGGGAACACCATAAGCGACAAGCGGCGCGAGGATCTTCGCGTACACGAACGGATACGGATGAAAGGACGCCGTGCCACCGTTATTGGCCGGCTGGGTACCGACCGCGGTATCGTCGTCCCAGGCGGAAGAAAGCATGTCATTCATGGCTTCTTCTGCGGTGGTGTTTCCCGGACTTCCCCAGACGTAGTGATGCTGAAGCGCTTCGGCCAGAATGCCGGAACCCTTCAGATCGATCGCAAATTGTTCTGTCCAGGATACTCCGCTCGATGGATTCGGCGTGAAGCTGCTGAGGTCAGAGACGGCTGTGTCAGGGCCGGAAAATTTGGCCTGTGGCACCATAGCGTGAATGACGCTCTCGAAATGCCGCCAATCGGCAAAGTAAGAGGGATAAGCGGTTCCGGGTACGCCGGCTGTTGTTTCCTCGATCGCCGGGTCCACCATCTGACCGGGCCGAGTGTGGTATGAACGCACATCCGGTTCGTTGCCGATGGAAAAACTATCGAGGTTGGCGCGGTACTTATTCCAGATATATCGAGCAATCTTTGCATCGGCAACTGGAAGATTCGGATCGGCGCAGGAAGCCAGGTTCAACAGGCGGAATGAATAGATCACCTTTACGCCCGCTGCGCGGGCAAACTCAAACAGGTTGTCAATATCTTTATAGGTTGGAATAGGCGTGACGCAATGCTCGTCACGTCCCGAGCCATCGACCGTTCCACCGCCTACGCGGATGCTTTTGATGCCGATGTTGCGGAAAAGCGTGATGAGCTGCGTATTTTTCGGAGAAAAGAAGTATCCGGATACTCCATACGTATTCGGCGCCACGCTTTTGGTCTCGAAGCCTAACCCGATAAAATCTGCGGGAATTGCAAATTCATGAGTGGATGTATCAACCGTGATTGTGATCGGCGCTTGCGAACATGCACAGCTTGCCAGAAAGCAAAAAAGACAAATGAGGCTCGATATCCTGCCCGTCAAGGCTTCCCCCTCGGGACAGAACCGCGATGAAGATCGGTTCGATCTTCATCGCAGATCCTGTTGGCCCAAAGTTGTGCTTTGGAGTGAGAGTTTTTAGAAGAAGAATTTGCCGACGAACTGCCAGATGCGGCCTTCGCCGTTGTTCAGTTTGTCGCCGGTAATGGTGCCAAAGCCGCCGGTCAGCGATTCGGTTCCGGGTGTGGTGTAGTTGCTGGTGCCTGGATTGTTTAACTGCACGTGGTTGAAAGAGTTGATCGCCATGGCCGCAATCTCCAACTTGGTGCCTTCTCCGGTCGCGAACTGCTTGTGGATGGAAAAGTCCACATCGTACCAGCCGGGGCCGTAGATCTGGTCGCCTCTCGCGCCGAGCGGAGACCAGTCGGACTGTCCGATAGTTTGGACAGCATTCTGAGGTGCGGTTAATGCCGACGAATTCCAGTAGCCGGTGACGCGAGTGCGGGGCTGATCCTTCGATCCCGCTCCGTATGGATTCACTCCGGGCACGAGAGGCGCGAAACAGGCAAAAGCCGTCTTGTTGGTATCGAACCATGGTCCGGTGAAGGCGGGGTTTGCGCCTTGGCCGTTTGTGCCTTGGCAACTGATGTTGGCAAGATCGCCGCTGGACGCGATCCAGACGGGATCGATCTTCCAGCCGCCGATGATTGCATCTTCCCATCCATTGGCATTCGAGGCTAGATACGATCCTCTGCCAAAGGGCAGGTTGTATTCGCCTGACAGCTTGAAGACCTGAGCCGCGAGGTTTTCGCAGCGGGTGTAATCGTAGCGGTAGCCGGTCACCCACGGAGCGCGGCCGTTGGCTGGGCCGCCTGAGTTCTGCTGGCCGCCTTGCGCATCGGACCAGCAACGGGCGAAGGTGTAGTTTGCGTCCATATTGAAACCATGCGCAAACTGATGCTGATACTCCGCCTCGCCTGATTGATAGTTACTTACCTGTTCGGTGGTTTCCATCGGACCAGTCAACGCGTTCAGGTTGGGGAAGGGCACATAACCGCTTGCGCAATAGGGGGCGCATGAGCCGGTTTGCGGACCGATGGTTACAGTCTGCGCATTCGGAGGCAGCAACTGATTCGGAGCGTTGTTGTAGGGATCGCCGCTCTCGAGGTTCTGGCCGATGTTGCCGACGTAGGTGGCCTGGACCGAGTCGTGATTGGTGAACTGCCACTGCACGGCGGCGGTGAGGGTTTTCACATGCGGCTCGTGGAAGTTGTACTGCTTGCCATAGAGCGCGATTGCACCCAACGGCAGATATCCGCTGTCGGGATTGGTCAGGTTGATGAGGCCGAAGGTGTTTTCCATGGTCGCCGTGGTCTGGGCCAGACCCGTGGTTGCATTGACCGCTCCGATCAGATTAGGCGTGTAGGCGTTGCTGGAGCCGCTGTTCTGAGCCGTAAACCGGAACGGATAGTTGGTGCCCAGCGTGCCGCTGTAGCCGATGGAGCCGAATCCGCCGTATTGAATTGCGGCGCCGGCGCGGACCACGATCCTTGGCGTTACGCGGTAGGCGAAACCCACGTGCGGACCCCAGTTGGCCTTGGGCGTCTTGTTGGCTGCGTTGTTGGACTGGCAGATGATCGGAATGTTGTCGTACGCAAGCACCCCTCTGAAGAAGGGTGACATGGTCGTGGCGCAGCCATCGTGTGCAACGTAGAAGGCTGTGCCATTTGCAGTGTTGCCGCCTCCGCCCATCCAGAGATTGGCTTCCTGGCCGCCCTGCGCATAGTAAGGCCCAAAGTACTCGTAACGAAGCCCGAGGGCGGCCGTAAAGTTGGGAGTAACTTTCCAATCATCCATCCCGTAGAAGGCAAGATAGGGAGCGCCATAGGTGGAAAGATTGTAGTTGTTGCCGGTGTAGCTGGAGACTCCGCCGATTTCATTCACCGACGTGCTGAGCCCGCCCGCAGCCGCGTATGTGGAATTGGCGGCAATAGGCGTCAAGAGGAAATCTGCCATTGCTCCATTGTTATCGCCGGAGTTGGGCACGTTGGCGAATCCACCATAGCCGAAGTTGCCTCTTGAGTTAGGCAACTGGGCGATGTTTCCATAGGTCCACAACCACTCGCCGCCGAACTTCCACTCGTGCTTGCCGGCCACCTTGGTCAGATTGTCGGAGTACTGCCAGGCCCCAACGGTTTGATTGGTGATGTTCTGGCGCGAACCGAAGCCGGAAATGCCGCTGTTGATGCTGAAGTCGGGAAGTCCTCCGTTGCCCAGGGCGCCCTGGCCAGTTTGCGGGATGCCCTGGATTCCATACTGAGCGGGAATGCCCGCTGTGTTGTCGATGTTGTCTACATCGAGACGCAGGCTGAGGTTATGCTCCACGCCAAACCGGAATTCGTTAATCAGGCTGGGATTGAAGACGTGGGTCTCGGCAATCGCAAACATATAGGTTGGGTTTTGGCCGGCAAAGGCGCTTCCCGTTGTGCCGCCTTCCAGAATTCCGGGGAACGGAGCTGCGCCAGGACTAGTCTGGATATAGTGGCTGAACGTGCCGAGCAGGGAGTCCTTGTCGTTGATCTTATGGTCGATCCTGATGTCGTACTGTGTCGTATCGGTCGGCTGCGGCGCGGCAATGTAGTAGTTGTTGTTGTAGGTCAAGCTGGTCGCGCTTTGTTGATCGGGTTTCGGAAAGAGTGCGAGAAGAGCGACGGCATTCGGGTCGAGCCGGCCAGACGGAAGCTGGTTGAAGCAGCTAGCCGGGTAACTGGGAGCGGCCAGACCGTTGGGGTTGTTATAGGAGGAGTTGAAATAGAGCGTTCCCGCCAAGCTGGGGCACCCTGCGGCACCGCTCAGAAACGGATCGCGGACGATGGCTGATTTCACGCCGTTGATCGTCTGGGTATATCCAACATTGCAATTGGTCGGCAGACCGGTGATGGGATCCGGCGAGCCACAAGGAACCGCGCGCGTCGTGGCCGGGTCGAGCATCATGCCTACCTGGAACCAGCGACCCAGTGCGTCCTCTTTCATGGAGTTGATAGGATTGCCGGTTGTCTGATAGTTCAGCGTGAGCGTGTCGGCCAGGTTTGTGAAATCGCTGCTCTGCATGTTCGCGGTCGGGACCGTTTGCGTGTATTGGTCGACCGCCGAGTAATCGGTTCGCTGAACGTCGACCGTGAAGAAAGTTTTGCCGTGGCCGTTGTAGCCCGGCAGGATTACCGGTCCGCCGAATACACCGCCAAACGAATTTTCCTTGTACCGGCCCGGCCGGTTCGGATGGCCGGCCAGGATTTCGCTGCGCTTGTTGAAGTAGTCGTTGGCGTTGTACATATCGTTTTCGTTGTACTCCCATACGGTCCCCTTGAATTGGTTGGTTCCCGCCTTGGTGACGACGTTCACGACGGTTCCATAGAACTCGCCCATATCAGCGCTGTTGTTACCCGTCTCGACCTTCATTTCCTGGATGGCGTCGGGGACAGGTGGAATGGTAATGCCGCCGAAGACTTCTGCGTTGTCGTCAACACCGTTCAGGCGGACGTCGACCTGACCGCTTTGCACCCCATTGATCAGGAATGTGCCTGTATTGGCGCTGCTATTGTTGCTTGCCCACTGGACTCCCGGGACAATGTTGGTCAACTGCATGAAACTGCGTCCACCCGAGCCGCCGAAGATCGGCAGTTCCGTCGCTGCTGTGCTGTCGATGGTCATGCCCAGAGAGGCATCCTGCGCCTGCAGAAGCGGCGCGGCTGAGGTGACCTTCACCTCCTGCGATACCGTGCCCAGTTGCAGCGTCACGTCTTCCGTATCGGTGGTTCCAAGGTGAACCACGATGCCATTGAGCACATAATCCTTAAATCCCGGAGCCACGATTTTGAGCGAATAGGCGCCTACTGGAACCAGCGAGAACACATAGGCGCCGGCTGTTGTGGAAATGGCGTCTTGCGATACGCCGGTATCCACATCCGTCAATGTGCACTGCGCTTTCTGCACCACGGCCCCGGTCGGGTCCTTAATGGTGCCGGTGACGCTGCCCATGTCAATACCTGCCTGGGCAAAGACCTGGCCGCAAGAAAAGATCATGAATCCAACGCAGAAGATTACCAAAAGATTTCTTGGTTTACGAACTACCAATTTCTCGCCGTTCATTGCACATGCCTCCTTGAGCATGGATCTTTCAAGTGTTTCGCCTCAGAGATCAGGCTCCTCTGAGCGCGAGATACCGGTTACTCTTTTCCACGAAAGCAAATCCGTGGAAGAGAGCAACGCCTGGACAAGAGACTTGGACAGCTCTTTTTGTCCGCAACAAGGCTCATGCCTGCTGCACATGCTTGTGAAGTGAACTAACGGTTAAATAATCGATTGAGATAAGTTGCGCAGTCCAAGGTGCGTTCAAGAGACCAATCTTCGGCACTTCAGGCAATTCGATCGCTTTCATGATCGATGGGCCGCCTCATCGCGCTGACATGGTCCAACGGCGCCGACGGAATACGCGTGCCTGCTCAATTGCACCCGTAATATACGGATTCCTGTGATCCAAGACCGCACACACGGACTCACAGCACTGGATTTTGGAGGTAGCAACGAACTGCTTCAGCATCGGAGGTGCGCGAAATCAAGCGCGTGACTGCATCGAAGCTCGCACCAGGGCGGTGTTAGCGACATCGATGCATGGGGCTAGAGTAGACCAAAGTTCGTAAGTATGGCAAGGGAGAGGCACAGGAAAGCTCGGGAGCGGGCAAAATGGGAGTACAAACTCCTCTATCCGCCCTGTATTCCGACAAGAGTTTGATCTTGTATCCCTCCCAAATGGGCTCAAAGCGTCAGTCAAAGCCGCTCGATTGCGGGACCGGTTTCTAATCAGGCGCTCTTTGTGCTTGGCAACCGTTAACTCTTTACCGTAAAATGGGCCGCCGTGCAGGAAATTGCTTCATTGCCGGCGGCGCAAGAGCAGGAAGGGAGTGCCTCGCTCTCGTCCGAGCAGAAACGGGAACTGGTCCAGCGGGTGGTCAACAGCGAGATTTTTCGCCGTTCTCCAGCTTTATGCGCTTTTTTGCTCTATATTACGGACCACGCCATCCAAGGCCTTGCTGACAAACTGAAGGAACAGACCATTGGGACGGAGGTGCTCGGCCGCAAACCGAGCTATGATCCCTCCGAAGACAACATCGTTCGGGTACGCGCGCACGAACTTCGAGGGCGGCTCGACAGGTATTTTGCCTCAGAAGGAGCCAAGGAACCGGTCGTTATCCGGATTCCGCGGGGCGCCTATGCTCCAGAATTCGTGCTACGACAGGCTGCAAGATCAGTGGAGCCTCTTCCTAAGATGCAGCCTCCGGAGGAATTACTTCCGGTGCAGCCAGCAGCGATGGAATCCTCCGCAGGGCACGCCCCCAAGCCGTCAGGACGATATTGGCTCCTGTTTGCAGCGGCAGTTCTGGCGGCTCTTGTGAGTTCGGCGACCGTAACCCGCTATGTGGTGAAGAGCGAATCCCGGCCCGCCTTTGCGCAGCCGGCCGGCGCGATACGCGATTTTTGGGGACAGTTTTTCGAAAAACCGAATGAAGAGCTCAAGGTCGTCTACGCAGACACCAGCTTTGCCCTGTGGCAGGATCTGAACGGTAAAGCTCTAGATCTGGGAGACTATTTGAATCGGAAATATCTCGATGTACAGGGCAATCAGATTTTTAATGTGGTGATGCGGCGGGTTACCACGCCGGCCGATATGGCTTTATCGGTCCATTTAGCTACTCTGGCCGCAGAATTCAGCGGCCAAGAGACGCCGCAGTTCGCAAGAGATGCCGACTCTCAGTTCTTTCACCAGGGCAACGTGGTTCTGATTGGGAGCCATCGCTCGAACCCTTGGGTTGCAATTTATGAACCGAGCCTCAACTTTCAATTGGATCAGGATCCACAATCCGGAGCGCCATTATTCCGAAATCGCTCTCCCCAAGCTCGCGAGGGACAGGTATTTGCGATTCCCTCAGCGTATGATACGCAGAAAACTGAAGAAAAAACATACACGAGCTATGGAGTGGTTGCCCTCTTAAAAGGATGCGGTGACCACGGCCTGACGGTTCTTGTCGAGGGATTGAATACACAGGCTACGCAAGCAGCCGGAGATCTGGTCACCGATCCGCAGCGCCTCGAAATGTTGCTCCGGGCTATTGGGCAAAAGCCGGGTACCAGGGTAGCTCCTTTCGAAGCGCTCTTTCAGATCACCTCTCTGCCAGGCGGGTACGATGATCCCAAGGTGATTGCTTATCGGTTTCGACCGCCCGAGGCCTGTGTGGGGGGCTGAAGCCGGTTACACGTCCTCGCGTGGTTGAGCCGGATGTGGCTCTCCTTCACGCAGCACATGGGCGATGCTCAAAAATTCTTTATCAAGCTGAACCCTCTTTTCGGGGACCGGTCTCTGATATAAAAATAGTCACTGCATAATAATTGTGTGCCGAGTGACTTGATGAAATTTCCTCTTATTGTTCTCGTCCGTTTCTGCTTTCTGGTCGGCCTTTTCGCAATCGCCTTTTCCGTATCCGCTCAGGTTCGCATCGTTGAGACACCCACCGCTACGCTGCGCCTATCTGAGCAGAGCGGAGATCTGGTTGGGCTGCATTGGAAGAATCCGGATCTTGAAATAATTCGAGAACCTCGTCTGGGTGAGAACTTCCGGATTCTGGTGCCACGAACTGGTTATGAGGCGGATTATTTCAACAGCCGGGATCAGAAGATCAGCCATATTCAAGGAATGCCCGATGGCGTCTTGTGCGTCTACGACTCGCTTCATAATGAGCGGGAGACTGTACCCATCACGGTGCGATATCGGATCCAGGTGACTGATGGGCAGGTTCTGTTCTCGATCGAAGTGGACAACCCGACCGAGAGAAAACTGGCTGAAGTGATGTACGGGATCGTCGGAGGCCAGCAGGGAATCGGAGAGCGGCTCGATACGGCTTCTATCATTCCTGGTGCAAATGTAAATCTCGCGCCGGATCTGTTTACCCGGTTTCATGGCGGCGGATATGGCGGCGGCAATTTAGGTATCCGTTATGATGCAGCGGCATTCACGTATCCAGGCAACATGTCGATGGGCTGGATGGATGTATACAACCCAAAGGCTGATCTGGGCTATTACTATGCTGACCAGGACCCTGAAACGCGCCTGACTTTGCTCGAGGTCGAGATGCGGCCGTTCGGAAAGAGCGCAACCGTCGGCGATAGCTGGCCGTCGGCGGCTGAAGCGCAAGGAGAGCCGATCGGCATCACGACCGGATGGGTCGATATGCCGTATCTGAGCAGGGGAACGTTCAGAGCAGGGCCGGTCGCTTTACAAGTACACGGCGGAGACTGGCACACCGCCAGCGGAATTTACCGCTCATGGTTTGACAAGTACTTCAATATTGAACGCCCCAAAAGCTGGTTGCGGCAGGAGAATGCATGGCAATCCATCATTCTGTCGAACAGTGAAGATGTCGTCGTTCATCGTTTCGACGAACTGCCCAAGCTGGCAGCGGACGCAAAGAAATACGGAATTACGACGTTTGAAATTCTTGGATGGAATATAGGCGGAATTGATCGCGGGTATCCGCAATATACCCCCGATCCACGCATGGGAACTCCGACAGAGTTCAAGAAGGCGCTTGCCGATGTACGCGCTCTTGGTGTTCACCCACTCATCTTTTCCAATATTCAGTTTGCTGATACGGCCACGTCGATCTTCCATAAGACCTTAAAGCAATATGCTGTCGCTGGGCGCTGGGCGCCGGATTGGCATTTGAATGGATGGGGCGAGGGAACGATCAGCGCTCGCGCGGGCCTGACGCGATCGAATATGACGCTCGTGAGCCCATCGCATCCTGCGTACCGAGAGTACCTGATGAACCAATACCTTCAACTTGTACGCGATGGTGCGGAGGGAATTCAGTTTGACAAGACGAACATCCTGGGAGAGCTGGATTTCAATCCGGACTTGCTCGTCTCGCCGGACAAATCTCTTGTCGATGGGCTGCTCCAAACCTTTCAAGAGCTAATGGCTAAGGCACGGGCTATCGATCCGAAATTCTCTCTCGCCTCGGAGATCTGGTTCGATCGCGCGCTACCGTATATCGATGTCTCTTACATGCGCATGGGGCAAATCGATATGGGGTCCACCGTCTTTCGTTACACATTCCCGGAATGGACAGCAACGATCTTCGGGGAGAGCCCCGGCGACTTCAATCCCATGAATAATGGGATGCGCTACGGTCTGGTATGGGATCTTGCGCCCCGGCACTATAACGATTCGGTAGATGAACCGCTTACCCGTCCCCTCACGCGCTACGTGAGCGAACTGATTCGAATCCGCAAGCAGTATGCTGATCTGCTCTTCTATGGGCGCTTCAACGACACCATGGGGGCAACGGTGCACGGAGATGCGGATATACGGTATTCCGTCTTCAAGGCACTCAATTCCAGCGATGGTGGGCGCGCATGCGTAGTTATAAACTTTGGCAATGATCCGGAATCCGCTGCGATTAATCTCGAAGATGTAACCGGCGATGTTATCGTGGCGACTCCTTTTCATGTAGATCGGCCAGCGACTTTACCTGTCCGAGTTACGATCCCCCCGCATGAACTCGCTGTCGTCATCGGGCGCTAATTGTTCCGTGATATGCGGCAGCACCAACAGCGCTTTAGAGCAGTTCCCGAATTCATGTTGACTTTTTAAAAGTCGTGTAGAGTGGCGTGCTTTTGGTCTACACCCATTCGGGAACTGCTATAAATCGTTCTGTTTCAGTAGGAACTCGACGGTGTGGTGCAATCGTTGGTGGTCAACCTTATGTTTGCGGCTTCAGCCAGTCGGAGGAATGTTTTTCGATTGCAATCCGCACAAGCTGGCTACGGGTTCTGACTCCAGCTTTTTGGAACAGCTCCTGGATGACCGCCTTGACTGAACTCTCAGATACTTTGAGGTTCAGGGCGATCTCCTTATTCGTGAGACCGTCCAAAACTCCTCTCATCACCTCGTTTTGGCGAGCCGTGAGAGGACGCGCTCGTTCGAAATTCTCTGCGGGAGCATTTGGGGCACCGACAAGGGAACGCACCACGCCAGCATCAAGCCAAATCTCCCCATTCGCCACGTGATGAATCGCAGATAACAGTTGGTCGAGGCTGCTGTGCTTAAGGAAAATCCCGGAAGCCCCAGCCTCCATCATGAAACGCGTCGCTACATCGGACATTCCCGCCGTGACCATGAGAACCTTGGCGTCCATATGGCGCTGCTTCAGAGCAGTCAGCAAGCCTGTCCCTTGTTCCGCTCCAAGATCATAATCAAGCAAGACAACATCCGGTTGAGTGCGTACGACCGTGGCAAGTGCGTCTGCCACGTTTGTGCACTCTCCTACCACCTGAAATTCGGCAGAAGTTTGCAGGAGCCTGCTGAGACTCTCCCGAAACAAGCTATGATCATCTACCATTAATATGCGGATTTCATGCATTGCAGTTCCTGGCCCGCTTCACTCGCCTGTAACATCTCCACTATAAAGCAGGCACCGTCAGCGAGAGCCACATAGCGTAGCTCGCCGCCGAAGGAGCGCATGAAGGCGCGTGACATATAAAGGCCAAGACCAGTCGCTTCGGCTCCGGATTGGAACGGGCGAAAGAGATGCTCAGGCCGGATGACGCCTCCGCCGTTATCGGCGACTTCCACGTATACCTGATTGCCTTCACTTCTGGCGGAAAGAGAAAGCCTGCGATGATCTCTTCTGGAGAGCGCTCTTGTGCTGTTTGAGATCAGATTGAGAAATACCTGCATGAGGCTTGACCGGTCCGCCCACACCAGCGGCAGGCCCGATTCAATGCTCCAGTGGGACTCGATGCCCTCATCATCGAGAGAAGGCGCAACCACAATCTTCAGCTCATCCAAGAGAACGGTGAGGTCCACTTCGGTGGCCTGACTGGCGGATTGACGCAGGTTGACGCTCGCGATCCGCTCGAGGGCTATGACAAGGCTGCCCAACGCCTCAAAATCTTTGTTCCCGACAAGAGAGTTTGCGCGCTTAAGATTCTGATGCACGACCGCGATGGCTCCGCATACATTGCGTATTTCGTGAGAGAGCGCACTGACCGCGATTCGGGAGCCTTCAAGGAGCTGATGCATCCCAGCCACTTCGTGCGCACGAAGATCTTCCGAAGTATCTAAAACCATTGCTGCCAGGCGCGTTCCAGCGTTGGTCTGATAAGTGGAAAAACAGATATCTGCGAGGAATGTTTCTCCGCCCTCGCGTTGGCCGCGCGCCTGCATCACCGCGCGAAGGAACTGTAAAGATGCATCATGCATGATGATGTTTGTCAGGGCAGGAAGATATCGATGAATGAGCTTTCCAGTCAGCTCTCCCTGAGCGACTTCCAGCATCCGGTGAGCAGCTTCGTTCGCCATCAGCACGTGCCCGCTGGCATCAGCAGTAACAATTGCGACGGGGCTGCTCTCAAACAAAACTTTCAACTGCTCTTCGGCGTCTCGACGAGCGTCGCGCTCACGTTCTATCTCATGAAGATTCTCGAGAGCCGCGCGCCGATTATTGTTGACCTCACGGATGAACAGGCCCGTACCCACAAAGGCGGCAAAATATAGAAGATCGCGCGAAGCGCCTGTCCGGAGGTTCCACTCAAGATCGCTGAATCGTTCGGCCAGGACTGTGCACAGAACGGCGGCTCCCGCAATCGAGATGCCGCCCTCCACACTTCCGACCATAGCCATCGGAATGAGGTACAGGAACCCAAGCGGAATCTGCCCGATTACGCGCCAGTCTACAAGCGCAATCAGAGCAATGAGAATGGCAGACGTGAGCAGGATTACTCGCCTGCTGCCTTGAAACAATACCGCATCTATGCTCATCCGCAACAATTCTCGAACCCGCAAAAACAATTACATTGATTGTAGACGCTATTGACATTCCACTCATAAAGTGCGCATATAGACTTTGTATAGAACTCATATATGAATTCTCTGCAATTTATAAGGAATATTCTGAATTACCCGAAAGATAGCCTGTTGATGACCTGTCGATAGCTTGCATCACCCTAAAGATAGCCTCTTGTAAATCATTTTCTCTTCTATTCTCAAGCTGTTTCCTCGATCAACTCTCATCGAGAATCCCGAGCTCATCAATTTTCCTGACAGATGTGTGGACTTGACCGGAGATCCAAAAATGCACAACCGAAAGGCTGGCAGCAGGGCAGCGAACGGCCCCGCCTTTGCTTTGTTTCTATTGGCCTGGAGCGTACCGGTGATCGCGCAGCAGGGCCTTACCTGGGATCAGGCGAAGGCAAAGTTCGAGGCCAATAACCCTGCGTTGAAGGCAGACGCCGACAACGTCGACGAGATGAAGGCTGAGGAGATTACTGCGTATCTTCGTCCGAATCCGCAGTTCACCATGCTGGCCGACGGGACCCAGATTGCGCCGCACGATGGGACGTGGGCTCCTGTCAGAGGAACCTACGAGCAACCCAATGTGAGCTATCTGCACGAGCGCGAGCATAAGCGCGAGTTGCGTTTGGAGAGCGCGCAGGAGGGCACGCGCATCACGCAGTCGCAGCATGAAGACCTGGAACGCAACATGGTCTTCGCGCTGCGGACGCAATTTGTCGCCACACTGCAGGCAAAATTTGTGCTCGACCTGGCGAAGGCAGACCTTGAGTATTACGACCACATCATCGACATCAGCCGGGACCGCTTCAAGGCCGGCGACATCGGCCAGATCGACCTGGACCGCATTGAACTGCAGCGGGTTCAGTACGAGTCGGAGATTGAAACGGCAATCGTAAACTTGCGAACTGCCAAGATCCAGCTTCTGCAAATGCTCGATGACCGCACTCCAGTGGACCAGTTCGACGTTACCGGCCCGTTTGATTTCAGCGACAGCCTGCAGACGCTGGACACCTACCGCGATGCGGCTCTTGCTGCGCGGCCAGATCTGCAGGCCGCTCTGCAGACGGTCGAACAATCGGACACCAATCACAAGCTGGCAATCTCGAATGGCTCGACCGATCCCACGTTGGCCGCGTGGTACACCTACAATTCGTCCAATAACAACCCGAACGGTATTCAGACGCTGGGCGTGAGCGTGACCGTACCGTTACGCATCTTCGACCGCAACCAGGGCGAGAAGAAGCGCACGCTGATCGACATCGACCGCGCTCAGCAGGCCAGCGAGGCGGCGCGGGCGCAGGTGTTCAGTGACGTGGACACGGCCTATGAGCTGGTGCGCAGTAACATCGCCCTGCTGAAGCCTTACAAAGCGAAGTACAACGATCAGGCCCTGCGGGTGCGCGACACGGTCAGCTACGCCTATTTCCACGGCGGCGCGTCACTGATGGATTTTCTCAATGCACAGAGCGACTACCGCCAGGTGCAACTGGCGTATGCCCAATTACTCGGCGCCTATCTGACGGCGGCCGGTCAACTCAATCTTGCTGTCGGACGCGAGGTGATCCCATGACTGGAAGCACGATGCCCATCCATCCCATAAAGATTCGGCCAGTAGCCGCGACGGTATTCGCTCTGTCCATTGCTCTGTGCACTGCTTTGACCGCCTGTAAGAAGGAAGAGGGTACGCCCAGCACCCCAGTGCTGCCTGTTGTGGAGCGCGGCGACATGGGCCTTGTATCGGTCGACAAGCCCGAGCTCTTCCCGCTGGTCAAGGCCGAGTCTTATGACGCGCCAGCGGAGCTCAACGTCACCGGAACAGTATTCCCCGATATTGCGCGTGAAATTCCGGTCATCTCTCTGGCCAGTGGTCGCGTGGTCGATATCAAGGCGCGGCTCGACGACTATGTCAAGAAGGGCCAACTGCTGCTCAAGATTCAGAGCCCCGACAGTTCCAACGCCTTCGATGTTTATCTCAAGGCGCGCAACGACGAGATCATGAACAACAAAGCCTATGTGCGTACCAAAGACCTGTATGAACATGGCGCGATCTCGCAAAGCATGCTGGAGCAGGCTGAAGATGCGGAGAACGACTCGCTGGCCGATCTGAAGTCTGCCGAGGAGCAGCTCGATACCCTCGGGATCGACAAGGACCATCCCTCCCCCATTGTGTCGGTCTATTCGCCCATCGATGGAGTGATCGTGCAACAGTTCGTTACCCAGGCTGCGGCTGCCGGTGTTACCTTCTCCGGTTCGGCGACTGCCTTCACGGTCGCCGACCTGAGCAGTGTCTGGGTCATCTGCGATGTGTACGAGAATGACATTCCCAAACTGGCCCTCGGCCAGGAGGCGAAAATCAAGCTCAACGCCTATCCCGACAGGCCCATCACCGGCCGCATATCGGACATCGGTCCCGTGCTCGATCCCCAGATCCGCACGGCCAAGGTGCGTATTGAGGTTCCGAATCCCGGGATCATGAAGCTTGGCATGTTCGTTGCCGCTACCTTCCAGAGCCTCCAGAAGCAGCACTTCGCACTCGTGCCCGCACCGGCAGTGCTCCACCTGCACGACCGCGACTGGGTCTTCGTTCCAGCACCAGATAATAAATTCCGCCGTGTCGAGGTCAAGGCCGGCGATATGGTCGGCGACAAACAGGAGATCCTCGCCGGCATTCAGAGCGGACAGGATGTTGTTTCCAACGTGCTTCAGCTTGAGACGACCCTGGAGGCGCAATGATTAAGGCACTGGTCGATTTTGCTCTGAAAAACAGGATCCTGGTTCTTGGAATCGCGGTCTTCCTGCTTCTTTGGGGCATCGTCTCCTTCAAAAATCTGCCCATCGACGCCTATCCCGATGTCGCCAACAACTATGTGAATATCATCACGCAGTGGCCGGGCCACTCGGCCGAAGACATTGAGAAACAGGTGACCGTGCCACTCGAGATCTCGATGGCCGGCCTTCCGCAATTGGACAACCTGCGTTCGTTCACTCTCGCCGGCATCTCCAGCCTGATGATGAACTTTAACGATGCATCGAACAATAGCTGGAATCGCGAGCGGGTTCTCGAGCGCATGAGCATGGTTACGCTGCCCGCCAATCTGGTGCCGCAGCTGCAGACCGACTGGAGCCCCGCAGGCCAGATCTACTGGTACACGCTGGAGAGCACCAATCCTCAGTATGACGTGATGGAGATGAAATCCATCGCCGACTGGGTGCTGCAGAAGCAGTATAAGAATGTTCCGCATGTTGTGGATCAGGCGACATTCGGCGGTCTGACCAAGGAGTATCAGATTCGTCTCGACCCAAACAAGCTTATCGAGTATGGCTTGAGTCTCTCGCAGATCGAAAGCCAGCTTAGCCTGAACAACACCAACGCAGGCGGGAGTTTCATTCAGGCAGGTCCGCAGCAGATCAACGTGCAGGCACAGGGCCTCTTCACTACGGTCCAGGACATTGAGAGCACGGTCGTCACTGAAGTGAATGGCGCGCCGATTCGCATCAAGGATATTGCGATAGTCGATCAAGGACCGAAGATACGCCTTGGCCAGATCAGCAAAGCGTGGCGCGATCCGAAGACGAACAGGATTATCGACGAGCCTGATGTGGTCGAGGGCACGGTGCTCTTGCAGAAGGGTGACGACGCCGACCCGGCCCTCAAGGGCATCGAGGCGAAAACCGAGCAACTCAATAATCAGATCCTGCCCAAGGGCGTCAAGGTTGTTCCCTTTCTCGATCGCTCCGACCTCGTCCATTTCACGACGCACACTGTGCTGCATAACCTGACTGAGGGAATCGTTCTCGTCATTATCATCCTGTTCGTCTTCCTCGGTAACGTTCGCGGCGCCTTCATTGTTGCTTGCACTATCCCATTCGCTCTGCTGTTTGCCGCGACTTGTCTTGACCTCAGTCACATTCCCGCGAACCTGCTTTCGCTGGGCGCGCTCGACTTCGGCATGGTGGTAGACGGCGCTGTCGTAATGGTGGAGAACATCATTCGCCATCTCAGCCATAATAACCAGGCAAATGGCCAAGGGAAGACGGCCTTCCAGATGATCACCACCGCCGCGCACGAGGTGCAGCGTCCCGTCTTCTTCGCCATTCTGATCATTATTACGGCTTACATGCCCATCTATACGCTGCAAGCCGTCGAAGGAAAGCTCTTCAGGCCGATGGCGTGGACGGTCGCCTTTGCGCTCGCGGGCGCGCTGATGTTTTCGATGATCATCGCTCCTGTACTTGCCAGTCTTTTCTTCCGCAAAGAGGTGAGGGAATGGAAGAACCCGCTCATGGAGTGGCTGAGGGAGCATTATCGCACCGCTCTGAGCTGGGCAATCGACAAGCGTTGGCTCACTGTTGGAGTTGCCGTAGCCAGCTTCGCGCTCACCCTGTATCTAGCCTTCAGCGGTGTCATCGGCTCCGAATTCCTGCCCCACCTGGATGAGGGCGCCATCTGGGCGCGTGGCTCGCTGGCGCCTTCCACTGGTCCTGATGAGAGCCTGCGGATTTCCACGGAGGCTCGCCATATCATGGCCTCTTACCCGGAGGTCACCGATGTCGTCGATCAGATCGGCCGTCCCGATGACGGCACCGACTGGACGGGTTTCTTCAATACCGAGTACAACATCAACCTCTTACCGAAGGAGCAGTGGCGGCCAGAGTTCCATCAGAACAAAGATAAGCTGATCGAAGCCATGAACAAGGACCTAGAGAAGATTCCCGGCGTGATCTGGGGCTTTTCTCAGCCCATCGAAGACAACATGGAAGAAGCCGTGTCTGGAGTCAAAGGCGAGCTTTCGGTGAAGGTCTTCGGCGACGACCTGCACACGCTGGAAGACAAAGGCAATCAAATTGTCAATGTGATGAGTCAGATTCCCGGTGTGGCCGATCTCGGGCTCTTTCGCATTCTCGGCCAGCCTAATTTGACCTTTACGGTCGACCGGGCCGCTTGCGCGCGTTGGGGCATTAACGTGGCCGACGTACAGGATGCCATCCAGACCGCGGTGGGCGGCAATGTGGTCAGTGAGTTCCTCCAGGGCGAGGCGCAGTATGACGTGGTTCTCCGCTATCAACAGCAATATCGCAATACCCAAGAAGCGATCGAAAAGATCCGGCTGCTGTCGCCTTCCGGTGAGCACGTCTCGCTGGCTCAATTGACAAAGGAGAACACCGACGATGGCGCCGAAGAGATTTACCGCGAGGGCGAGCAGCGTTATATCGCCATCAAGTACAGCGTCCGCGGACGCGATCTTGGATCGACAGTAGAGGAAGCCATCAAGCGGGTCAACGAACAAGTCCCACTGCCGCGCGGCTACCACCTGGACTGGGCCGGCGAATACAAGAGCAAGCAGCGCGCCGATGCGCGGCTGGCCATCATTACGCCGATTACCATCATGCTCATCTTTATGATCCTCTACACCATGTTCCGCTCCTTCAAATGGGCCGCGCTGATTATGCTCAACGTGTTGCTGGCCCGCGTGGGCGGCTTGTTGGCGCTCCTCTTCACGCATACCAACTTCAGCGTGTCGGCGGCCATCGGCATGCTGGCCCTGTTTGGCGTGTCGGTCCAGACGGGCGTCATCATGCTTGAATACATCAACCAGCTCCGGGCGCACGGCTACACCATCAAAGATGCTGCTGTACACGGTGCCGTGCTGCGGCTACGCCCCATCATGATCACGATGCTGGTTGCAACGCTGGGGCTGATTCCTGCCGCTCTTTCGCACGCCATCGGCTCCGACTCGCAGCGGCCATTTGCCATCGTGATCGTGGGTGGGCTTGTCACCGACCTGTTTATGAGCATCTTCCTTTTGCCCACGCTCTATGTATGGATCGCCGGCAAGCACGATGTTTTACCCGCTCCGGAATCGGAATGGGCGACCGAGTAAATCAGGCAGCGAGAAGCCAAGAGATTTTATTGAGATGCGAACGGGAGCAAAGATCGTCCGTCATCCTCGCAGGCAGCCATCTGCGTTGTGGATCTTCAAAGCGCTTGACGGCTTTGGGCTTGCGCTCATAGCTGCCTGTATTCTGGCCGTGATGGGCTCCATTGCGCTTGAGGTATATGACAATTTCCGGCCGAAGTGAACCGCTTCTCCATGCTATGCGCGCGCCGGAGATGGCGCATCGCCAAAACGACGGAACGTAATCCTACGTGCAGATACACCGGAATCACCAATATTGGGAGGATGGATGGAGAGCAAAGAGGTTCGCGCGCGAATTATCGAAATCGGAGTCATTCCATGTGCACGCGTCAGACTGGCGGAACACGCGCTTTACGCTGCCGAAACTCTTTACGCGGCGGGAATTCCGATCGTAGAAGTCACGTTGACCTTACCGCCAGCGCCGGAAGTGATTCGGAATCTTGCGCAGCGATATCCGGATATGATTGTGGGCGCGGGAACGGTGTTGGATACAGAGTCGGCACTTCGTTGTATTGCCGCAGGGGCGCGATTCATTACCAGTCCCGGATTTGTCCCAGAAGTAGTTGAGTGTGCGAAGCAGGCGGGTATTGTGGTCTTTCCGGGAGCACTGACTGCCACAGAGGTTATCGCCGCGTGGAAGGCAGGTTCGGATTTCGTCAAGATATTTCCTGCTGCTACAGCGGGCGGTACTCACTATGTGCGCGCTTTGAAGGTTCCGCTTCCCCAAATTCCGCTCATTGTTACCGGGGGCGTGAATCAGTTGACGGCTTTCGATTATATCCTTGCCGGAGCAAGCGCCGTTGGCGTAGGCGGGGAGTTATTACCCAAAGAAGCTCTTCTTCATCGCCAAGACGATCGCATTCACGAGTTAGCGGGCCGATTTCTGGCCATGGTAAGTGCGGCGCGTGATCAGGGCAGCGCCGATTAAAGGATCGATAGAGATTCATTGCAAATCAACCTGGCCGGGTTTATTCGCCAGCAGTGACAGATTCCGCTACGCGCGACGATGGACCGAGTTGGAATGTTGCCATCACGGGATAATGATCCGAGGGATAGAGCCCGTTCGCGGTATGCGTGATGGTTTCGGCAGAGAGAGTGTGGCCTGCATTCTGATGCAGAATCCAATCGATTCTGCGTCCGGTAATTCTGCCGAATCCATGCACGGTGCTTTCCGGACCAGTTGTACGCTGCGCAGTTTTCCACGCATCGGATAATGAGTCAGTAAGCAGGTTATAGACCTCTCCGTCGGGAGATGAATTGAAGTCGCCCACGAGGAAAAGCGGAAGATGCTGAGGCAGCGCAGCGATCTGCTGCAGAACGAGGCGGGCCGATTCGCGGCGAGCCTCGTCACTGGCTCGGCCATACGGCAGATGCGTGTTCAAGACGAGAATCTCTCCGCCATTTTCATCAAGTAGTCTGCCCCACGTGACCATGCGCGGCCTGGGAATATCCCAATCACTCGAACCGGGAATAGACGGGGTTCGAGAAAACCATACCTCCCCGGATTCTAAAAGCGAGAATCGACTCCGCTCGAAGAAGATCTTATTATGCTTGTCGCGATCATCGCCGAAACGGCCACGGCCGAAGCAATCCAGCTCAGGAATCCGATCAAGGATGAATTTAGCTTGTTCGGGGAAGATTTCCTGAGTGCCGACAAGGGCAGGACGGTGCATCCGGATTACCTCAGCCAAGATGTCTTTGCGGTGTTCCCATGACTGTGCACCGTCATCGCCATCCATTTGGCGAACGTTGAAGGTCATGATTCGGAGAGGTTCAGGAATCGTCATCGTCTCGTGACCCCACGGCAGTGAAGTACCGCTGACGATAGAATGCGGATGTCAAAATAATGTCAAAAAAGTCTTCTCACAAATTTTTTTGTCGAGAGAATTGCTTCAGTGATTATGCTTCCGATTTAGCCTTTGCGCGAGACTTTGCTTGCTTAGGCGACCGTGGACGCGAGACGCTGCTTTGACTCGATTTGCCGCGGCCAATGCGGGAAGCCGTTCGCAACTCTTCATCCTCCATTTCCTGGAGGTCCAGCTCGATCCTATGGTCTGCAGTTGCTTTTCGAAGAAGATTTTCCCGCTCGCGCGTCATCTCAGAGTACACGGCGTCGAGAATCTCCAGCGCTTCCTGGCCAGCCTCACCGGAAAAACACTTGCGCAACAAAGCGCGCATGGGCTCCCAATCGTCTGACAGCCGTTTCATGACCGCCTGGCCATGCGTGGTTAGAAACAACAGCCTTGCCCGGCGATCAGAAGGGCTGGGCCTGCGGCGAAGAATGCCGCGCCGTTCGAGCAGCGAGACCATGGCTGTGACTGTATTGGGCTCAGCGAAGATGCGGTCTGTTAGATCTACTTGACGAATTCCCGGATCACGTTGCACGGCGCGCATCAGCGCGTATTGTTCCGTGGTCAAACGGTAGGGACTGAACATGACATCGCCGCACCGGCAGATGGACAAAAAAGCACGGCGCAGTCTGCGCACCACATGCATGGTCCCATCCGCGGGCTGCAAAGCAGCAAGCTCCGCTTTCATCCGATCCTCATTTTGCGACATGACTTTTCCACCGCACCTTGATCACTGAGATCCAGCTGAGGAAAATCTGAAACAAATCGTACATGAAGAATCATGCTGCACGGCAGAATCGTAAGGAAAAGTGCGCCATAATCCGCAGCTTCGCGGCAGCTGTCAAACTATTGAAGGCCTTTGATTATAGGCCCGAAAAACCTGTGTGAAATACGCATAAAGAAGTATAGCAGAGGATCAGAGGAGCGGCACCGAAACCTCCACTATTTCGTATACGAACTTTTCATTTTGCCGTTACCTCATCGCAACATTTGCCCGCGTACACTGCGCTCAATTGGACTTTTGCTATCGCTCTTTACAAGAACCGGCGCATGTAAGCCCAAGGCGGAAACGGTTTTCGAGGTGCGCATGTATGGCCGCGTCTTCAAAAGTCCGGGATAACCGCGCTCAGATCGCTGGCGGATGTGGCCGGTTCACGGGATTCAATGGCTGTCTCAGCAGACTCAGGCGATTGTCAATTCGCTCGCTTGTCCACCGGCGCAATCCAGCATCCTCACGAGGAAGGAGCTACCCAATGCGATCCTTATTCGGCCGAACGCAAACTTATGTTTACGCAGGCATGATTCTGTTGGCCAGTTATTGTAGCACACAAATCTTTGCGCAGAGCGCAACTGTCAGCGGCCAAGTGACTGATGCCAGCGGAGCTGCGGTAAAGGGCGCCGATATTACTCTGCTCAGGCCATCCACACAAGTTAAATTCATGACTGCCAGCGGCGCAGACGGTAACTTCATTCTTCCGCCCGTGGCGCCGGGGCACTATCAAATTACAGTCACTGCTTCCGGTTACGGATCATGGACCGAATCCAACATTGTTCTGGAAGTGGGCGAGACGAAAGTTGAAAACGCAGTGCTGACGGTCGGCTCTGTGAGCCAATCTGTCTCGGTTACGGCGGATGCGCCGGAGATCAATACCGAGAATGCAGATCGAGGTATTGTGACAGAAACGGCATTGGTATCGAATATCCCGCTGGATATTCGAAATCCTCTGCAACTGACGAACTTCAGTCCCGGCGTGACGCAAAGCAATTTACTGACTGCGGGAACGAATGCCTCCTCGCAAAGCACGACAAACACTTTTTACATCAATGGAACGAAGGCCGGCGAATCTGAAATTTTGATCGATGGCGCCGCCGATACGGTTTTCTACGACACCCACGCGGCTGGCGCCATTCCTGGCCTCGATGCTGTGGAGGAATTCCGTACTTATACCTCGCCGTATGCTCCGGAGTTCGGGCATACCGGCGGCGGCGTCGAGAGCTACAGTATCCGCTCGGGCACAAACGATCTGCATGGCGGCGCGTGGGAGTACTACCGCAGCGATGTGATGGATGCCAATGGCTATAACGCCAATGCCGCGGGTCAAGCCAAGCCTTCCTTTGAGAGGAACCAGTTTGGAGCGCAGTTAGGCGGCCCTGTGGTGATTCCCAAGTTCTACCATGGCCGGAATAAGACGTTCTTTTTCGGCAGCTATGAAGAACTGCTCGACAGCACTCCTGGCGCGGGATTTACGACCACAGTTCCTACGGCACTTGAGAAGACAGGCGACTTCTCAAAAACTTTGAACACGAATGGCACGCTGCAGACAATCTACGATCCAAGCACGACTGTTTCAGTCGCGGCAGGCGGTACCTACACATGCCCGAATGGCCAAACCTTCACTGCGAGTAAGGCAGGGTATTACCGCTGCCAGATTTCCTATAACGGCGAAGCAAATGTAATCCCTCCGAGCCGGCTTAATCCGATAGCCCAGGCGTTGCTGGCCAAATATCCAGCGCCCAACCAGTCGGGCGTGAGCGGCAGCGATGAGAACAACTTCTTCTCAGACGCTCCTAGCGTCGATCACAATTATAGTTACGACATTCGAATCGACCACAAATTCTCAGATAAGCAGAGCATTTTTTTCCATGACGATAACTTTAACAACTACATCTTTTACGGCGCCGTCTTCGGGCAGCAGAGCCTTACACCGCAAAACTCCAACAACCATATTCCCGGCGACAATATCATGGTCGATCACACATGGATCCTAGCGCCGAACCTGATCTTTGATCATCATCTCTCCTGGGCGCACATGGAATCGCACCGCGGCTCGGTAAATCCCCTGGGGACAGCGCCGTTCGGCATCCCGGCATCGGCGGCTCCGGGCATTACCTCAACTTTTACCCCGCAGGTAGAGGCAACAACCAACCAACTCGGAGAGATTGGCAATTCGGAGCCCTACGAACGCAATCCCAACTCGGTGTACCAATACGCAGCTTCTCTCTCATGGCTCAAGGGGATTCACACTTTAAAATTCGGCGCAGACCTGAGGCGCTATCCGGATCAGCTCTGGGATCCGCAACTGCTGACCATCAACACTTCCAAAACGTTCACGGGCGGACCGTATGCAAACTCTCCCACCGGAACGACTGGCAACGCGATCGCAGAACTGCTGCTGGGCCAGGCGACCGTGACCAGCGGTTACGCACCGAAGGTGAACTTCAGGCATCAGTATTACGCCGTCTATGCCGAGGACACAGCAAAGCTGACGCATAAGCTGACCGTGACTTTTGGCCTGCGTTACAGTCTGGAGGGAGCAGATGTCGCATCGGGCAACGAGTTGAGTTATCTCGATACGACAGATGCGTCGGCTATTGCTTCTCAGGTCCCTTCTATTCCGAATCTTGTTGGCGGCGTGGGAATCGTAGGGCTGAGCGGGGAGGGCCGCACGTTACAAATTCCCGGTAAGCTGCACTTCGACCCGCGGTTTGGGCTCAGCTATGCGCTCAACAAGAACACGGTCTTTCACGGCGGCTTTGGCATCTTTTATCATCCGACTGCTACATGGGGCACCAATCCTGCTTCCTTCGGCTACACGCGGAAGTCAACGTCGATTGATGCGGCGGCGAACGGGTACAGTCCACTTTACAGTCTTTCGAATCCATTCCCCAGTGGGCTTCCGGCCCCCTACGGCAACGATCCGTCTCCCTTACCGGGAAACAACACTGGCAGTGGTCCTCTAAGCATCGAACTCGGACAAAGCATCTCGGGGAATTTGCGTGAACAGAGTGACGCTTACCAGGAGAACTGGTCGCTCGATGTGCAGCGCGTGCTGCCCGAAAACTTTGTGGTGACCATGGCATACGCAGGCAGCAGCGGTGTTCATTTACTAGGAGCAATACAGCTCGATCAGCTTTCTGATGCTCAATTGGCTACAGGAAGCGCTCTGACCACGGTCGTGCCCAATCCCTTCTATAACATCATCACGGATTCCAGTTCGCCGCTGAGCAAATCCACCATAGAAGCCGGAATCCTCGAAAGGCCTTATCCGCAGTTCCTGACATTTGAAGCGCTCAACGTCGGATGGGGGCACTCGAGCTACGAGGCTGGTCAGTTGACGGTGGAGCACCGCATGGCGCAGGGGTTTTCTATGCTTTTGGGCTACACGTACAGCAAGAACATGGATGACGTCGGCGAGACCAGTTCGACAGGAAGTGTCCAGGATGGCGGCACAGCAGCAAGCATTCAAGATATTGGATGCTTAAAGTGCGAGCGATCCATTGCCGACCTGGACCAAACGCACGTTCTGCGGGTGAGCTCTGTATATGAGCTACCCTTCGGCCCCAACAAACCTTTCCTCAACCATGGTTTTTTTAGCTATCTAGGTGGAGGATGGGAGTTCGGCGGAACTTTCCAGTACAACACGGGCCAGCCGATTCAACTCACATCGCCCGCACTATTAGGCAGCACTCTTTACACCGGCGGAAGCTCCAGTTCAAACGTGATGCGTCCGACGCTCGTTTCCGGCCAAAGCATCACGCATAAGGTGGTCAATCCAACCACCGGTGAGCTATCCAGCTTCAATCCGGCTGCGTTTGTGGAGACAGGGGAGTTTTCCTTTGGGAATACGCCAAGATATCTGTCCGATGTCAGGCTGCCCGCTTTTTCTGAGCTTGATGGGCTCGTTGAGAAAAAGACCCGGATCAACGAGCGCATGAGTGCTACCTTCCGTTTCGAGGCGCTGAACGCACTGAATACAGTAGTCTTCGGAAGTCCGGATGTCGGCGTGACGGATGCGAACTTCAGCTATAACCCTCACACGCAGACGAATAATCCACGCATTGCACAGATCAGCGCACGCATCACCTTTTGAGCAGTTGCTCTCCCATGCTGGCGGTTGAATAAGCCGCCAGCACTTTTTTCTGCTATTCATACTGCTCACGCATAATCGGAGATTGAGGGCACTGTGGCGTTAGTTGAACTGTCTTTGACGAATGCAAAGATCGTAACTCCTTTAGGAGTTGTGGAAGGAGCAGTACATGTTGAAGATGGAACGATTGCCGGAATTCATAGCGGGTCGTTTCATTCCACTTCAGTGATCGATCTCGAAGGAGACTATCTCCTTCCCGGTCTAATTGACTTGCACACCGACAATTTTGAACGTCACGTCAGGCCAAGAAACAATGCTGACTGGCCTGTGATGGCTGCATTGCTGGCGCATGACGCCCAGATGGTCTCCGCCGGTATCACAACCATCTGCGATTCTCTCTGCATCGGCATGACCAGCTTGGGATCGCGCAGTTTCGAGACAGTGAAGAAGACAATTGCAGAGATGGACGCTTGCCGGCAAAGCCGCCTGTTTCGCGGAGACCACTTTCTTCATTATCGCGCCGAAATATCAAAGGAAGAAATGCCAGAGATGTTCGCCACAGTCTATCCGGAGCCGAGCCTGCGCCTCGTCTCCGTGATGGACCATACGCCAGGGCAGAGGCAGTGGAGAGATCTCGAGAAGTATATCGCCATGGAGAAGAAAGATTTTCATCTCACACAGGAAGAGATTGACGAATTTGTAGCCACTGCGCAAGATCGACATCAACGATTCTCCGGACCGAATCGCGCCAAGGTGATTTCGATGGTTGAGGGGCAGGGAGTTGCGCTTGCCAGCCATGATGACACGACCGTGGAACATGTGGAGCAAGCCCACATAGAAGGGATTGGCATCTCGGAATTTCCCACAACGCTGGCTGCCGCTCAAGCGGCGCGCGAAAAAGGAATGAAGATCGTGGCCGGCGCGCCCAATCTCGTATTAGGACGATCGCATTCCGGTAACGTTTCGGCAGTGGATCTTGTCAGGCACGGGTTGCTCGATGCGCTTGCGTCTGACTATGCGCCAGCAAGCATGTTGCACGGCTTGTTTCTATTGCACGAGGAGATTGGCATGGCGCTGCCGGACGCGGTGAACATGGCAAGTCTGGCGCCAGCCAACATGATTGGTTTGGAGGACCGCGGCAGCATCGAGGTTGGCAAGCGCGCAGACCTGGTGCGTGTACGAAAAGCTCGCGGCTTTCCTCTAGCGGTGATGGTTTGGCGCGAAGGCAACCGCGTTGCGTGATATGCGCAGTTATGCGTCAGGGCGGCGATCCGTCATGGATAGGATGGTCTTTATGTCCTTTCTCATTGAACTCAGTTACCTCTAAGAACATCTCTGATCGAGGTTGCAACAATGGTTTCTGCTCATAAAGCCGCACTTCGCAAAATACTGGCGCAAAGATCGTTTCACCTTGAAGAGACACGACTCTCTGCCGGTGGTTCCAGCAATTACTATATCGATTGCCGTACAACTACGCTGTGTGGTCGAGGCGGGCGGCTTGCGGGCCTGGTGATTCTCGACCTGATGCGTGAACATCAACTGTCTCCGTGTGCGGTGGGCGGCCTGACGTTGGGTGCAGACCCTGTCGTAAGCAATGTTGCATCGGCGAGCGCATGGCGTGCGAGCGCTTCATCCAATGTGAATGTTATCGACGGATTTCTAGTGCGAAAAGAAGCGAAGACCCATGGAACAGGCAGAAAGATTGAAGGCTTTTGCGAGGCAGATGCGCCGGTTGTGATCGTAGACGATGCCTGTACTACGGGGGCGTCGCTTATCACTGCAATTCACGCGGCACAAGGTGCAGGTATGCGCGTTATCGGCGTCATTTGCTTAGTGGAACGGGAAGAAGCATGCGGCCGACCCGCAGTGGAGTCGGCCGCTCTTGGAGCTCCGTTCTTCAGTGTATTTCGCGCCCAGGAGATTCATGCTGAATACCTGAATGCATTGGCTGTATGACTGCGATGCCTTCTATGACTGCAGTCTAAGAGGCGGTCGCGGTCGTTCCTGCATATTTTTCGATAAACTCTTCTGCGCTGAGCTTGCGGAAATCGGGCAACGCGATCTCGAGCTTTTCGCGCGGCCAATCCCACCATGCAAGGTTCATGAGGCCTTCCTGCACTTTATCGTCGAAACGAAAACGGATGAGTTTAGCGGGCACGCCGCCGACAATCGCGAAAGGCGGCACGTCTTTTGAAACTACTGCGCCAGCGCCGATACCTGCTCCGGTGCCGATTGTGACTCCGGGAAGAATGGTCGAGCCATGACCAATCCAAACGTCATTTCCTAGCGTCACTCTGTGGGCCTTGCGCCAATCAAAGAATTCGGAATCATCTTCGACGTCAAATCCGTAAGACGTGCTGCGATAAGTAAAGTGATGCAGAGCTGCACGCCACATCGGATGATTACCGGGATTGATTCGGGTACTGGCCGCGATAGAACAGAACTTGCCGATATCAGCCCAAATGATGCTACAGTTTTGCACGACGTAAGAATAATCGCCGAAATTCGATTCGTTGATCGTCGTGTGCGGACCGACCGACGTGTAGATGCCGAGTACGGAATTGCGGACGCGAGCCGTGGGGTCAATACGCGGTTCGAGTCCAAGGGGTTGGCGTTTTTGCCGCGCCTCTGGCGAATCGGGCGCTGTATCCATCAGTCCAACGTGTGTTGTCGTCGCCATCGTTTGTTCCTCCAGGGTTGTTTTCGAATTTACTCTGCGCCTGTTTTCAGCAATTCGTGATGAATTACGGATGCTGCCTCGGGCAAGCATTGCAGAGACCGGGCAAGGATCCGTTCATAACTCATTTCATCGAAGCCCTCCATGCGCAGCGAGATGACCGGCTCCGTGCCAGACTCCCGCACAAGAACGATGCCGTCGTCCATAACCAGGCGAAGGCCATCAATCTCCATAACGCTCGCGTGAGGAAATGCGGAGCACAACGCCGCCGCCGCTTTTGCCCAAGGCAACTGCACGGCGGGAATACGGATCTCCGGAGTGCTCAAGATACGCGGTAGCGTGCTGCGCAATTGCGCAAGAGAACCGCCGCGGCTTTGCATAAAGTTGAGGAGATAAAAAGCGGAAAAAAGCCCGTCATCGCCGCCGTTCAATTCGTGAAAGAAATAATGGCCGCAGGCATCAAGGCCGAGAAGCGCCTGCTCCGCAACCATCCTGCCGCGCATGAAAGCATGGCCGGTGCGTTCCAGCAGGGGAGTTCCGCTTTGTCGGAGAATCGAGCGCCGCACGACATCAGAGCATTTCACGTCAACAACGATCTTCGCATCTGCATTCCCTTTGGATGCGCTGCCCGTGAGCATGGCCTCTGCGAATAGAATTGCAATCTCATCGGTCGTGACATAGCTTCCAGTCTCATCAATGAAAGCCACGCGGTCACCATCGCCATCCCATGCAATGCCGATCGAATCCGGCCACTCACGCACAGCAGTAGACAGTCTGGCAAGATTTGCGGCTTGCGCACAGTCGGGAGAGCGGTCCGGAAAGTTTCCGTCCGCAACGCACGAGATACAGACAGCGTCAAAGCCAAGCTGTTTGAAAATCATCGGACCCAACTCGGACCACGCACCATTGCCGGCGTCGAGAACCACTCGGCAGGGCTTGCCACCATGCAGATGTGCCCATCGTTGCAACGTCGTCCGCATATAAATCGGGAACAAATCGACCGTCTCAATCTTGCCGTGCCCGGAGCGAAACGCCCCCGATTCCACCAGCGCCCGGATCTCCGACAACTGCTGTGGAGTCGTCGGCATGGATTCCAGCATTAGCTTGAGCCCATTCTGCGCAGCGGGATTATGCGAAGCTGTAACGATGAGCACAGCAGCAGCGCCTAATTGTTGTGCGGTAAAGTAAGCGAGCGGTGTAGGGCATTGGCCCGCATCGAGAACGTGAATGCCAGCATGAACCAAGCCATCAGAAAGAGCATGCTTCAAGTCCGGCGTACTAAGCCGGAAGTCGCCCGCCACAACTACACGCGATTGAGGTGCAAGCATCGTGCCGATGGCGCTGCCAATATCGTGAAAAAGGGCGTGTGAAACAGCCTCCGGATAGGTTCCACGAAGATCGCAAGGCTTCCAAGGATTTTCAGTCATCATTGACATCGTCATCACAACGACCTCAACTGGGCCCGTTCGACGATGCGAAATGGACCACCGGGATAGGGCTCGTGAAAGATACAAACGGAATCAACCAATAGGGGCCGATGAAGCACTTGTGCGAACCGATTCTGCAGATGCTCTTCAAGAGGTGGAAGTGAGGACACAGGAAGCGATCCCGTGAGCGACATATGAAACTTCCAGGTATCGAGAACATACGGATAGCCCCATCGCATTACGTGTTCCCGTTCCCGCTCTGAAAGCGAATCGCGAAGGCGCTTGATTCGTTCTTCTTCTGTAGCGGGTGCGCGAAACTTATCGAGTTCAGTCACGCAATCGGCTGCGAGCTGAGAAAATATGGCGCTGCGTTCTGAAAGCGCAAGCGCAAGGAAATGCCCAAGGGATCCGATTTTTAGAGCCGGAGCCTCAAAGCGATCATGCTTTGCGGCAAAGTCATGGAGCGCTGTTTGCAGGTCCTCTAATTGGAGGTTTTCCGCGAGCCGGAAAGGAGGTTTAAGTGTTGCATGAAATCCATAGCGGCGAGGGCTCTCTGTCACACGCAGCCACTCATCCTGATGCAGGTGATCGGGCAGACCAGGCTCAAGCGATTCTCCAGTGATGGCATCGCGGCCGAGCCAACGGGTGCCGAGCTCATACAACAAAGAGCCGGGATGCGGAGAAAAATAAATCCCGTACCGCGGCGTGTTCCCATTGAGTACTGACATATTTCTGTCTTCCGGAAAAAGTGACTGCAACTATTGTGTTTCCTGCCAGACATAACCATTGCCGGCAGTTTCATGTGAACCGTTTGGCGCCAGCGGCTCTTCGAATCCAGCCTGATGACCAAACTGTATCTGAAAGAGGCGCCAATAAAGCCCCCGTTTTGCTAATAGCTTTTCATGGCTGCCTATTTCGGCCAGCTTGCCCCTGTGCATGACGATAATCCGATCGGCCGTGAGCACAGTCGAGAGACGGTGTGCGATAACAATGGAGGTACGGCCTTCGAGCAGCCTGCCCATTGCGGCTCGAAGCCTCGCCTCCGTTTCGAGATCGATGTTTGACGTTGCCTCATCAAGCAACAGATAGTCAGGATCGTGCGCCAGCGCACGGGCAAATGCGATCAGCTGTTTCTGCCCGGCAGAGAGATTGTCGCCTCGTTCTTGCACCCAGGTTTCCAGTCCATCGGGAAGGTCTTTCATGATTGTGTCGAGGCCTATCTGGCGGGCTGCGTGCAGCGCATCCTCATGGGTCAATACATCGGAACCAAAGCGGATGTTGTCAAGGACTGTTCCTTCGCGAACGTAGGTGTCTTGAAGAACAACGCCGAATTGCCGCCGCAAATCAGCGGCCTCCATGTCCCAAATGTCGACTCCGCCAATGCGGATGGAGCCGCGCTGAGGGCGATAAAAGCGCAGAAGGAGATTGGTCAATGTGGTCTTACCCGCGCCGGTGTGACCAACGATCGCTAGCATCTCTCCCTTGCGAATATGAAAGCTGACGTCGTTGAGCACCCAGCGTCCTGGTTTATAGGCGAACCACACATTTTCGAACGCGATATCATGGCCTTCAAGACTGGCGCGGCCGCATCCCGCAGTTTCAAGTGGCGCTTCCGTGTCGAGCAAAGCGAAGACCTTTTCAGCGGAAACAATACTGGTCTGCAATACACTGTAGCGTTCGCTGATGTCCTGGATTGGGCGCAAGTAGCGCGGTCCCCACATCAGGAAGGCGACCAACGTGCCGACAGATAAACTTCCGCCATGAAGTAGAAAAGTGCCGATGATAAGAAGTCCCGCCTGAGAAACTGTACCCAGCAACCCGATTGAGGGCATAAACCACGCATTGGCAGTGACCCACTCCTTTGACGCTACCATGTACTCGCGGTTGATCGTATCGAAAGCATCGAGCGTGGTCTGCTGACGATTGAAGAGGTGCACGACGTAGATGCCATTCGAGTGCTCGGCGATAAATGCATTGATTCTTGCCAGAAGCACGCGAACTTTTTGCTGGCTGCGCGTGATCAGCCGGCGAAAGTAAGCGGTGAGTGCGACAAAAACCGGAATGACCGCAGCGAGCACCAGCGTCATGCGCCAGTTCAGCCAGAACAGAATCCCGAGAAAGAAGAACGTGGTAACGAGATTAGCGAGCAGCGCGACCACTCCGTTTGCAAAGAGATCGTTCAGCGCCTCGATGTCCGTTGTAACGCGAGTAACCAGACGGCCGGCAGGAGTTACATCGTAAAAACTGATCGGGAGCCGGTGCAGATGTTGGAACAGCCGCCTGCGAAGCTCGGCCATTGCCATCTGGCCAGTCCACTGAGCGAGATAATTCTGCGCGCTATCAATTAACAGGATCAAAATGAGTCCGCCGCCATACAGGAGCGAAAGCAATGCAATTCCCTGCGCGGATTTTGCCGGAAGCAGTCCGGATAAAAACTCCACTTTGGGTGTGCGCTTCAGGAAATAAAAGTCGATGGCTGTCGATATAATCAGCGGATTGATAACTTGCAATAAAGTGGATGCGAGCGAGCACAAGAGCGATGCCGACATGCCGGTCCAATAAGGCAGCAACAACTTCAGAAGCCGCGAGAGAAGATACCAGTCGCGAACCTTGGCGGAGATCTCCTCCAGATTGGCTCCGCCGGATTGGCCTCGGCTGCCGCCGCCGTACAACCCAAATCCCATTGTGCTCACAAGGCCTCCAATTCTTCTTCAAGAACCTGCAGGCGCGCCAGACGCGCGTAACGTCCGCACTTCGCTACAAGACTCGAGTGGGTGCCTTCTTCAACAATCCGCCCATGCTTCAGAACAATGATGTAATCCGCGTGCATCGCGGTTGTGACTCGGTGTGTCACTAGGATTGTGGTGCGCTCGGCCATGATGCTCTTGAGATGGCAAAGAATGCGTTCCTCGGTGACAGAATCTACGCTGGACAAAGCGTCATCCAGTACCAGGATGCGAGGATTCTTGAGGACCGCGCGGGCGATGGCGATGCGCTGCTTTTGCCCTCCTGAGAGCATGATGCCTCGTTCGCCGACAATGGTATTGAGGCCTTCAGGCAAAGCTTCCAAATCTGGATCGAGCCCGGCAATGGTCGCTGCCCCCCTGATTTCGCTTTCTGATACGGCATCGACGCCCAGCGCAATGTTTTCTGCAAGTGTGATGCTGAACAGGAACGTTTCCTGAGGAACAGCTCCGACAAGCGAGCGCAGCGCAGTCAATGGAATTGCGCGGCAGTCGACCCCGTCGACCTGGATGCTTCCCTGGCTTGGGTCAATCATACGTGTGATCAGTTTGACCAAAGTGCTTTTGCCGGATCCGGTCTCACCCAAAATCGCCAGAGTTGATCCAGCCGGGATTTTCAGGTCAATCGAATCCAACGCGGCATATGAACCGTAAAACACGCTGACATTTTGCAGAGAGATGGCGCCGCTCGATGTGAGATCGGTTTCGGGAGGGTTTTCATCTGAATGAAGCCAATTTCCCGGTTCAATCTCTGGAGATTCAAGGAAAAGCAGTTGCAGACGCGCCACGGAGGCCATGCCGCGCTGCATCATATTGACTACTCTGCCTAGCGAGGAGATGGGCTGTGCAAGCATAGCCATGTAGGTCGTGAACATCACGAAATCGCCTACGCGCAATTTATGCGCAACCGCGAGCGATCCTCCGTACCAGAGAACGACAAGCACAGAGGCGCCAGTAATAAAAGTCAGCAAAGGATCGAAGGTACTGGAGTAGACGCCCAGGATGCAGTTTGCTCGAACATAGGAGCGGTTCATCTCCTCGAAGCGATTCTGCTCCGCCTTCTCGCGCACGAAGGAGCGCACAACGCGAGCGCCTGCGATGGTCTGCTGGACAACCGCACTCATTGTGGAAAACAGTGCCTGAATTCGATCGAATCGCCGGCGAATAATCCTGCCGAACACGATCATCACCAGCACCGCCAAAGGTGAAGGCAACAATGCTGCGAGCGTAAGCCGCCAGTTAAAAGAGGCCAAGACCACGACGGCAACGGGAAGTTGAACCATGGCCTCAAAGAAGGAAATCAGGCCGGGGCCGAGCATCATGCGGACGGCATTAAGATCGTTTGTCGCCAACGCCATGATGTCACCGGTTCGCGTTCGTCCCCAGAAGGAAGCATCGAGCCGGAACAGGTGCCGGAGAAAATCCTTCCGCATCTCATACTCGACGTGTCGCGACATGCCGATGACATTCAAACGGGCCATAGTTTGAAAAGCCGAACTGAGGGTAGCCACGCCGACAATCTCGATGGCAATCCACGACATGGCTGTGTCGGCGCTACCCCGAGAAGAAGTCAGAATGTTGATTCCAGCGCGAATCAGCAGAGGAATTGCGAACGCCACTCCGTTACGGCCAATGAGACAGATAACGCCGAGAATCAGCAGGCGCGGATAGGCCTTCAAGTAATTCCAGACGAATCTCGATCGAATTTGCAGCGGGACGATGGCCTCGTCCTGCAGGAATCGGTTGGCGGCATCCTGTCGCACGAAAGCCATAATACTACGTATACGAATAATATGAACATGAAATTTCAGTTTATGGGGTGGTGAGCCGTGCATGAATGCCGAGATTGGTTCTGAGATATAAATGCATTTTTCACGTCTTTTAAATATTTCTCAAAATTTCCTATGGCATGATTGCCACAAGTTCGTATACGCACCAGTTCAACACGGCTGCGTTCCGCAGGTGACCGTTTTCTCTCGTACTTCAATCGGCAAGAATGCTACTTCTGTCGTGCGAAAGGCAAACCCGGCAAATGGTTGACGTGACAAATCATCGAAATTTAAGCACGGCTGAGCTAGGCTCCGACTATACGCTATGCGAGTGTGAATTGGAGCCCCTGAAACTGCTGGTCGCCCAGTTGGAGCAACTCTATACGGTATCGATTCGCAAACACCCTTCCGTGTGCCTCACGATGATCCCGGCCGAAGATTCTCTCGAACAGCAAAAATTCTATCTCGGTGAGGCATTGACCACAGAATGCGAAGTGTTGGTGGACGGTCACCCAGGGTTTGGACTTTGCCTCGGAGATGAGCCGGTTCGGGCCTATTCCATCGCTGTTGTAGATGCGCTGCTTCATTCTGGCAATGCAATTCCGGACAAAGTTGAGACGTTTCTCGGCGAACAGAGCAAGATAGTCGCGCGTCGGGATCAAGACGAGTTCGACCTGATTCTCCAGACACAGGTCGATTTCAAGTTGATGGAGGAAGCATGAGTGCGCTGGCGATGGCCAAATCCTATGATCAAATCTTTGACGGCCAGAAGCACTATCGGACTTTACTGCAGTGCACCGCGCGGCCCGGCATGATTGGACAGCTTGATGATGTGTTGATGGAGGTTCCCGCACCGTTGAACCGGGCCACAACACTCATAGCCCTCACTCTCATGAGCGCTGACAGCTCATTTCATTTGGAGCAGAGCGCAGAGCAGGCCATGGATTTGCTGTGCCGTGAAACACTGGCGAAACCTGCGACGGCAGAGCAAGCAGATTTTGTATTGATCGCGGATGCGCGCCGGTTTGAAGAGATCGACCGTGCACGGACAGGTAATCTGGCTTATCCGGAACAGGGCGCGACGCTCGTCGTGCAGGTGGCGGCACTTTCTCCGGCGCCTATGCCGGACAGCTTGCGGTTGACATTAGCCGGCCCTGGGATCGAGAGCGAAGCAGCAGTCTTTGTGTCAGGCGCACCGGTGGAGCTTTTTGAAGCTTTGCAGAAACGCAATGTCGAGTTTCCATTGGGTGTGGACTCTTTTTTCACCTGTGACAGTTTATCGGCCGGTCCATGCGTGATGGCTTTGCCGCGCACGACGCGTGTCAAATGGGAACCGGTCTCCGAGTGGTCGTAACGTTCAAACCGGGATGGGGGCGAGATGGGATACGTAGCGGTCAAGGGCGGGCAGGACGCAATCGAGAACGCCAACAGGCTGGTGGACTATTTCCGCTGGAAGGGCAAGACGGAACCCATCAAAGTAGATCAGGCGCGCACGCAGATGCGGCTGGCCGTGGATCGCGCAATGGGCGAGGGCTCGCTCTATGCGCCTGCACACGCGGCATTGGCGTTGCTGCAGGTGGAGGGTGACTCATTTGAAGCCGCGTTTCATCTACGCGCTTATCGCGCCACGCTGGAGCGCCGCTATTTTGCCGAGGTGCTGAATACGCGCGAGATGTTTGTGCACCGGCGAATCTCATCAACCTTCCGCGAGATACCTGGAGGTCAGATCCTTGGACCAACGCGCGACTACTCGTTTCGACTGCTCAATCCTGCGCTGCTGCAAGCCAGTCTTGGTTCCATTGAAAAATTTATCGAGGGATTGCGCGATGCAATTGATCCCTGCAAGCTGCATGCGATGACCACATATAAGAAAGTGATCGACATTTTTTTGAACGAAGGCTTAATGAGCAGGCAGGGTAATCCTGATGAAGATCGGCGTGTTTTTGATGTAACACGAGAGGCAATCAAATTTCCTGTGCCTCGCTCGGCGGTGTTGCAGATGCTGGCCCGGTCTGAGACTGGCGCATTGATGTGCATGGCATACAGCACTATGCGCGGGTTCGGCGAATCGCATGGCACAGTGGGCGAGCTGCGCGTCGGCGAGGTTCCGGTGCGGATCGTTGACAGGCGCGGACGGACACGCTATGTGGGCAAGATCAAGGTCACCGAGACAGAGATGGTCGGTGGCTCGATGCGCCGATCGCCTGACGCTGCGAGGCAAGGAGGGAAGCGCAGCGAGGGAGCAGCCCTTTCGATCGGCTACGGGCTTTGCTTTGGTCAAAACGAGACGAAGGGAATTTGCATGGGTATGGTCGAGAGTGCGCTACGCAGTCCAAATCCCGACAACCCTGCCAACAATCAGGAGTTCGTCCTCTATCACACGGAAGTTATCGAGGCCTACGGGTTCACCAACCATCTCAAGCTGCCTCACTACGTTACCTTCCAAGCTGGCCTGGAGAGCGCGCGACGGGTTGCACGATTGAAGCAGGAGCGCAGCAAAGAAGTTGCCGTGGGTGCGGGCGCCGGGGAGGGTGGCAATGATTGAGAACCTCAGATTTCAAGAGAGCTTTAATTACGCCTACATTGACGAGTTCACAAAAAAAGAGATTCGTCGCAAGACGTTGAAGGCTGTCTGCATTCCCGGTTACCAGGTTCCCTATGCCTCACCGGAGATGCCTATTTCGCGCGGCTGGGGGACGGGTGGCCTGCACCTGACGCTCTCGCTGGTTGGACCAGACGATACGGTGAAGGTGATCGACCAGGGAAGCGACGCGAGCGTAAACGCATGCAATCTACGCCTTTTCATCAAGGAGATGGCAAAGTGCGCGGTCACCTTCGATACAGCGGCCGCGACCATTATTCAGAGCCGCCATCGTGTTCCTGAAGAGATCCTGACGGAGAAACAGATTTTAGTTCTGCAGGTGCCGCAGCCTGAGGTGTTGCGCCGCGTCGAACGCCATGAGGCAAAGACGCGGATCATGCACGCCGAGGCCGATTACGCGAAGATTTGGGTAACGCTGTATGAAGCCTATGTGCGCAGTGGCACACTTCGCAATGGAGCTGGGCATCCAATTCTGGTGAACGGACGCTATGTCGCCACACCTTCGCCGATTCCGAGCTGGGACGTACCCAACCTGAGCATGGCCCGCTGCCTCTATCTTTTCGGTGCAGGACGCGAGAAGCGTATTCACGCGATTCCACCTTTCACGCGGGTCGAACCTCTCGAGTTCGACGATATCCGTTTCAAGGTGGAAGAGTTTATTGGAGTCCACTGCTCGGCTTCAGGGCAGGACAAGGCCTTCATGGATCAGATCTACGCCGAGGACTTCAGCCGCTTCTGGGTCATCAACGATAGCAACTTCCTTGATAAGGTGCGGCAAGGTCCGCGTCCGTCACAAAGACTCTTTACAAATCCCGAATAGGACTCGAGATGTGCCATGGATGAAAAGTGGTTACTGCGCGTTCGCAATTTGACCAAAATCTTCGGCGAAGTAACACCTGATGTCTGCGACCGGACCGGTCCGCAGTTCAACTCGAATATCTGTCCGAAGACGGGGGCTGTTGTTGCCTGTAGCAACATCAGTTTCGATCTGTATCCGGGCGAGGTGCTTGGTATCGTAGGCGAAAGCGGCTCAGGAAAGAGCACGTTAGTGCAGATGCTCTACTTCGATTCCGATCCGACCTCAGGCGAGGTAAATTTCAGGCCCATCGAAGACGGTAGCGTAAATTTGTTCGAGCTTTCCAGCCAAAAGAAGCGCTACATTCGCAATCATCTGATGGGCATGGTTTATCAGAATCCGCGCGACGGGTTGAACTTCCGTTTCTCCTCGGGCGGCAATATTGCAGAAAAACTTCTCATGGCCGGCGTATTTCATGTGGGCAATATCCGCATTCGCGCTACCGAGCTGCTCAATCACACAGAGGTTCCCATCAAGCGCATGGATGAATCGCCCGTGCGATTCAGCGGTGGTATGCAGCAGAGAGTTCAGATTGCGAAGGCGATTGCGAACAATCCACCGTTGCTCCTGCTTGACGAGGTGACTAGCGGTCTCGATGTTTCTGTGCAGGCCAAGGTTCTCGACCTGATCCGCAGATTGCAGGACGAGCTCGGAATTTCCATGATCGTTGTCTCGCACGATCTTGGCGTGATCCGCATGTTGACGGATCGCACTATTGTATTAAAGCACGGTCAGATTGTAGAGCACGGACTGACGGATCAGATTTTGCAGGATCCCCAACATGGGTATACGCAGCTCCTGGTGAGCTCGTTGCTCTGATCTCTGCGGGCGAACACATAACTTCACGCGGAATAAGAGGAGCCGATGACGAAGCTACTGGAAGTCGTGGATCTGGAGAAGCGATTCGAACTCCACATTCTCAACGAAAAAGCAATCGAGGCATTGCGCCAGGTCTCCTTCAATGTTGAAGAGGGCGAGATTGTTGGACTCACGGGCAAAACCGGCTCCGGAAAATCGACATTGATGAAATGCATCTATCGCACCTATCTCGCGAGCAGAGGCCAAATTCAATATTACGAAGAATCAGGCGGGATTCTCGATCTGACGAGCGCCTCTGAGCACGAAGTTCTGCGCATTCGCAAGAAGGAGATGACATACTGCTCGCAATTCCTGCAGGTGATTCCGCGCGTGCCAGCTATCGATGTAGTTGCTTCTGCACTTACAGCCCGAGGACGCTCGGTTGATGAGGCACGGCGCATTACCAGCGAAATTTTGGAGCGACTGAGCTTGCCTAAGGATCTGTGGGACGCTTATCCAGCGACCTTCAGCGGCGGCGAACAGCAGCGCGTAAACATTGCGCGCGCCATGATTGCGCGTCCGCGGCTTTTGCTTGTAGATGAACCCACTGCCTCACTCGACATGAAGACAAAAGATGCCGTAATCGACATGTTACTCGACCTCAAGCGGAATGGTACGTCGATCATCCTCATCACCCACGATGAGCATACGTTGACGAGAATGGCAGACCGATCGCTTCATCTCGAAAACGGTCGTCTCAAGGAAGTTGTCTACGCGTAGCGAGGAGTTATGAAACGCCACTGGTGTTGGTGCGCTTTATTTTTCTCAACGTGGCTGGTTCCGGCGTTGACCGGTTGTAAATCGGTCGACGCCAGCAGCGGCGTACCGAGAGTTTTGCATTACGCGTTCTCGCCGCAATCTGAGCAGTTGCAGAGTGGCTCGATGCGCGCTGACCTGATGCGCGCATATCTCCAGAAAGAGCTCAATATGCCGGTCGAAGTTGTGCGCGTGGAAGGATATGCGCCAACCATCGAAGCCATGCGCGCGGAAAAAGTGGACATCGCTTCCTTTGGATCGCTGGCCTATATCATCGCATCCCAGAAGGCCGGCGCTGAGGCGATCGTCTCGCGCGGCAACGCTGACGGATCGCTGGGTGGCTACCGCTCGGTAATCGCCGTTCCCAAGGACAGCCCCTATCATTCACTGGCTGACTTAAAGGCGCACGCTCAAGATATAGTGTTTGCCTTTGCAGATCCTGCATCTACTTCAGGGAATTTGTACCCCCGTGTCGGACTTCTTTCCGCTGGAATCGAGCCCGAAAAAGATTTCAAAAAAGTGGTCTTTGCCGGTACTCACCCTGCGGCAGTCATGACGCTTAAAGAGAACAAAGTAGATGCCAGCGCCTTCATGGAGACAGCGCCGAACCGGTTGATTGCCACACACAGGCTGGAGCCGGGCGATGTGCGCGTGATCTGGACTTCCGAGCTGATACCAGATGGACCGACCGCTGTGCGCAAATCGCTGTCTGAGGAGTTGAAGAAACGAATTCAGGCTGCATTGCTGGAGATTCCTGTCAAAGATCCGGCGCTTTGGGACAATTTACAGAAAACCTACAGCACCTTTGGAACCGCGACGAAAAACATTGCTGTGAACGATGCGACCTATGACGGCCTGCGCAAATACGCACTGCAGGTGAAGGACTTCAATTTCGTGGAGAAATAGACTGCCATGCTTCAGGTTTCTAATATCCGCGTCATGCTTCCGAACGGAAAGCGTCTCGTCAATGACGTAAGCTTCTCCGTCGGTCGCGGTGAGTTCGTATCGATACTTGGATCGAGCGGGGCCGGCAAGTCTCTCACGCTGCGATGCATCGTGGGATTGACGCAGCCAAACGAGGGTGAGGTCACGCTCACTGGGCCGTCCAATCGGGTTTATTGCACAACGCATGTCAGCGTGAGTGAGCTACGCAAAGCCAGGCGGCACATCGGCTTGATCTTCCAGGGCTCTAATCTGGTAAAGCGCCTCACAGTTCTGGAGAACGTGATGCTCGGACGTCTGGGCCAAATCAGTCCAGTGCGGAGTTGGCTGCTCGGCTTCAAGGACTCAGAAGCGCGGGATGCGATGGTTGCGCTGGACCGTGTGAAAATGGCGGATTTCGCGGCTCGCCTTGCGGGTTCACTCAGTGGCGGCGAGATGCAGCGGGTTTCGATTGCACGCGCCATCTATCAACGTCCGCTCGTCTACCTGGCCGACGAGCCCATCTCCAGCCTCGATCCTAAAAATGCTGAAGCGATTATGACAATCCTGCAGCCGCTATCGCGCGAAACACCTGTAATCGGTGCGTTTCATCAGCCCGAAATCGTCGCTCGCTACTGCACGCGAGTGATCGGCATTCGAACAGGCAAGAAAGTCTACGACGGCTCGGCACGGATTTCTGCCCGTCAACTGGAAACCATCTATGGCGGCGCAATGGGTGAAACCGCCGGTTCTGATTCGCCGATAGACGGACAGCCATTTCTCTTCGAGCCCAAGTTGCATCATGCACTTCATCAGGGAGCTCCGATTTAAATGGGTGTCTCCACCACTATCCCCTTTCAACGGGAACTGCCGTTTCTGGAGTGGAAGAAAGGCATCGCGGGACAGCGCGGCCGACAAGCCGTCATCATCGCCCTGCTCATTGCGCTCATCGCGTTCACTTCATGGCGCTGTGGAGTCAGCCTTAAAGTGTTCGTCACTGGCATGGAGAAGCTGCCTGCATTGCTGGGAATGTTCTTCCCTCCCGACTGGAGCGCCCTCGGCAGTTTGTTGCGCCCGGTCGGCGTGACCACGGCGATTGCAATGGCGGCCACGATCTTGGGCATGTTTCTCTCGCTTCCCTGTGCGCTGCTTGCCTCTTCGAACCTTACGCCTCCGCCGCTGCGTTTAGGCATGCGAGCCATCATTGCGACGGAGCGCGGCCTGCCTGAAATTGTTCAGATGCTTCTTTTTGTCCCGATCTTTGGATTGGGCGTGATTCCTGGCTTTATCGCGCTCTGCTTTGGCAGTGTGGGCATGCTGGCCAGGCTGCTCGCCGACACGATCGAAGAGATCGAGCCGCGCATGCTTGAGGCAGTGGAAGGAACTGGAGCGACCCGTTCGCAGGTCATCCGCTACGCCGTCATTCCACAGATTCTTCCCGCGCTGCTTGCCAACGGGCTCTTTCGTTTCGACTTCAATGTGCGTGAGGGCATTCTGCTGGGCGCGGTCGGCGCGGGCGGCATCGGGTACATGATGAAGACCTACATGGATGCGGCCGATTATCGATCCGCCTGCATGGCCACGCTTGTTACGCTCGTTCTGGTCTTCTGCACCGAGCGTGTCTCCGACTTTCTGCGTGAGCGTATTTTGCGCGAGGGGGCGTTGCGATGAGCATCGCTGTGCCAGCCGCGGTGCTGCCCTCGCGTAAACTCCACCGGACGATCATTTTCCTGATTGCAATCATCGCAGGGACATATTTGCTCTTTGTGTTCCTGGATGTGAACCCCGACAGCTTCTTTGTGGACTTTCGGTTCCTGGCCGACCTTTTGAACCAGATGCTGCCGCCGAACTTCACCTTGCTATGGAAGGACGATTCGGTTCTCATCTCACTCGTCGAAACCTTATCAATTGCATTTCTGGCGACGGCCTTCGGAGGAGCGCTCGCGTTGCTTCTGGCATTCTTTGCTGCGTCTAATACCACGCCTTATCCCCTGGTGCGGCTGTCGACGCGGACCCTACTGGCTATGAGTCGTTCCGCCCCGCATCTGATCGTCATTCTGGTGTTGCTGATCGCGATTGGGATCGGACCTTTTGCCGGAATGCTGTCTCTGATCCTTAGTTCCGTGGGAATGTTTGGGAAGTTTTTTGCAGATTCAATCGAACACGCCGAAAAAGGCATCCTTGAGTCGGTTCAAAGCGTCGGGAGCACGCGGCTGCAAACCATTCGCTATGCCGTACTGCCACAGGTAATGCCTTCGTTTGTTGCAAATCTGTTCTATGCCTTCGATCAAAACTTGCGAATCGCTGTTCCGCTAGGCGTCTTTGGGGGTGGTGGTATTGGCTTCCAGCTTGAGGTCGCCAAAGGTTTGCTTCACTTCAAAGACGTGCTCTTATACACCGTGCTTATCGTTGTGATGATTACCGTGATGGAGCGTATCTCTGACTGGATACGCCGAACAATCATTACCCAGCCAATGCTGACGAAATAACACACGCCTAACCCAGGAGGCTTCATCCGATGAAGGAAACGATATTAACGAATGCGCGTATCGTCTGTCCGGATCAGGAAATCGATGGAACGGTTGTCGTGGAGGGCGAGCGCATCATCGATATTCTGCCGCGCCGTGTAGCCGACGGCGTTGACCTGCGGGGAGCATTCCTGATTCCTGGAGTGATCGATATTCATACCGACTATCTCGAACGCGAAATCACGCCGCGACCGACTGCGAAGATCCCTCTCGAACTCGCTCTTCATGTAATGGATATGCGCGCCCTCAGCTGCGGGCTTACCACTGTGTGTAGTGCGGCGAGGATTTCGGAGGAACGCGAAGGTCATGCCGGCTCATGGCGCGGCGACGGGCTGACGTTGGCACGCAAATTCCAAGAATTGATGCCTACGCTGCGCGCACACCATCTGATCCACGTCAGGTGGAGCACAAACTTTGAGCCGGTCGAGGAGATCCTTGATCAGCTACTCGAGCTCAAGAGCATTGCCAATCTTGTGTTTAACGACGATACACCCGGCCAGCGCCAGTTCCGCGACATCGAGGCGCTGCTCCAGCAACGCGTCAATCGGCAGAACATCACCATGGAAGAAGCGCGCAAGAGTATGGAAGAGCGTATTGCGCGAGCTGGCAAGGTGAACAATCGCATGACGGTCAAAGCTCGCGTGAATGGCCGAATTCCTCTAGGTAGCCATGATGATACAACCGTAGAGCATGTGATCGAAGCCTTTGCATGTGGAGCCACTCTTGCTGAGATGCCTTGCAGCATCGAGGCGGCGCGCAAGGCCAAAGAACTGGGCATGATGGTGTGCATGGGCGCGCCTAACTATTACCGAGGGGGCTCTCATTGCGGCAATCTGTCCTGTCATGATGCTATGGCCGAGGGTCTGGTCGACATCATCTGCAGCGATTATCACTTTCCATCACTGCTTGCCTGCGTTTTGCGTATGATGGACAGCGGAATGACCTCTTCGGCTGCGGTCAATATGCTGACGCTGAATCCAGCGCGGCATCTCGGCCTGGATAAAGAAATAGGCAGCATTGAAATCGGCAAACAAGCCGATCTCGCTGCCTTCCATCCATGCTCGGGTTATGCTGACGTGGCCCGCGTCTGGGTATCTGGGCAAGAACGATTTCTCGCACCTTCAAACACTATGGGTGAATCCGTTTTGCTTGAGAACGGAAAGGATGAGGTATTGGCAGATTGTGTGCCGTCAACGCGATGACACTTCTGCTGCACCTTTCATCAAAATTGCAGCCCGTTGTGTCTGTCGAACCTTTTCGTGCGGGCTGAATCGGCGCAATGCCTGGGCAAATGAATGCGTGTCGCACCCGGTACGTACTTTCGTAACACTTAGAGAGCTCAATTATGAGTGAGGAAGGCGCTAGGATGAAGACAAGACATTAAAGAACGCGTGAGACGTTTCCGACTCCAGCTAACTGCGCGCCCGGACTTGAAGGTTTGCCTGCCTTGGACCGCACATTTCACAGTTGGAGCAGGAAGTGAAGAAGCTCATTTGGATGCTGGCGGCCGGAATTGGCGCCGGCCTGTGCCTGTGGATGACGGCGTGTATGGGTGGGACCCATCTCAGCGCCGACTACGTGCTGACGGTCAATTCAACCACCCCCTCCAGCGGCGTTTCCATCAGTGTTTCGCCCGCTGACCTGAACGGGGCAAGCAACGGCAGCACAAGCTTCACCCGCACATATGTGGCGGGCGCCTCGGTCACACTTACCGCGCCGGCCACTTCCAACGGCAACACCTTCTCTGGCTGGACGGGATGCACCAGCTCCAGTGCCGTCACCTGCAATGTAACCTTGAATGCCAGCACGACGGTGACAGCCGCCTATGCCGCGCAGACTTTGATGACGCCGACGGTAACCGTGACGCCATCGCCCGGGAGCATCACTACGGCGCAGTCGCTCAGCGTGGCGGTCAGTGTGAGCGGAGCGACGGGCAATCCAACGCCAACCGGATCGATAGTCCTGACCAGCGGCAGTTATACGTCCGCGGCAACCACGCTATCGGCTGGCAACGCCACGATCATGGTTTCGGCCGGCTCACTCGCTCTAGGCACCGATACGCTGACGGCGACGTATACGCCGGACTCGGCAAGCTCCTCAATCTATAACAGCGCTACGGGAACGAGCACGGTGACGGTAACCGGCTCAGGCACCGCTCCGACCGTAACCTTGACCGCCAGCCCGACGACAATTCTGAGTGGCGGTATCTCGACACTGACATGGTCGAGTACAAACGCTACCTCCTGCACTGCGAGCGGCGGTTGGAGCGGTACCGAAGCCACCAGCGGATCGCAGAGTGTTTCGCCAACGTCTACAACCTCTTACACTCTTACCTGTACGGGCGGGGGTGGCTCAGCCAGCGCTTCCGCAACCGTGGCGGTAACGGCGGGTGCGGCGCTCATCACACCGACGGTCGCTGTGACGCCTTCATCCACCAGCATCACGACTGCGCAATCGCTTAGCGTAGCGATCAGCGTGAGCGGCGGCAGCGGCAATCCAACGCCGACAGGATCTATCCTTCTTTCGAGTGGCAGCTATGCTTCTGCATCGACGACGCTCACGAGCGGCAGTGTAACGATCACCGTTCCCGCTGGATCGCTTGCCGTGGGCACGGATACGCTGACGGCGACCTACACGCCAGATTCGGCAAGTTCGTCCACATACGCCAGCGCTTCCGGAACCGGTTCGGTCACCGTGACCAGCGCTTCTTCCAGCGGCGTTACGGTCAGCGTCGATGTGCTTGCCAACCGGCACACGATCAGCCCGTTCATTTACGGTGGTTCGTATCCGAAGGACGCCGCCCATGTGACTGACAGTGGCATGACCCTGGTGCGCTGGGGTGGCGATGCCACGTCAACGTATAACTGGCAGCTCGGCACCGATAACGCCGCCAACGATTACTATTACGAAGACTATGCGGCTGAGGGATTCAGCAACGGAGATGATTCGAGTTCGACGCAGTTCATCACCGACGTGGAGAACGCCGGAAGTCATCCGCTCATGACCATGGTGATGCTGCCCTGGGTGGCGCAGAGTCCGGAGACCTCAGTCACCCAGGGCGGAACGGACAACTACCACTGGAGTTTCTCCGTGGCCCAGTTCGGCGCCCAGTGCTCAGTGGATCAGTACAACACGGACGCTGGCAATGGCACGGTGGCAGGCGGTTCTCCCGCCAGTTGCAACACGCCGGTGCCGGTGACGACCAATGCTGTCACTACTGCTTATTTCCCGCTGCTCGACGATTCAACCCAGTCCTGCACGGCATCTACGTGCGTCTATCGCAACGCGTGGGCTGCGGCGCTGAGCACCGCTTTTGGCAATGGAACCTGCGCAGTTCCGTATTCGACGATCACGTCCTGCCATTTTTACGACATGGATAACGAAGTCGATATCTGGGGCAACACGCATCGCGACGTTCATCCCGCACCCTCGGGTTACGATGAACTGGCCAACGTGTATCTGACCGAAGCGGCCAAGCTCAAGACGTGGGACCCAGCGGCGGTTCGCTTCGGTCCCGTCAGCTGCTGCTGGTGGTATTACTGGAACGGCGCCAACGACAATGACAAGGACGCGCATGGCGGCGTGGACTTTGTGCCGTGGTGGCTCAACCAGGTTTACTGGAATGATCAGATCAACGGCGCGCGCACGCTCGACGTCTTCGATCTTCACGCTTACCCGGATGCGACCACCAGCGGCCTCAGCCAGACGCAATTACAGGCTTTGGCCGTGAATATTTATCGTGATTACTGGGACCCAACCTTTGTGAGCCCGTCCACCTCAATCGACCAGATCTGGACCACCAACATCCAGCCCAACAAGACGATTCCTTTCCGCATTCCCCGTATGCGGGCCATCGTCAACATGATCTATCCCGGAACGCCGATGAGCTTCACAGAGTGGAGTGCCGCGTTTGCGGGCGAATCCGATTTCTCGACTGCACTGGGCGATGCAGACGCTTATGGCATCTTCGGCCGCGAGCGGCTCTCGTTCGCCTCGCGCTGGGAGGCTCCGATTCCCACGAATCCCAATTACCAGGCGCTTAAGCTCTACACCAACTATGACGGCGCTCATCATGGCTTTGGCACTACTTCGGTCTCGGCAATCAATACCGGCAATCCGGCGCTCTTTTCCAGTTATGCGGCGCTCGATTCCACCGGCACCATTCTCACCGTAATGGTGCTCAATAAGGACCCCAACAATACCACGCAGGTGCAGTTTGATCTCTCCGGTTTCAACGCGACCTCGTTCGTCAGTTACACGCTGGCTTCGACGGCTTCGAGTTCCATCCAGGCTTCGTCTTCGCAAGCGTGGACCGCAACGCAGAGCTTTGCCCCGTACACGGCGACATTGCTGGTGATCACAGGCGCACTGGCCAGCGCACCGGTCTCCGACTGGGACCTGAACCCCGATACGATCATGGTCGCGGCCGGCGGAACGGTCACTCTGCATCCGCAGATTACAAGTGGAAGCGCCAACGTCACTCTCTCTTCGGCAGTCTTCGACAGCTATGAGGGCGCGTCCGCCTGCAGCGGCACTCTTACCTTGACCACAGCCGCACTCAGTCCTAGCGCACCCGGAGCTATTACAGTCAATGCGGGAACCACCCCGGGATTCTGCCACTTCACCGTTACCGGAAGCGATGGAACGGCGACGCAGACTGAAGGCGGATGGGTCATCGTTGGCAACTCTCCGGCGACGTTGACGCAAACGGGAAGCGGGCAAACAGGGGCTCTTGGCCAGGCGCTGGCACAGCCGCTCACGGTTACGCTCAATCCTGGCCAATCCGGCGGAGTGGCGACCGGAGCCAGCATTCTTTTCACCACCAACGCCGGATCGCTCTCCAACGGCACGACGAGCGGAACCAGCGTCATTGCGGTGACGAATTCCTCCGGTGTCGCATCTGTGACGCTCACATTGCCGGCCACAGCGCAGCAGGTGAACGTGCAGGCGCAGGCGCCATATGCTCTCGGTGGTTCCGTGACAAGCTTTACGGAAACCGCACAATAAACATTGCGGCCTTCAGGATTCCTTGCTTTCTATGCGGGGCTTTCTCGAGCAGGTGTACACTGAGGAACGATTCCTGGAGGTATCTATGGGCATTGGCTTGACCCTCAGTGGGCATGGCGGCATCTCGCCGGCTGTCGCAGGTTTTAGCGATCATGAATTTTTCTTCCTCGATGACGGCGGCAACATTCCGTTCGCGGCTTTGGCTCCTTACGGAGTTACGAATTGTGGCATGACCGGTGGGTGTTCGGCAGGCTCTTTTGCGATTTCATCTCCAATCCAGTTGGGGTCGACTCAGGTTTTGGAGGTTACGCTCAGCTTTCTGAGCAATGATGCGCCACATTATGATGCAGGCCAATGCTATCTGGTGGCGAATGGACAACAGATAGCGTTGTTGTTTTCGGCATGGGCCGGCCCGCAAAATCAGAACATCATCAATATCGTGCCGGTCAGTGCCGGGGTTACGCTCGCACCCCCGACGGCCGTTTTTCTCGGCAACACAGTGCCTCTGGGCGGGTTCACATACGGTCCGCAGCGGCTCGATCAAGTGTCCCGCCAAATGATTCCGGGCGGATCGATACCATGGATCACCGCTTCTTATACGCCTGCGCAAAGCGGCGGTTATCAGCTCTTATTTGCCATGTACAACACGCAGGGCAACAATACAAATTCTGCTCTGGCGTTATCTTCGATCAAGCGCGGCGGACACGAATTGCTGCACCTCTGATCGCGCAGGCCCGTCGGATAACCCAAGATCTGGTGGACTTTGGATTCAGCACGACATGGGCGCCCCAGAGCCTGCCCTGAGCGTAGTCGAAGGGTCTGTCCGCCGCGGCGGAAGACCTGGGATACCACAAATCCCAACCCGAGCACTGTCATCCTGAGCGAGTCGCCGCGGCGACGAGTCGAAGGATCTGCGGTTGTTCTTGGCGAAGCTCAAGGCTGGAAATGACGATACTTTGACATCTTGATGAGCGTATTGTCCGTGGAGCTGCGAGATGAACCACAGATGTTTCGACTCCGTTGCGAGCAAAAAACGCTCGCAACTCCGCTCAACATGACAGTGCTTGAATGATCGGTCTGCAACTGAAAGTTGATCGATGGGTCGATAGCTTAACTCCGCAGCCGGGTGCCTGGGTGCCCGGCCCACGCATTCTATTGCTGAGGTGCTGAGGTTTCCGGCGGCGTCACGGGCGTGTTTACCGAGTCAGGATTTGAGCTCGTTCCCGAGCTGCCGGTCGTGTTCGAACCCGAGGACGTGATCCCTGGAATGCCGAACGCCCCCGTCGTGGTGCTTGCCGGTTGGCCAATGGTGCCGGTGTTTCCGCCGGTCATCATCTTCATATCCATGATCGGATCGTAGGTAAACTCCCATTCGTTGTAGTGATCCTTGGTCTTGTAAATCAGGATGGACTGCTTAGGGCTGGCGGGCGAGAAGCCGATGATGCCGGCGCCGCCAAAGGTCTGACCGGCCAAACCGGTTCCGGTGTTTCCGGCCGTGGAAGAATTCCCGTTTGCATCCGTGCCGTTATTCGAGCCGCTTGTTGTGCCGGTGCCACCGGTGGAGGAACCGCTGGAGCCATCAGACGAGCCGGGAGATGAGGTCGGGCTATTGCTGGGTGAGGACGAGTTGAAGATCGAGCTGCCCGGCGAAGAACCGAAGCCGCTTCCTCCGGATGAATTGAAGAAGCTGCCTGTGGTCGTGCCATTTGTGCCGTTCGCTCCGTTGCCGCCGCTGGGGCCGATGCCGGCGAGCGCGCCGCCGGTGGCCAAGGGCTGCCCGAAAAACCCCATGGCGATGGGAGCCTTGTTCTGCCCGAACATAACTGGCTTCCAATCGTCCTTGCCGGTGATCGGATCGAGATAGCGCTTGCGCAAAAAGCGGATCTCGTTGGTTTTGACCAGCGCATCTTCATTCGGGGGGTAGGCATGAAATTTGCGGTAGTAAAGCTGGATGGCGCGCATGTATTGCTTACCGCGCTCCATCGTCTCTACCTCGCGGTCGCGCTGAATCGATTTGGCAACAATGGGAGCGGCCACTGCGAGCGAAAGCACGAGAAGAGCCATGAGGAACATGACCGCGAGCAGCAGATAGCCTTCTTCGGAAGGCTTCAAGCGGCGCGGGATGGGACTGGAAATCTGCATGGTTTGCTCAGAATGCCATAAGCGTCAGCGTTTGCGTGTTGTTGTACGCCATGTCAGTGATCTCCACGCTGCCCGGCTTGATGGCGCCTACTTTGTAGCGGTGATCGACGATCTGGCCTGTCGTGGCCATAAAGATATCGTCTCCGTGGACAAAGAACGCCTTCACCGTCTTGCCCTGGTCTTCACTGTAACCGAAGTATTGCAAATCGATGGCCGGCGGTTTGGGCGGCGCAGGTGGAGGCGGGGGCGTAATTACAGTGGGACCGCCATTCCGGGCGGTCTTGACCGGGGTTGGGATGGACACGGGCGCGGAGCTGGCCGAGAAGATGTTCCGTCCCGTTCCGGCGTATTCCACATCTTCACTCTGCGCCAGCTGGTCGAAGTGCAGTGCGGGATCTATGCCTTCATTGCTCAGCTTCTGCGCCTCCTGACTCTGCGGCTCCTGACCCGCCGGGACCGGCGCATTTGTGCGCACGGCTCGAGCCGTGGACAGCGCGACCCGCGGTGCAACCGATGGCCCGGCAAAGTTCTGGTAGAGCTCGTAGCCTCCCGCGCCGAGGACAATCGCGAACAACACGATCGCGAGATAAACCTGTTTCTTGTTCTCGGTTCCCACCTGCAGGGCCATGGCTATTCGCCCTCCCCGGGAGCGGGTTGAGCGGAGCTGGCGCCCGTGCTCGGCGTCGACGGCAATCCGCTGGCTTCGGCGTCGGCTGGCCGCAGCCATGTGGAGACGCGCATCCGCAGGCTCACCTGGCCGCCCTGCTGTCCCGTGAGATTCATGGCCCTGATGACGAAGAAGATCGGGTCGCGTTCCAGGCTGTTAATAAAGCGCATAATAGCGGGATACTCGCCGGTAATCGAGGCATCCATGGAGATTTCCGTCAGATCGGAACCGGGCACGCCCTGCGTGTACTGAACGCGCGTCAGCCGCACGTTGGAGGCAACCTCGATTTCGCCAATGCGGTTGGAGATAGAGGAGTAATTCGGCGGAACGCGCTTTTCAAAAAAAGTCTGCATCTGCGCGCGCGACTTTTCAACACGCTTGTCCAGGCCGCGCAGGGGCGTGGTCTGATGATCGAGCGCCCGTAGCTCAACCTGCTTCCCGGCCAAAACCTCGGAGGCGCGGCTATCGATCGCGGTCCAGTCGAGTCCCAGGCGGACGGCCAGTGTGACAGTTACCGCAAGCAGAATGGCGAACCCGACATAATGCCAGGTGAGCATGGAGGTAAGGCGCTCGCGCCAAACGGAGGTGCGTTCGTTGCTCATTGCGGACCTCCGGGCGCAGGCGCGGAGGTCCCCGGCGGATTGGGCCTGGGCAGCGGGGTTCGATTGCCCATGCCGGTATAGGGCGGCCGGCCTGAGCTCCGGCTGAAGCCGGGAACGAGTCGTGCGGGCTCCGGCCGGTTGCCGGTATCCTGGCTCGTTACCTGGCTCGCTGCCGATTTCTTCGCGGCATTTTTGGCGGCAGCGCGCTCTTCGGGAGTGGGCGGAATGTAGTCAGCCAGGAGATCGAACTCAAACCGGTTCGATGCGCTCACCGGTTCCATCTGCCGGTTAGGCCCGTTGCTGCTCGACTCCGCATTTTCGCCGATGATGCGGGGCTGCATGAAGCGCTTCGAGTGCTCCAGATTGCGCACCAGATCGATGGAGAGATCGTGGGGCCCCAGCACACGCAGGTGCAGCGTGGTCTGGCCGTTCTTGGCGCGGATTGGCTCGATCTGCGTGACCTCGACACCGGCGGGCAGAACGGTTTCGAGGTTTTCCATCGCCAACGTCCAGGAAAAAGCCTTTTCGTCGAAGATCTGGTTCAGCATCGCTACCTGGCTCATGAATTGCGCATTCTCTGGCCGGCGCATCATGGCCTGGTAACCCTCCCGTTCACCGGTGATGCGGGCGATGGCCCCGTCCAGCGAGTGCTCGCGTGCCCGGGCTGCTTCAGCCTTCTGGTGCAGCGCGTGCAAGCCCAGGAGCAGCCCAAGGGAAGCAATGGCTAGCGCGGCCATGGCAATGCGCAGCCGCTTCATGGCCGGCCCGAGATCGGCGTAGGGGCGGGTGGCAAGATTGAGCGTAATCCGCATTGTTTTAACTCGCTCCCGCCAGCGCGCCGGCAACTCCGGCGATGCTTTCCTGGCCGAGCGGGGTCATTATTCCACTCAATGGCCGGGGCGCCAACTCCACGACCGTCAGTTCCGGTTGTTGCAGCCACTCGGCAAATTCGTCGATATTCCAGTTGCCCGTGTAGTGCAGCCTGCGCGGTGGCGCTCCCAGCTTATCTTCGTAGTAGGCGGCAGCCACGGCCACGCCGCGTTGCATCTCAGCGACGCGTTCGGCCATGCCCGAAGGCAATTCCAGTATGCGGTAGAGCAGCAGGTCCTGCCCGGTGGCAATGAGCGTAGTCATCCCCTGTCCGCTGAGATTGACGGCCAGCACCGCCTCCATCTGATCGGTTATTTCCAGCGCTGCCAGGCTCGAAGGCAGCACAGCGCCCGGCTCGTAGCCGGCAGCGCGCACAGCGGCCTCGTACTCGGCCAGGATCGGCCCCGGCATGACCGCCGTCAATACCTTGCACTCGGCCTTGTTTTGCGACAACGTCTGATAGCTCACACCGGCGTGCTCCACGTCGAAGGGAACCATCTTGCGCAGACGGAAGCGAACCACCGGAACAGCTTCTTCCGCTTTTGCAGGCAGGGAATCGAAGTCGAGCACAAATACCCTGACCAACGTATCCGGCAATACCAGCGTGATTGCACGCGCACGCGGAGAGACCTGGTCCAGTGCGGAGCGGATCGCTTCGGTTATGAGTTCCGGCGCGCGCAGGTTGGGCTCATCAATGCCGGGAACCACTGCTCCGGCCGGCAAAGACGCGAATGCGTAAACGGGGGCATCTTGCGCTCCTGTTTTGTCGCGCCGGCCCGCAGCGGGACGGGCGGCGGCAAGTACGCCCGCCGGGGAGATCTCGATAGCCACTGGCGGACGGCCTCCGGACGAGATCGCCTTGGCGCCGGGCTGCGCAGTGGTTCGTACCTTGTTCAGCAACTTTGCCATTAACGCCCGGCCTCAATGAACGTGACCTTGTTGATCTCCTTGAGCGTGGTCAAGCCGCGCCGCACGCGGTCGAGCGCCGACTCGCGCAGAAAGGTCATGCCTTCCTTCTGGGCCAGCTTGCGTACTTCGGAGGTCGGCTTCTTTTCGAGAATCAGTTCGCGAATGGGATCGGTGAGGTCGAGCAGTTCGTGAATCGCGGTACGGCCGCGATAGCCGGTGCCGCCGCACTCCATGCAGCCGGAACCCTCGCGGAAGGGAAAGCCGCGCCACTCGGCCAGCTCGAGGCCGCTGGTAACCAGCTCTTTGTCGTCATAGTAGACCTTGTGGGCACAGTATTCGCAGATGGTGCGGACGAGCCGTTGCGCCAGAATGCAGTTCAGTGCGGAGACGAAGTTGTAGGCTTCGACGCCCATGTTGAGGAAGCGGCCCAGCACATCGACGACGTTGTTGGCGTGGACGGTCGTGAAGACCAGGTGCCCGGTGAGCGCGGAGTTGATGGCGATCTGCGCCGTCTCCTGGTCGCGGATCTCGCCGACGAGAATCTTGTCCGGGTCGTGGCGCAGGATCGAGCGCAGGCCGCGGGCAAAGGTGAGGCCCTTTTTTTCGTTCACCGGAATCTGCGTGATGCCGCGGATCTGGTACTCGACCGGGTCTTCGATGGTGATGATCTTGTCTTCTTCGCTCTTGATCTCGTTGAGCGCGGCGTAGAGCGTGGTGGTTTTGCCGGAGCCGGTGGGACCCGTGACCAGCACCATGCCGTACGGCTCGCGGATGTAGCGGCGGAAGCGGCGCAGATCCTCTTCGGCGAATCCGACCACGTCGAGCGTAAGGTTCTTGAACTTCTCGCTCATCGATTCTTTGTCGAGCACGCGCAGCACGGCGTTTTCGCCATGCACGGTGGGCATGATGGAGACGCGGAAGTCGATGAGCCGGCCTTTATAGCGCACGCGGAAACGGCCATCCTGCGGCACGCGGCGCTCGGCGATGTCGAGCTCGCTCATGATCTTGATGCGGCTCAGGATGGTGGAGTGATGCTCGCGCGCAATCGGCGCCATGGCGGCTTGCAGCACGCCGTCGATGCGGTACTTGACGACCACCGAATCGTCATTCGTCTCGATATGGATATCGGAGGCGCGGCGCTCGAGCGCGGTGAAGATCGTGGTATCGACCAGGCGGATAATCGGGCTGATGTCTTCTTCGCTGGTCAGCTTCTCGATGGAGATGTTCTCGTCGGAGTTCTCTTCGCCGGTGACCACATCGAAGGTCAATCCTTCGCTGGCTTCATCGAGGACACGCTGCGACTGCTCGGTTTTTTTGAGCAGGTCGGTGATCTGCGAGAGCGTGGCCACGCGCGGCTCGATGCGCTGGCCGAGCAGGCCGGCGATCTCGTCGAGCACCATGAGCCGCGAAGGATCGCTGACGGCGATCACCAGCGCATCCGGCCGCTGCTCGATGGGCACGAAGTTGTAGCGGAACATCAGCTCCACAGGAACGGTGCGCAGCAGATCGTGCTGGATCTTGAAGTTCTTCAGATCGACGAACTCGGCGTGATACCGGCGCGCCAGCGCTTCAGCGTGCCCGCGCTCGTCGCCGGCCATCGGGACCGGAAGTGTAATGACATTGGCATCGGCCATTTCGGTTTACCCCGCTGCCCCGCCGGCCTGGCCCAACGAGAAGATGGGCAGATACAGCGAGATGAGAATGAAGACCACGACCACGCCCATGATGATGAGAATGGCGGGTTCGATGAGCGCCAGCGCCGCGGCCAGCGCAGTGGCCACGTCCTCCTCGAAGAACTCGGCCACGGAGTTGAGCATCTGCGGCAACGCGCCGGTCTGCTCGCCGACGGTGATCATGTCCGTGGAGAGCTGCGGAAAGACCGTAGTCTTGGCGAGCGATTCCGCCAGGCTCTTACCTTCCCGCACCGTGGTGATGGAGGAGCCGACAGCCCTCGAAACGCCTCGCGACGAGATCGACCGAGCCGCGGTTTCAAGCGAAGGAACCAATGGCAGGCCGCCGGTAAGCAGCGTGGAAAGCGTGCGCGCAAAGAGAGCGACCTGGTACTTGAGCCAGATCTTGCCGAAGACTGGCATTCCCACCCGGACACGGTCCACGAAGTCACGGCCGCGTTCCGTGATCGAGAAGCGGTAAAGCCCGATCAGCACGGCCAGCGCGCCCAGGACAAGCCACAGAATGTTGTGCTGCATCCATTTGCCGAAGGCGAGAAGCGTCAAGGTCAGTGTGGGCAGCTTGCTGCCCATCTGGTCGTAGAGTTGCGCGAACTGCGGCACGACGACGGTAAACATAAATGTCATCAGGCCGCAGACCAGCGTGAGCAGCACTCCCGGATAGATGAGCGAACCGACGAGTTTCTTGCGCAGGGTGAGCGTGACCTTCTGGAAATTGACATAGCGCTCCAGCACTTCTTGCAGATTGCCCGAGCGCTCGCCGGCCAGCAGCGTAGTGGTATACATCACCGGGAAGCCGCCCTGCGTCTCGAAGGCTGCCGAAAGCGCTTCGCCGGTTTTCACGCGGTTGGCCACATCATCCAATTGAGCGGCGAACTGCGCGTTCTTCTGGATTTTGCCGAGCATCTGCAGCGAGCCGAGAATGGGCAGGCCGGCGCGAATGAGAGTGAGGAACTGCTGATTGAAGATCAGGAAGGGTTCGAGCTTGACCTTGCGGCGCCGGCCCAGGCCGGCAACGCCGCCGCGCGCGCGCACGCTGAAGACGTGATAACCGGCATGCGTAAAGCGCTGGCGCAGCTCCTCGGCGGTGGCCGCTGTCTGCACCTGCTCCTGCATCCGGCCGCGCTCATCGGCCAGTTTGATGACGAACTCTGCCATAGCTCCGGGTACCGGTCCTGCGCCGCGCTGGCGCCCTCCGGGCTTTAAGATCGCTCCTGCTCAAGGGTAACAGGATCAGCAATGGGATAGACGCGCGCCTTTGTGCGAACGTTCGCCGGCATGAAAGGCCGGAAGACCGCCGCGCGCCCTTCAGCCCAAAATCGGAACTCTCTCAGCCGAGGCCGCCGCAGAGAGCGCCTTATCCAGAGTTGCCAAAGGGAGTTGTTCTCGCTGGGCTATGGCCAAATAGGCTGCATCATAGACGGAGAGCGCATATTTATGGCAAAGCTCCATCATCCGCGCGCTATCTTGCGGAAAAACGATCTCGATCTTGAATTGCTCCAGCGCACGGATAAATTGGACGCAATCATCCGGCGCGATTCGCCCCCGACGTTCATTGAGCGCCAGAATGTTTCTGATCTCATACCACCAGATCCCGGGGACGATTGCAGATCCCGATTTGAGCTCCAAAAACGCAAGATCGGCAAGCGCGTGCGCTTCGTCGCGCATAGCCCAGACTATGGTGACGGAGGCATCCAGGATGAATCGCATGGTTACATGCGGCCTTCGTCGCGCGCCGATAGGATTTCTTCGAGCGAGACCGGTTTGGTTCGCTTGCGAATCTCTAAAATCGCCTTTGCAGCGCGTTCAATTCGCTCTGCATCAGCCGCCGCTTCGGGAACAAGACGGGCCACGGGTTTGCCATGACGGGTGATGATGACGCTTGCACCCTTTTCAACATCATCCAGGATGCTAAGAAATCGTGTTTTGGCTTCTGAAGCCTGAATGGTTTCCATTTTATTGACCAGCCTAAATGACCAGTCAATTATAGCATTCTTTTGATCTGCAGGACTTTCGTAATCGGCTTTTTCTTAATCTGCGAGCTATTCAATATCCGTTCGCCACCAGCCAATCTGCAGTGAGTTCCAATTCGGGCTTCTTCCCGGCCGGCTGGGCATTCTGGACTTGGGCTGTGACGAGCTTCATCAATACATCCGCCTCTACGTTGACCGGCACGCCCGCGACGAGCGTGTGCAGGTTGGTGCGCCAGTAGGTAAGCGGCAGGATCGCGATGGTGATTTCCGCACCATCAAAATCGGCGACGGTCAGGCTGATGCCCTCCACGGCCACTGAGCCTTTGTGGACCATCCACTGCCGGGTGCTTTCAGGAACCCGTACTTTGAGCGTCCAATCAGTGATCCGGAGATTGAAATCCGGGTGCGTAGAGGGAACCACCGGATCGAGCGCGGTAATGACGCCGCAGCCATCCACATGACCCTGCACAATGTGGCCGCCAAGCGGGCTTCCGGCCGCGGTGGGCAGTTCAAGATTGACTTGGGCGCCGGGGGCGAGCAGGCCGAGCGACGTCCGGTCCAGCGTCTCCTGGGCCAAATCGGCGTGAAAGTAGGTCGGATTCACGTCGAGTGCGGTGAGGCAGACCCCTGAGACTGCAAGAGAATCGCCCTCGCGCAGATGCGCGGCGATGCCGGGCGCTTCGATGGTAATGCGGCGCACACCCCCACGATTTTCCAGGCTGACCAGCGTTCCGGTCTGCGCGATAATGCCGGTGAACATGATTTGATTTTAAAGGGAACAGGGAACAGGGAACAGGGAACAGGGAACAGGGAACAGGGAGAGCTTTGCGATAGACGCAACCATGATGATTCCAGTGGGCTATCTGGCGAAACGTATTCTTGCGGTCTACTCCATAGACTGGCCCACCACCTGATCCCTAATCCCTGTTCCCTGCTTTTTCCGGCCACGGATCGCGGAGCAGCGAGCACAAGCCCAGATCGTTGCCGTAGCGCTCGATCTCGACATCGGGCATCTGCACGAAGTTCGCCATGCCGCGGAAGGCGGGCACGGCATCCGAGCCCATGATCTGCGGTGAAACGAAGAGATGTACGCGGTCGACCAGCCCGGCGGAGAGCAGAGCCGTGTTCAGGCGCGTGCCGGTCTCAGTGAGCAGCGTAAGGATGCCTTCTTCGCCGAGCTTGTCCAACACTTTGCCGAGGGGTACACGGCCCGCTTCTGCGGGCAACACTTCGACACGCACGCCGCGCCGGCGCAGCTCATGCGCGCGTTTCTCGTCGTTCGATACGGTGAAGATCACTACGTCATTCTGCGCGGTTGTGACCATCTTGGCATCGGGCGGCATGCGCAAAGCCGAGTCCAGCACGATCCGGAGCAGCGGCCGGCGGCGGCGCAATCCGCTGCGGTCGGTGAGCAGGGGATCGTCTTCGACGACTGTATCCACGCCGACCATTGCCGCGTCGGCCTGCCAGCGCAGCGGCTGCACGGCGGCGCGGGCCGCCTCGTTGGTAATCCAGTAAATCTCGCCCCGCGGATGCTGGCCGGCAGGAGGGGCGATGCGCCCGTCGAGCGACATGGCGACTTTCATCAATACGAACGGGCGCTTGTGCTGGCTCCAACGGGCAAAGCCTTCGTTGAGCCGGCGCGCTTCCGCCTGGCAGGTCCCGAAGCTCGTCTGAATCCCCGCTGCACGCAGTGCCTCGGCGCCGTGCCCGGCGACATTCGGATTGGGATCGGCCGTGGCAGCGACGACGCGGGCGAGCCCGGCATCGATCAAAGCGCCGGTGCACGGCGGCGTGCGGCCGGTGTGATTACATGGCTCCAACGTGACGTAGGCCGTTCCGCCGCGGAGCCGGTCGCCTGCATGAGTTTTGGCTTCACGGAGCGCGTCGATTTCAGCATGGTCCACAAGATCGTACTCATGCCATCCCTCGCCGATCACCTGGCCCGCCCGGTCGAGGATGACGCAGCCGACGGCGGGATTCGGCGAGCAAAGGCCGATGCCGCGCCGGGCCAGCTCGAGCGCGCGCAGCATCCAGTATGTATCGCGTTCGGAGGGGCTGTTCATGGCCGCAGATAAAAACTGTAAATGCTTACGTCGGCTTGCATGAAATCCATTTCGTCATCCAACCAACGACTCCACAAAATCCGCAGCCGAAAACTCCAGCAGATCATTCATCTTTTCGCCTACACCGACGAAGCGCACCGGCAGGCTCAGCTCGCGGGCGATGGCCACGGCGATGCCGCCCTTGGCCGTGCCGTCGAGCTTGGTGAGTACGATGCCGGTGACGCCGGCTGCTTCGGTGAAGAGCCGCGCCTGCTGCAGACCATTTTGTCCTGTGGTTGCGTCCATTACCAGCAGCACTTCGTGCGGAGCGCCGGGAATCAGGCGCGCGGCAGTCCGCCGCATCTTGTCGAGCTCATCCATCAGGCCCGATTTAGTGTGCAGGCGGCCGGCCGTGTCGACATACAGATCCTCAATGCCTCGGGTTTTGGCCGCGGCAATGGCATCATAGAGCACGGCCGCTGGATCACCGCCTTGGCGTGTCTTGATCATCTCCACGCCGGAACGCGAGGCCCACACTTCAAGCTGCTCGATGGCTGCTGCTCTGAAAGTATCGGCCGCACATAACAGAACAGAGCGTCCCTGTGCGCGACTCCACGCCGCCAATTTGCCGCTGCTCGTGGTCTTGCCGGTGCCGTTAACGCCGACGAGGAAAGTGATCTTGGGCGGCGCGACGGGCGAGGGGATCGGACGCTGCGGAGCTTCGAGAAGCCCCTGCAACTGCGTCTTGAGCAGCTCGCGCAGCTCAGCTCCGTCCTCGATTGCGCGATACCGGGCGCGGTCGCGCAATGCATCGAGCACCGCCATTGTGGTGGGCACGCCCAGGTCGCTCGAGAGCAGCGCGCTTTCCAATTCTTCGAGCGCGCTTTCATCCACGATGCGCGTCATCGCGGAGATGTCCGCGATCTTGGCGGCGAAGGACTCACGCGTGCGTGAGACCGCTTGCCTCATACGCTCGAAGAAGCCCGTTTTGCGCTCCTCTGCAGGCGCCTCGCTCAGCGCCGGTTCGCCATTTGCGGCTTGCCCGGCTTCCGCCGTATCCGTCTCTTTTTTCCCACCGAAGAATTTGAACATTCCATTACCCAATCTCCAGTTTATAGCGGCCTTCGAGGCAGATTCATGGGGATACGCGCAGGGGCCACAGGCCGGCTTCCTTGCACGGAACCCGTAAATAAGTGTGCTGCTCAGCCGATTCCTTCATCAGAAATTTGCACTGTTTTTGCACCAATTTGACCCGCTGTTTACAACTTCACAGCCATACTTCCTGTGTGATTCCGCGCGTTCGCTTCAAAGTTCCCTTGAGGCTTGCCCTCAACTCTACGCCCGTGGTGGAAATCGCTTTCCCTACAGTGGCCCCACCCCCCTTTGCCGTCACAACCGGTCCTGATGTCCGCGCTGAGGTCGGTGACTACCGGCTGCGCCTGGCCCGGACGCGCGAGGACGTAGAGGCTGCCTGCCGCCTGCGCTTCAGGGTTTTTAACGTCGAACTGGGCGAGGGGCTGGAAAGCTCGTACGAGACCGGACTGGACACGGATCGTTTCGATTCAGTTTGCGAGCATTTGATTGTGGAAGATAAGCTGAGCCGGCGCGTGGTAGGCACGTATCGTATGCAGTCTGGCACAACGGCTATGCGCCATCTTGGTTATTATTCCGGGCAAGAATTTGATCTTGCGCCTTACGAGCCGCTTCGTGCCGGCATTCTCGAACTGGGCCGGGCTGCGATCGACCGCGAGCACCGCACGCCGGAGGTCCTGACCTTGTTGTGGCGGGGCATTGCTCAGTATGCGCATGAGATGGGGCTGCGCTATCTCCTCGGTTGTTCGTCGTTGAACTCCTGTGATCCCGCCGAGGGTTGGCTGATGTATCGGCAGCTTGAGCAGTACCGGGTTTCGCCCGAGTTCGCGACTGTACCGACGGATGCCTACTCCTGCCCTGAAGAGAAACCGGGGCCGTCGGCCGGCCTTCCTGAGCATTTGTCACAGAATGCCGCGCCTCCATCTCCGGTTCCGGTGAAGATTCCCAAGCTGCTCAAGACTTACATCGCCATCGGTGCGCGGATTGCCGCTCCGCCAGCCTGGGACCGCGAGTTCCGCACCATCGACTTTCTCACGCTGCTCGATCTTCAGTCACTTTCCGCTGCAGCCCGCAACCGCTTTCTGGCTCCTCTCACGCAATGACAATACGCCGCGCGCGGCGCGCTGTAGCGCTGGGATTTGCTCTCGCCGCTTGCGTGCTTCGCTTCTGGCTGATCCGGTTGCGTGGGCCGCTTTCGCTGGAACAGCGCGCCCGCTGGCTGCGATCGGCTGCGCGCGGCGTTCTTGCGAGCCTGGGTATTGGTGTTGAAGTCGAGGGGCGAGTGCCCGTCAGCGGCATGGTTGTCTCGAACCACCTCAGCTATCTGGACATCATCATCTTTTCCGCGGCGATGCCCTGTTTCTTCGTCTCCAAAATAGAGGTGAAGAGATGGCCGTTTTTCGGTAGAGCTGCTCGCGCAGGCGGCACCATCTTTCTGGACCGCAGCAGCCGCGTGAGTGCAGATCGGGCCGCTGCGGAGATCAGCGAGCGCTTCACCGGTTCCATTCCCATCCTGTTGTTTCCGGAGGGCACCAGCAGCGATGGCAGGCAGGTTCTGCCGTTCCGGCCACGCCTCTTTCTTCCGGCTGCGCAAGCGCAAACACCGGTCACGGCCGCGGCCATCCGCTATGGACTCAAAGACGGTGTGGACGAGCGCGAGCTCTGTTGGTACGGGGATGCGCCGTTTCTTCCGCATCTTTGGAAGGTGCTGGGAAGCGCAGACTTTTCGGCACGCATCTGTTTTGGCGAGCCGCATATGTACGCGAATCCTCGCGTGGCAGCGCAGGAGACGCATACCGAAGTCGAAGCCATACGGATTCCTCGATCACTTTCGGTAGCAGTATGCGCCCGATAAGCAAAGAAGCGACGCGAAACATCGAGCTAAGGCCCGCCACTTCTAACGATTTTGAATTCGCGTTGAATCTTTATCTGGTCACGATGCGAAATCCCACGGCTGAACTCATGGAATGGGATGAGAATAGGCAGTTTGTCAGTTTCGCGCAGCAGTGGAAGCTCGATGATGTGAAGATCATTTACTTTGAAGCCAAAAAGTTGGCTGGGTACAAGCATTGGAGACTTCTTCGGAGATATTTCTTCAACAATTCTTCATTAGCCCCGCTTATCAACGCAATGGGATCGGGACAGAGGTTTTGAAAATGCTTCTGTGCGCATGGAAGCAGACGAAGAAGCCCATTGTCCTTACCGTGCTCAAGAACAACCCGGCGCGTCGGTTATATGAAAGGTTTGATTTCGTGGTCGTCGACCATCAAGGCATCAAGTTTCAGATGCGGAGGGATCACTAGGTCTCTGGCCGCATGAATTCGCACATTGGCATCCAGGTTTCCCAGGTCTTCCGCCGCGGTCCGCCACGGCGGAAGACCTGGGGCACCCGAGGATGGTGCAAAATCAAACGGTCAGAAACCTAGCGTATCAACGCCTCTTCCGGAACGCGCGTCGATGCTGCAATCCATCGCATCGTGCCACGTATTGCGCCGGGGAATAAGGATGTACCGAGAAGAGCCAGGTTCAGTCCGGCATCGGTCACCATCGCGCGTGAGATCCAGGTCGCTAGCAAAATCCTGCCGCCCAGTTGCGCGCGCAGCGTGCGGTTGTATGCGTCGATTGATTTGCCAGCCAGAACCATCTGCGCGGCGAGGTTCGCGCTGTGCAGCGCAATCGACATGCCGTCTCCGGTAAAGGATGGGACCACAGCGGCCTGGTCGCCCACACGCCACACACCGCAAGACCGCTCCGCAAGATAACCATACGGAATGGGCGCGATTGCCAATGGCCGGTGCCAGAGCTCCCGCGCACCTTCGAGGAGATGTTGCAGACGCCGATTTGTGCTGACTGCAGCGGAGAGCAGTTTTTGCCATGAGCCCTGTCTGCGTAACTCCAGCCGCTGCGCCACAAGGCAAAGATTGGCGGCCTCTCCTTCAACAAGCGAAAGCCCGCCATATCCGCCAGGGAAGAGAAATAATTCCATCCACTCGCGCAGTTCCCGCGTCCGCTCCGGAGCGAGCTGCCAGTGCAATTTGAAGCCGACCAGATCGCTTTGTATACCGCTGCCCCGGCTCCATCCGTGCAGATCGTGCTTGCCGGTCGCAAGATACACGGTTTGCGCGCGGATCGATTTGCCGTCGTCAAGGAATGCGGTCCATGTATCGCCGCTGGCATTGAGCCGAACGACGGGTGTACCGCGCATGAGCTCGCAACCCCGATCTGCTGCGCGTTGCAGCGCCGCTTCGTCCAGCACGTGGCGTGAGAGTGAGAGCGCCCGGAACGGGAGCTGTACTTCTGCCGTTTTGCGGCCAGCGGATAGACAGAGAAAACGAATCGGCGCTGCGCCGAGGTCGCGGGCTGAGATGCCGGCATGAAGCAGATACTCCACGGCTTCGTGGCTGAGGAATTCGCCGCAGACTTTGTGGTGAGCAGTGCATTCTTTTTCGACGAGCATGACCTGCTTACCTGCCTCTGCAAGCCGCAGAGCGACCATCGCGCCGGCGGGTCCGCCGCCGATCACCAGATGATCGGAGTGTCCGGAAGCGATGCTCATGGTGTCTTTCTCCGTGCCACGCATAGCCGCGCAGGCTTGCAGGCCCGGATCGAAACATCTTTTTCGCGCAGGCCCGCCGCGGCGCAGAGCGTTTGCCAGTCTTCTGGCGAAAACGATCGGGCAATTGAAACTGGACCATCGTGTTGGACGAATCGATGGAAGTTTGCAAGCTTCGCGAAGACGCGAAATATGTGGTAGGGAAGCGCGCCGCGCGAGAGATCATTCACAAACCATCCCAGCGTGGCATTTTGCTCCATCCACGCGAGGAATCGGATCACTTCGGCATTGCCGAGATGATGCATGAAAAGAGAACTGAAGACCAGATGAATTGGCCTGCGCGGAGCGTAAGCAAAGACGTCCGCATGGATCCATTCAATGGAGGTCCCGGCGGGCGTTGCCTCGACGGCGATCGTTACCGTGTCCGGATTGATGTCGAGTCCAATCAGCTCTACTGCGATGCGGCGCGCCCGGGCCCATTGCGCGATGCGCCGCAGACCATCGCCGTAACCGCAACCCACGTCGAGAATACGAATCGGGCCGGCTTCGAGAGGCAGCAGGCTATCGAGCCAAGTGAGCAGCGGGCGATGACCCAGCGTCAAGCGGTTCACTTTTGCAATATCGCGCAGGCAGGCGCGCAGCTCTTCGCGGCTGCACGGCTCATCCATCAACTCCGTGAGCTGCGACCGGCGGCGAAGATCGGGAGCGTTATGCGGCATGGAAGAGCATGGTTTCCGCCGTTACTCCGGGACCGAATGACATCGCGCAGCCCTGCTGTCCTGGCTGCGCGCGCCGCATCATTTGTTGCAGGACAAACATTACAGTCGCCGATGACATGTTGCCGTACTGTGCCAGAATAGCGCGGGAATCGGCCAAGGCTTCGGAACTCAGACCGAGTCCCTTTTCAACGCCATCCAGAATGGTGCGGCCGCCGGGATGAACCGCCCACAACTCGATGGAAGCCGGATTTTTTCCGCGCGTGATCGCGCTTCCAATTTCCACCAGCGCACGGCGAAGTTCGGCCGGAACCTGCCCCGAGAGATGCATATCGAAACCGAGCTCGCGAATTCGCCATGTGATAAGCCCGCTGGTTGCGGGGATCTGGAGAGCGAGGAAGCTGTCAATCGCCAGGCCCGCCGGATTGGCGCTGACGAGACACGCGGCGCAACCATCTGCGAAGAGCAGGAAAGAGAGAATCTGCTCCAGGTTGGCTGTCTCCTGCATGTGCAAGGTGCAGAGCTCCAAATTCAGGATCAAAATTTTTGCGTGCGGCTCGGAGCGAACGACATGATGCGCCGATTTGAGTGCGTTGATGGCCGCATAACAACCCATGAAGCCGATCATCGTGCGTTCGACGGAGCGGCTGAGCCCGAGATGCTCGACAGTGTCGAAGTCCAGGCCCGGCGCGTAGAGCCCAGTGCATGATGTGACGATTACGTGCGTAATGGCGCGTTTCTCTTCGTCGTTCAATGCGAGCTTGTTCAGGGCGCATCGCGCCAGTTGCGGCGCAAAACGCTCGAATGCCTCCATGCGGCGCGCCGTCGAGGGGAAATTTCCCGGCGTGTAGAGACCCGCGGCGTCGTTCCATTTACCGTTTGCAGCGGCAATGGGCTGCAGGAAAGAGTAACGATGCTCGATGGCCGACATGCGCACCATGCGGCGAAAGAGATTGCGCTCCGTACCTTCCGGAAGGAGCGTCTCCGCAAAATCGATGAACGCACGATGTACATCGTGCGGCGGAACGGAAGTAGCAATGCGATTGATATACGCAATGGTCATATCGCTCCTCCCGCGGCAAGCGGAACTGCGCCGAGGTGCTTTTAGAGACAATAGATGCGAGGACACGTGATCAGGTGCAAGACACATGCGAGGAAAGAGGGCAGAATCCAAATTTGTTGGCACCTGCGCCGCGGTCAGGAAGTCCTCTATTGGTTTACATGTGCACTCAAACCATTGGAAGGATTATCTCAATTTTGGGAGCAGGGATTTTGAACAGCGACAATGAAATGACAATCGATCAATTTACGCGCCAGGCGCAAGGCTTTGCGATCAGCCCAGAATTGCCAGCGCGAGATGATTCACGGCGAACGCGGCGCTGTAGGCCAGGGCCAGCATGTAGGCGAACTGGATCGCCGGCCATTTCCAACTATTGGTCTCGCGCTTCACGACGGCAATCGTTGATGTGCACTGCATGGCGAAGGCGAAGAAGATCATCAACGCCAGTGCGCCGCCGAGGGTCATGTCGTGGTGCAGGGCTGTCTGCAGGCTGAATGCCTGTGTGCCGGGATCTGCGCCGTAGAGCGTGCCCAGGGTGCTCACCATCACCTCGCGCGCCAGCACGCTCGAAAGAAGGCCGATGCCGATCTTCCAGTTGAAGCCGAGCGGCGCAATGACGGGCTCGATGAAATGGCCCAGCCGGCCAATCAGGCTCTCAGCCAGTTCAGGCGCGGCCAGCGTGCCCGAACCAGTGTGCATCACCGGCAGGTGCGCCAATACCCACAGCGCCAGCGTAACGAGCAGGATGATCGTTCCCGCCTGGCGCAGGAAGATGCGGGCGCGGTCTACGAGACGGAGGGAGAGTGAGCGCAATGTGGGCATGCGATACTGCGGCAACTCGAGGATGAACGGCGTCTCACTGGATTTGAGAATGGAACTCTTCAGCAGTCGCGCAGTGGTGAATGCCGCCACGAAGCCGGCCACGTAAAGGCCCAGCATCACCAGCGTGCGCAGCCCGAGAAATCCGTGCAGGTAATAGGCATTTGGAATGAATGCGGCAATCAACAGCAGGTAAACCGGCAGGCGCGCCGAGCAGGTCATGAAAGGAGTGACCAGAATCGTGGCCAGCCGATCGCGCTTGTTCTCGATGGTGCGCGTAGCCATGATGGCCGGCACTGCGCATGCATACGCCGAAAGCAGGGGAATAAATGCCTTGCCATTCAGCCCGATCGAGCGCATCACGCGGTCGGCGATCAAGGCGGCGCGGGCCAGGTAGCCCGAGTCTTCGAGCACACCGATAAACAGGAAAAGCAACAGAATCTGGGGAAGGAAGACCAGAACCGAGGAGATGCCCTTCCATACGCCATCGAGCACGAGCGATTGCAGCCAGCCTGCGGGAAGCAGCGGGCGCACGAATTCGCCCATACGGGCCAGCACATCGCCGAAACCATCAGAAAGCGGCTGGCCGACGGAAAAAACCACCTCAAAGACCCCTACTACGACAAGCAGAAAGAGCAACGGTCCCCAGATGCGATGCAGCAGGACATTATCGATTTTGCGGGTATTTTCAACCGAGAGCGGTGCGCGGTAACCGGTCCGGCGGCTTACCTGCGCAGCCCAGGTGTGCGCGCTGGCAGCGTTGCCGAGCACGGGCAAGGTGAGCGGCTGCGGAGCTGTGCCGTTGCCAGGCTGGTTCAGGAAGAGTGGCACCGCGTCCAGGCCGGCGCCATGCACGGCGCTGATCTGCGCGACAGGTGCATTGAGCTCGCGGGCCAGCTTCAAGGTATCGATCTTGCCGCCGCGCGACTTCATCAGATCGCTCATGTTGAGCAGGACCAGTGTGGGCAGGCCAAGCGAGAGCACCGGGCCAGCCAGCATGAGCTGCCGGGTTAGATGGAGTGAGTCCAGCACCAGAAGGATTGCGTCGGGCTTGGGCGTGCCCGGCATCCTGCCGCGCAGCACGTCAACGGCTACGCGCGCATCCTCGGAGTATGGCGTGAGCGAATAAATACCGGGCAGGTCGATCAGAGTCAGGTCTTCGCGGCCCGCGCCGGCCATCAGGCCCATGCGCTGCTCCACTGTGACACCGGGATAATTCGCTACCTTCTGGCGCAAGCCGGTAAGCCGGTTGAAGAGCGTAGATTTACCGGAGTTGGGTGGACCGATCAGAGCGACGGTTCGCAATGTGCCTGGTGTCGCAGGTGCGGCAGGCGGTTCAAAAACCGGAGTCGCACAGCATTCACTCACCGGGTGACCTCGGCCAGATCGAGCGACTCATTGAATTTCCAGGTTTCCGGGGCTGCCGTGCCGGGTGTCCGGACATGAATGGCCGTGGCGGTCTCGCGCCGTAGAGCGATCTCCATACCGTCAACGGCATAGACCGTCGGGTCGCCGGCAGGAGCACGGCGCAGGGCCGTAACGAGCGCGTCGGGGACAAACCCCATGTGCATCAGGTGGTTCTGCACGGAATCAGGCAGATCAAGGGTGACCACGACCCCGCTTTCTCCCACGTTCAATTCACTGAGAACGCTCAATTGCCAGACTCCAGAACGCTGCCGAAAAGGCTGCAGCCAGAAACTACGACCCAATTGGTCGTAGTTGAGTATACGACCAATTGGGTCCGGTTCGCAAATATCGCTATGCGCCGGAACGATGATTCCGTTATAGCAACGGAGTTTTGCGTTGGATGTGACCCGAATCACGCATTTGGATACCGCATCCGGCTATGGTAATGCGCGTATCCCTTGTGAGATGGCTGGACGGAAAATAGAAGATTCAGAGTGCGGGATCCAATGGCCGGATTAAAAAAGGCCAAGGAGCGGCAAGCATGGAGAGGTTGAATCGAAGTCCCAACATCTCGTCCCGCAGCCCCCTGGCGTGCCCGATTCCAATTGATTTGGAAGAATGATCCAGTTTTACCGCCGGAACGGCAGGACGGCTGTGATTTAGGTCACTCAAGATGATTTGCTGCGAGGAGAAACACGGTGATACAAGGATTCCATGCAGGTTGACGAGTTCCGTGCTTTACTGGGGCTTGAGGCTCCGCCCGCAAACCTGCCGGTCACTCTGGCCGCGCTCTGGTGGGATGCAAAGGGTGAATGGAACCGCGCACACAGCCTCGTGGACGAACTGGAAACGCGGGAAGGCATGGCGGTTCACGCTTATCTGCACCGCAAAGAAGGTGTCGCGTGGAACGCAGACTACTGGTACAAGAGAGCGGGCAAGAGATTCCATCGTCCTACGCTTGAAGCCGAATGGGAAGCGCTGGTGGAAGGGCTCAGCGGCTGACTTAGAGAGATCGAAAGACTCCGTAGCTATCCCAACGGCGGCAGCCGGTCGGAGATGCCGAAGAGGAAGACAACGCCAATGATGCAGCTATAGGCTGCCCCTGTCCAGGCGATTGCGTGATAGACGCGCGGATGATGGCCACGCGTGTTAAAGGCACCGCCCATCGATGCGGTCATGAGCGCGTTCATTGTGACCAGACCCACGGCAAAGGCCAGCAGGCCCATCATGCCGCGCGAGGTTCCGCCCAGGTTCGCCGTGAGGAAGAACAACGCAAGCTGGCTCGGCGTCTCCGCACCCACGCCGTGCAACATGCCGATGAGGAAGACGGATTTTCCGGTGTACATCCATTGAAAGCGCTCTGGCCTTGGCGCCTGGCGGTTCCACATGCGCCGCACCTGCCATGCGGCCCAGAGAATTCCGTTGATCGCAATGGCCAGACGGCTCTCGACGCGGCTATGGCGATGGCCGTGCGCGTCTTTGCGCAGGATGCCGGCGACGACACCGATTCCGAGCACGATGAGCGTGAGGCCGATGAGCCGCTCGGTCCAATGATCGAGGCCCTCCGGCAGCCCGAGGTGAAGCTCGAGAACCGCTACGCCCAGGAGGGCAACCGTGAACGCGTGGCCGAGCGCGTAGGTCATGCCCAGCCGGAGTCCGTTATACCAATTGCGCTGCACGGCCGTGATGTCGGAGATGGCGGCAAGGTGATCGTAGTCGAATCCGTGACGGAGCCCGAGCACCAGGCACGAACCTAGCGCGGCATAGAGGCTCAGGTCTCTGGGGAGCACAGCCACGGAACCCAGTATAGAGGAGAAAGCGTGAACTCAGTGTGACCGCGATCTGCCAGTTGCCGCGGGCTCGTCATCGATGTGAATCGAGTTCTAGGTGATAATCGCTATAGTCGATGGTGACCACGGTGCGGCCGAAGAGCAGACTATCTGATTCTGCCCGTGCATACGTGGCCATGGGGAATCCCTCAATCTGTTGGTATTGACGCATCATGTGCGTGGTTCCTGCAAAGACAGACGGGCTCTTCGAGGCAACTCCCTGAATCTGCGCCAGCGAATAGTCCTTCTCATCGACCCATATCTTCCCATCGATCATGTTCGGCGCCTTGCGGCGCGCGGCCACGGCTACGACGATGCAGTTACGTCCGTTAATCTGCTCGACTCCGTCAAGCCCGGGCTTCATCTCGTAGTTTTCGGAGTTAAACCATGACCGCGGCAGATTACCGGGTTCGTTGATCATTTTTTCGTTTTCGAGCAGCGGTTTGAATCCGAGGCGCAGCACAAGTTCTGAGCCGCTTTGGGAAAGCACAGTATAGGTCTTGCCCGTTCCTCTGCGATAGGTATCCTTGACCGTCATCTTGGCGACGGGATGGGTTTGATCCTTGCCGCGAAAGACTGTGTAATGCTCAATATCCGTGAATGCCAATACCGTGTCATAGCGGGCTTGGACTGCGGCATCGATGTGCTGAATCACGGTAGCTGCGTCCAGCGGCGGTAGCGATGCGGGGCGCGCTGTGGCCGAACTACACAAGAAAGCGCTTAAAATGCTGCAAGCCACTCTACGCCGCACCAGAATTGCCATGCTGCAAATTCTCTCACGATGTAAAGCGGCCTGCATTATTCCTTGCGCGAGCGGTTTCAGAAGCCAATCGCTGGAAGCGGTTCGCTCGCCCCAGGCTATTGTTGCGCGTTCTGCGCCTGCACCCGCGCGTCCCGGACCGCGCTTAGAAATGCATGTGCGCCAGGAGGGGGAGGAACCTGGCCTGCGAGGACAGTACGGCTGCTGGCGTCCGGTCCGTAAACGGCCTTCATGGCGTCGTCATCCCGGTGAACCGCTGCGCCATTTAACGTGAGTCCTGCAAAGACTCCCTTGGCGCGCGAGTACGTGAGGATCTCGGCGTTCATCTTCCAGTCTGTGTCCGCGGAGGCGTGGCGGCCAACGGGCCCGGCAGCGGCCGACGCATCTCCGCCAATTTGAAACTTACTCGAAAGCAGGTCCTGCATGCCTTTATCGTTTTGAATAATCATGACCAGGTCAATGCCTTCGACGCCAATCTGCAAGCCCCAGCTTCCACCTTCGATATCAAAGAAGGCTGGAGCGCTCCATCCGTGCGCGGTGCGGCAGGTAGCCAATCCACGGCCGCCTTCGGCTCCGAATACGAATCCGCCCTTGACCAGATGTGGTACAACTGCGATGCACCTTGCGTGATCGATCACTTCCTGGGGAATGCCTTTGTCTGGCGTAGCCATCACCTGGTGCAGCACTTCGGCAGCCTTGGTCATGCGATCATCGATTTCCTGCCTGGATTGGTTCGCCCAGCATAGAGGAGCAAGAGCCATCATCGCGATGAGCAACATTATTTTTTTCATAAACTCACCTATTCCATGGAATCTTTGGGATTGTTTTACGCGGCGAGAATGCTACTCGACATTGCGATGCATGCGCGCCACTCTTCGCCATCAATGCGGGTCGGAGGGCGGCATAAATCCATCCTGCCGCTTCCGATTGGAGGCGCTTATTGAGCTATTTGGTTGCCCGAATCCGGCGGATCGAGCCTAGATCGAGCCTGGTTTGAACGAGTCTTCAGCCGGAGAGCCGCACCAGTTCCTGCGCTTCATGGCGCAGGCCGAGGATGGAAATGCGTGGAATGCGGCCGCGAACCATGGCAACCTCGTCGCAGCGATGCAGACGCGGGCAATTCTGGCAATCTTTGAAGATCTTGTCCGGCAGTTCGGCTTTGTCTTCCACGACGCGGAAGCCGTACTTGAAGAAGAAGTCAGGAATGCGCGTAAACAGGCACACTGACTGGATGCCGTGTGCCTCTGCTTCTTCAATGAGCGCATTCAAGATGCGCCCTCCGGCGCCCTGGCCCTTGGCCTCGGGTTTGACAACGATCGAGCGCACCTCACAGAGATGTGGCCCGTAGAGATGCAGCGCGCCGCAGCCAAGAAAGACGCCGCCGGCCGATTCGGCGACGGTGAAGTCGCGAATGTTCTCGCAGATCTCGGCAAAGGCCCGCTTGAGCAGGGTGCCATCGGAGGAAAGCGAGTTCACCAGGTCGTAGATGTTAGAGGCGTCGTGCAGTAAAGCCTTACGCACCAGCATGAGCAGCCTCTCTGGTTATGCTGGCTGCGAGCGCGGCGATGCGGCGCGCCGCGGCATCGAGTGCCTGGCGCACGCGGCCTCGCGCTGTTCCGCCCACGACATCATGGCAGTCCAAAGTTGCATTCAGCTGAACTGCGGAATAAAAGTCAGGGCCGAACTCTGCGCCGAACTGATGCAACTCATCGAGCGTAAGCGCGCCAAGCTCTGCGCCTTTTTCAAGCGCGAATCGGACGGCATTGCCGATCTTTTCATGCGCCGTGCGGAAGGGAACGCCCTTGTGTACTAGATAGGTGGCCGCGGCCATCGCGTTCAGATAGCCGGACTGCGCAGCCTCGCTCATGCGTTGGCGACTGAACTCAAGGGCAGATGTGAAGCGAGCCACCAGCTTCAACATCTGCGGTACAAACTCAACTTGAAATGCCGGCTCCTGGGTCTCCTGCATATCTTTATTGTAGGCCAGCGGCAGCCCCTTCAGTTGCAGCGTTACCGCTTCCGCGGCGCCGTGGATGCGGCCGACCTTGGCGCGAAGAAGCTCCGTAAGATCGGGATTTTTCTTCTGCGGCATGGCGCTCGATCCCGTCGAAAAGGCTTCCGGCAACGCGACGAATCCGAACTCGGCGGTAGAGAAAAGAGTAATCTCTTCCGCAAAACGGCTCAGATGTAATCCCACGAAGGTGAGGGCTTGCAGATACTCGAGAATGAAATCGCGGTCGCTGGTCGCGTCCATTGAATTGGCGGTGGGTGCGGTAAACGCGAGTTCCTCTGCCGCGATCGTGCGGTCGAGACCCAGCGTGGCGCCGGCAACGGCTCCCGAGCCGAGCGGGCAGTAGTTGAGCCGCACGATGCAATCTCTGAGCCGGTCTGCGTCACGCAGCGCCATCTCAATATAGGCGAGGAGCCAATGCGCGGTCAGCACCGGCTCGGCGCGCTGCAGATGGGTATAGCTGGGCATCACGGCATCGCCGGCGGCACGCGCCTGTTCGAGAAGAGCGGCGGCCCAGGCGGCAAGTCCCTCGATGGCAAGACCGGCCTGTTTGCGCACGTAAAGGCGCAGATCGGTTGCGATCTGCTCATTGCGGCTGCGGCCGGTGTGCAGCTTGCGGCCCAGCGCGCCCACGCGTTCGATGAGCTTGATCTCAACAAAATGATGAATATCCTCGGCCGATTCGTGATCGCGCGCGCGCGCCCTGTCCGCGTCAGACGAGAACTCTGCGGCGATCGAATCGAGCGCCCCGCGGAGCTCCGCTCTTTCACCTTCGGTCAGCACTCCTGCCGCAAAGAGAGCCGACGCATGCGCCTTGCTGGCGGCAATCTCTTCGTCGAGAAGCCGCCAATCGAAGACGATGGACCGCTGCCATGCTTCGAACTCGCTGTCGAGCGGCTCACGGAACCGCCCGGACCACATCTTCACTTCAATGCCTCTTTCTGCTTTCGCTTGCGCAGCCGCTAGGCCTCTGACCGCATGAATTCGTATATTGGCATCCAGGTTTCCCAGGTCTCAAAATCGAGACCTGGGGCACCCGAGGATGGCACCCGAGGATGGTGCAAAATCAAACGATCAGAGACCTAGTGCGGTGAATCCGAAGTTCGTTGAAAAACAACCGCAAATCCCTTTCGACCTCGCTCAGGATGACAGCGAAATTTAGGATGCGAACTTCAGGCTCAGGATACTAGCTCGCAACCGGCTCTTGAAAATGCGCTGTGTTGGACAACCCGCCGAGCACCAGCAGCAGCAAGGCTTTCTGCGCGTGCATGCGGTTTTCGGCCTGATCGAAGACGATCGACTGCGGGCCGTCAAGCACTGCGTCTGTGACTTCGGCATTGCGGCGCGCGGGCAGGCAGTGCATGAAGACTGCATGTCCGGCGGCCTTCTGCATCAGCGCCTCGTTCACCTGGAATGGCCGGAAGATGGGCGCGCGTTTGGTGGACTCGTGCTCGAAGCCCATGCTCACGCACACGTCGGTATAGACCGCGTCTGCGCCCGCTGCCGCCGCCTGCGGATCCTGGAGCAGGTGCACCTCGCAGCCATTGGCCTGCGCCATCTCACGGGCCAGCGTCACAATCTCGATGTCCGGCGAGTAGCCGCGCGGCGTGGCGATGGTCACATTGGCGCCCAGCTGCGCGCCGGTGAGCATCAGCGAATGGCATACATTATTGCCGTCGCCCACGTAGGTGAAGTTCATGCCGACAACGGTTCCGAAGTGTTCTTCGAGAGTCATGAAATCGGCCAACGCCTGGCAGGGATGTTCGAAATCCGAGAGCGCATTGATCACGGGCACGCGCGAGTTGGCTGCCATCTCCGTGATGGTGTCGTGCGCGTAGGTGCGCAGCACGATCACGTCGACCCAACGCTCCACATTGCGCGCCACGTCGGCGATCGCCTCGCGCTCACCCAGTGGCGAGCTGGTGTGATCCACGAAGATCGCGTTGCCGCCCATGGTGTTGATGCCCGTTTCGAAGCTTAAACGCGTGCGCAGGCTGGCCTTCTCGAACATGAGCACCATCTGTTTGGCATCGAGCGCATGGCGGTATTCACGCGGATTGCGTTTCACGTCGTGACCGAGCTTGAGGATCGCGCGAACTTCGGCGCTCGACAGATCGGCAATCGAGCAGAGATCCTCGCCCGCCAGCCGCGCGGCTGCTGCGAGAATATCGGAATCTTTCTGCACAGGAACAGCCGGAGCCGGCCGTTCCATGGTGGTTTTACTAGCCACGTTCATGTCCTCCTGTAGATGGCGCTGCCGCCGCCTGCGCGGGATGTCCGGCCTGTTCCGTGAGAATTACGTCCAGCGCAGCGATGGCCGTGTCCACGTGCTCGCGCTCCAAGATAAACGGCGGCAGGAAACGCAGCACCGTATCGCTGGTGCAATTGATGAGAATACGGCGCTTAAGCATCTCAGCGACCACGAGCTTGGCCAGCTCTGCCGAATCAAGCTCGGCGGCCAGCATGAGCCCCTTGCCGCGCACATCCACAATGGCTTCGTGGCGCCCTGCCAATGTGCGTAATTGTTGCTGGAAATAGTCGCCGACTTCGGTTGCGTGCGCGAGCAGGCCATCCTTCTCAATCGCATCGATCACGGCGATCGCTACGGCGCATGCCAGCGGCCCACCGCCGAAAGTCGTGCCGTGCATGCCGGCATGCATCACACGGGCGACCTCCTCAGTGCACAAAACTGCGCCAAGAGGAATGCCCCCTGCAAGGGGCTTGGCCAGCGTGGTGATGTCAGGCTGGATCCACCCCACGGACGCGTCCAGCGCGCGGGGACTCCGTTCAGACCTGCCCGTGGGGGCCCCGGGGATGCTGTAGTGCTGATAGGCGCACCACTTGCCGGTGCGACCCATGCCGGCCTGGATCTCATCCACAATCAAAAGCGCGCCTGTCGAGCTGGCCAGTGCGCGCGCCTCAGCGAAGAACTCTTGCGTGAGGGGCCGGATACCACCCTCGCCTTGAATCGCTTCCACCAGAATCGCGCAGACTTCATGCGAAAACTTCGCGCGCAAATCGTTCACGTCGTTGAAGCGCACAAACTCCACGCCCGGAACGACGGGGCCGAAGGGATCGCGGTACTTTGCTTTATAGGTCGTCGACATGGAACCAAAGGTGCGGCCGTGAAAGCTCTGCTCAAGCGCGAGAAACTTCGTGCCGATTTGGACACCCTCGCTGCGCTTGAGTCCCGCATACGCGCGCGCCAGTTTCAGCGCGCCTTCCCAGGCTTCGGTGCCGGTGTTGGCGAAAAAGGCGCGGTCCAGGCCGGTGCGTTCCGTCAACCGCAGCGCCAGCTCCGCCTGGCCCTCGTGATAATAAAGGTTCGAAATATGGATCAGGGCGCGGCTCTGTATTGCGATCGTCTCTTCGATTGCCGGATGCCCGTAGCCCAGCGCGTTTACGCCGATGCCGCTCAACAGGTCGAGATAGCGCTCGCCCTGCTCATCAAAGAGATGAACGCCCTTGCCCTTTACGAAGAGAATCGGATTCCGTTCGTAGGTTGTGAGCAGAAGCCGCGACTCGGCGGCGCGAATTTGATCGAGTTTGGTCAAAGCAATCTCTCCTTAAGCCACCATCACTTCCGTGCCATAGGCCACACGCGCGCTGCGCAGGTCGGGCAATGATCCAGCCGCTTCGGCAGGCAGAATTCTCACGCGCTTTACGCCGTTCAGAAGCGCCTCACGACAGGCGCTGAGCTTGGGCAGCATGCCGCCGGAGATAATCGCACTCTTGGCCATCTCCGCAATCTGGTCGATGGAGAGCCACCGCAGCACTTCGCCATCGGCTCCTTTGACGCCGGGAACATCGGTGAGGAAGACGAGCGCGTCGGCGTGGCAGGCGATCGCACAGGCAGCGGCCATCTCGTCGGCATTGATGTTGTAATATTCACCGTCGAAGCCTAGCGCCATGGAAGAGAGCACCGGCACGCCGTTCAATTGCCAGATGGCCTCAATCCAGCGGGGATCACTCGCAGCAATCTCGCCCACATAGCCAAGATCGGGCGCCGTCCGCTTTTTGCGCGCGCGGAATAGCAGCCCGTCGCCGCCGCAGAGGCCTATAGCGGGTTGGCCCTGCGTGCCCAGTGCGGCCACAAGGCTCTTGTTTACCTTGCCCGCAAAGACCATCAGCGCTGCGTCGCGCGTCTCGGCGTCGGTCACGCGCAGCCCATCGATGAACTCGCTCTGTTTCCCGAGCGCCTTCAGCGTGCGCGTGAGCTGCACGCCGCCGCCATGCACCACGGCTACCTGGTTGCCATCGCGGACCAGTTCGGTGATCGCGCGTACGCAACCCGCGAAGAGCTCCGGCGTTTCCAGCCCGGCGCCGCCCAGCTTGACCACATACTTCATTCAAGCCCCTCCGACTCGCTCCACCCCAACATCACATTCAGATTCTGTACGGCCTGGCCGGCTGCGCCTTTCAGCAAGTTGTCCAGGCAACTGACGATCACGGAGCGGCGACCGCTCGGGTCGAGCTGAAAGCCGATATCTGCATAATTGGTACGCACCACGTATTGAATCTGCGGCAGCGCCTTGTCATAGAAACGCACCATCGGACTGGCCGCAAAAAAATCGTGATACACCTTTGCGATACTCGCGTGCGTTTGCGCCTGTTGAAAGTGCACGTAAATAGTCGACAGAATTCCGCGCGGAATGGGCAGCAGATGCGGCGTGAAGGCGATCTCGTTCGCGCCGATGCCGATCTGCTCGAGCAACTCGCCCGTATGACGATGGCCGAAGACGCCGTAAGCTGAAAGATTGTCAGCCGCATACATAAAATGCGTCTTCGCCGTCGGCGCCTTGCCCGCGCCGCTCACGCCGCTCTTGGCATCGGCTACAATGCCGCGGCTCAGGTCGAGCAGCCCTGCGGCCATCAGCGGCTTCAGCGCCAGGATTACAGACGTGGAATAGCAGCCTGGATTGGCAATCAACCGTGCGCCGGCGATCCGGCTCCGATGCAGCTCCGGCATGCCGTAGACGGCTAAAGCCTGCGTGGTCGCGGCCTGCTCCGATCCCTCGTCCTCAAACGCGTACACGGCGCGATTCGCCGCCTCGGTCAGCCGCCACGCGCCGCTCAGGTCGATCACCCGCAAGCCGCGGGTAAGCGCCTCCGGCACCCACGCGCGCGACTGCTCGTGCGGCGTAGCGAGGAAGAGGACTTCGACGCCGCGCGCATCCAGCAGCTCCCAGGAGAAGGGTTCGAGACGCAGATTGCCTGTGCCGTTGTTGTCGGCAAGCTGCGGATGAATCTCGATGAGCGGAATACCGCCGCGCGCTGCGTCTTTTTCCTCGACGCGCCCAACGAAAACAGGTGGCCTGCCCTTGAGCCGTGGATGCCGCAGGAGCAGCCGCGCCAACTCCGCGCCGGCATATCCCGTGACCCCCGCGACCGCAGTTTGTAGAGTTTCCGTCATGATTCGAGCAGTGTCCTTATCTTTCCTTCCACTTCGCCTGCGCGCCGCGTGTCCGGGCAAATCACCAGCACCGTGTCGTCTCCGGCAATGGTGCCCACGACTTCCGGCCACCCTGCGCGATCGAGCGCCGCAGCCACCGGCTGCGCGCCGCCCATCACCGTTTTGACAACGACCTGGTTCATGGCCTGATGGGCGCGCAGGCCAAAGCTCTCAAGCATCTCTTCGACCGAAGGCGGCCCGTCGTCTTCAGCCACAGCGCCGTTCGCCGCATTGCCATTCGGCAAGGAGTAACCGCCCGGCCCTTTGAAGAGACGCAGCTCGTGGATATCCCGGGAAAGCGTGGCCTGCGTCACATGAATCCCGCGCCGGCGCAGCTTACGCCGCAACTCATCCTGGCTGGAGACAAGGGAGTTGGAGAGCAGATCGCGAATTGCGTCGAGACGCTGATGTTTCACGGCGATATCCGATTTCGGGCAAAATCAAAAATTCGGGCCAATCAAAATTCCGGACAAATCAAAGGGGCGGACCCGAAGCGGGATCCGCCCTCGTATAAATATACAACCAAACTGAATAACTATTCAACAAGAAAAACTAACAAAGTTGAATGCGTCACGCAAGATGACTTTCGGCACAGTGATTCATTCAGCCTGGCATCTAACCGACGGCGACTTTCTTGCGGCGCTTGTCTTCGTACATGGTCTGATCCGCCTTCGCCAGCAGTTCATCGAGGCTTTGGTGGCGCGCGGATTCCGCTGTCACGTAACCGGCGCTGAAGCTGAGAGCCGCTGCCTGGCCCGCTTCCGCATTGCGGCGCGCGGCGCACTCCAGCACGCGCTCCGTAGCGAGAGAGATTCCGGAAAGGCTGAATTGTCCCGCGACGGCGAACTCATCGCCGCCGATGCGACCCACGACGTCCGATTCACGGAAGGAAGATTTCAGAATTCTTCCCATCTCGATGAGCAGTTCCGATCCAGCCTGGTGGCCGAGCGTATCGTTGGTGTGCTTCAGGCCATCGAGGTCGATGAAGAGCACGGAAAACGGAAGATTCGATCGCCGCGCCATGCGCAGAGCCTGCTCGGCCAGCAGGCGAAATCCCCGCAGATTGTAGAGGTCGGTGAGCGCATCGCGCAGGGACAGCTCATGTATCTGGACCTCCATGGAATGGATGCGCCAGGCGAGAAACAGTAATAGGCCAAAGGAGAGCATGACTGCAAGCGAGGCGAGAAGGGCGGTCGTGTAATGGGACGGCATGCGCGCCGAATCAATGAAGCGGGCCCGCAGGCACTCCCGCAGATAGGGAAGCGTCAGCAGCAGCGGCGATAGACCGCGCGCGATGTTGCCGCCAATTCCGTGCCCCAGGATGATCGAAAACATGCCGTTCCTTGCTTTGCGGAGGAAGGCAACTGCCGTGAGCAACAGCAGGCCCAGCATCGTCAACGACGAAGTGGTAACCGGCCCGCGCGTGCCAATCAGACCCAGAATTGCAATCACATGTCCGGAGACGAGAATGAGAACCAGCAGCAGAAGCAGGAAGATGAGCAGATCGGCAAGAACGACGGCCGCGCGTTTTTGTGCGCCGATTGCCATAAGGCTGGCGCCCAGCAGGGCAAACCCGCCCGCGGTCTGGAATGACATGTGCTGCAAAAGCAGGGAAGCGGCGCCATGGCGCGCAGCGGAGGAAAGGTCGATGCCCTGCGAAACGTAAAAGAGGTATTCGCAGACGACCGCCGTGCATGCGGCGGCGACCACGGCGGCAAGCAGCAGAGCGAGGCGATGGACGGTCTTTGAGTACCCGGCACCGGAGAACCGCAGGCTGAGAGCGCAGAGCAATGCGGCAAGCGCGTCTTCGGCGTTCATCAGGTGCTGGCGGCCAGGCAGGCTCCAGCCTGCCAGAAGAATGAGCCAGCCAGCCAGATTCAATGCGAAGAGAGCTGTTGCTGCAGTCAGGATGATGCGCTCTATCAGTGCCAGTCGATCGAGCAGGGCTGTGTCGGGTCCGGATGGCGGCAAAGCCGGGGTCAGTTTAGGCATTGTTTCAGGGTCAGATCCTCAACCATTGCATCTTGTGTTGGTTTCGTGAGGGCCGTGCGACCAGTGTACCGCCAGAACCGGTTTTGCCGAGACTGGAAATTGACAGTTTTTTATGAGAAGCAGGCTGGTAGCTCCAGAATGGCAACCCATGGCTCTTTGTGTTGGCCGATATCTGCCCGGAAGCGCAGGACCTGCGCTGGGCTCGCCCGAACCGTGCTCTCCGCAGGTGACTCGGCGCTGATACACTGCCCAGTGGCTGTATTTTACGAAGATGCGCGCCCTCTAATTCAAGCCGATGACGACAGCTCCGATCTCCACAATCAACGATTTGTTTCGCCGCATAGCTGCGGCAGGCAACCCGCGTGCGGTGCTTTGGCAGGATGAGTTCAGCCAATGGCAGCCGATCTCGTCCGATCAGATCTATCAGCGGGTGCGGGCGCTGGCCAAGACTTTTCTGGCGTGGGGTGCGCAAAAAGGCGACCGTATCGCCCTCATCAGCGAAAACCGCTGGGAGTGGGCAATCACAGATTTCGCCACGCTGGCCATCGGCGCCGCCGATGTGCCGATCTACCCCACGCTGACCGGCGAGCAGATCGCGGTGCTGGTGCGCGACGCTGGTTGCCGCATCGCCGTGGTCTCTACACGCCAGCAGTTCGATAAGCTCAGCTCCGTCCGCGCGCAGACGCTGCTCGAACGCATCGTGATGATGGATTCACCGGCTCCCGAAGGCGCAATCGCGATGAGTGAATTGCTGGCTGGAGCCGATGCGTCAGGCGCCGAGCGCGATCCTGTCTTTGATGCGCTTGTCACCGCGGTTCAACCCTCAGACCTGGCTACGCTCATTTACACTTCCGGCACCACCGGTGAGCCCAAGGGGGTCGCCCTTACCCACGGCAACATCGCCGCCAACCAGAACTACGCGGTCGCAGACTTCTCGTTCAATTCAACCGATGCCTGCATCTCGTTCCTTCCTCTTTCGCACATCACCGCTCGCGCCCTGGACTACGTGATGTACAACTGCGGCGCGCAGGTAGCCTACTGCTCGCAATTCGACAAGCTGCCGCAGGCCATGAAAGAGGTGCGGCCGACGGTGATCGTGGGCGTGCCGCGGGTCTATGAAAAGATCCGTCAGGCCGTCGAGCAAAAGTCTTCCGTCTCGCCCGTAAAAAAGCGCATTCTGGCCTGGGCGACTCGCGTAGGCACGCGTCATGGCGCGGCTGTCTATAGCGGCCGTGAACCTTCGGCGCCGGCATGGCAATTAGCCCGGAAGCTGGTCTATACGAAGGTGCGCGAGGCGTTTGGAGGTCGCGTGAAAATCTTCATCTCCGGAGGGGCGCCGCTAGGAATCGATACCGCGCGATGGTTTGCCTCAGCCGGCATCGCGCTATGGGAGGGATACGGACTCACGGAGACATCGCCAGTGATCTCGCTCAACACTCCCGCAAGGCAGCGCATGGGGTCGGTCGGCGCGCCGTTGCCGAATATTGAGCTCAAGCTGGCCGAAGACGGCGAATTGCTGGTTCGCGGGCCGTCGATCTTCTCAGGCTACTGGCAAAAAACGGAGGCAAATGCCGAATGTTTTGATGCGGAGGGATGGTTTCGCACCGGCGATATCGCGCACATCGATGCGGATGGCTTCCTCTTCATCACCGACCGAAAAAAGGAGTTGCTGAAAACCTCGGGCGGTAAGCTGGTTGCGCCGCAGCCGATCGAAAATAAGCTCAAAAACTCAGTGCTTGTGGCTCAGGCGGCCCTGGTGGGCGATAAGCACAAGTTCATCTCCGCGTTGATCTCGCCCAATTTCGCCGCCCTGGAGGAATGGGCCAGACGCAATGGCATCCCGGTCAAATCCCGCACCGAATTAGTGGCTGACAGCCAGGTCATCGCGCTTTATGGGGCGCTGGTGAGCGAAGTGAACGGCACGCTGGCCAACTTTGAAACGCTGAAACGGTTCCGCGTAGTCGCCGAGGAGTGGGCACAGGACTCGGGCGAGCTGACACCCTCAATGAAGCTCAAGCGCCGCGTGATTACGGAGCGATACGCGGCGGTGATCGCCGAACTTTACGCGGACGAAGCAACCGCACGCGGCGAATCGGCGAGCTGATCCGCCACAAGCCTCTGTGAAACAAGACGCGCTTGGTCCACATAACTTGCAGGGCGCGGAAAAATGGCGCGCCCCACGCGCCCACGGCCAGCACCGCGCCGAAGAAAACGACGGCATCGATGCTGAGCCGGCCTGAGCTGGACCAGTACGCATCCGGCTCCAGGTTGAGCCACAGCGCAAACTCATCCAGCGTGAGCGCGGCGCCCACGCCGTAGCTTACCGCCATCAGCCGGCTCATGAAGATCGACATAGGCGAGTGCGAGCGGCCAAGGTCCAACAGCCACCCATATCCAACCAAAAGTAAGATAAGAATGCCCCACACCAGATGATGGATGTGCAGACCGCGCACGACCACCCACTGGAAATGTCCTTCATGATTCACAATGCGGTGAACCAGAATTCTGACGCCGGCGAACGTAATGAGGAACGAGACCGAAGCGATGAACATGCGCCGGCGCGGGCGGTCCGGGATGGTGGAACGGATCAGGTATCCCAGCCGCGTGAGTTGCAACAGCACAAGCAGGACGATGATGACCAGGCCGACAAATGCCAGCAGCAGGAGTGCTCCACTTCCGGGCATGCTCTTATTGAATCATTTCAGAGCGCGGTCCGGAGCAACGAACGCGCCGGCGCGGCGGACCCGGTGTGAGATCGGGCACAATTTTGCTTTACAGCAGCGGAGTACACTAGATAAGGCGTCGAGACCGGCAGTTCCCCCCTCATCGGCGCACAAGTTCTGGAAGCGGCCTTGCGGCACACTGAAACCAGGCGAATCTTACGAGGAGATTTTACGATGCGAGTTGCTTTACTAACCGGTGGCGGCGATTGCCCCGGATTGAATGCTGTTATCTATGCGGCTGTCAGAAAAGGAATCAACCATTATGGCGATGAGTTCATCGGCTTTCTGAATGGCTGGCGCGGCGTGCTCGACAACCAGTTTATTCCCCTCACGCTTGCAAATACGGACGGCATTCAGTTGAAGGGCGGCACCATTCTGCACTCCTCGCGAACGAATGTGAAAAAGATTCCCGGCGGTATTGAGAAGGTCCAAGAAGTTCTCAAGGTGAATAAGATTGACGCGCTCATTGCTCTCGGCGGCGATGACACTCAATCGGTTACGCAGTATTTGAGCGACAATGGCGTGCCCAGCGTGGGCGTTCCCAAGACGATCGATAACGACATCAACGGCACAGATGCAACCTTCGGCTACGATACGGCGGTGATGATTGCTACCGAGGCCATCGACCGCATCCACACCACGGCCGACTCACACAACCGCGTGATCGTTATCGAGGTAATGGGCCGCGATGCGGGGTGGATCGCGTATGCTTCGGGAATTGCCGGAGGCGCGCACGTCATCCTGGTTCCTGAAAAAGAAATCGACATTGATCACGTCTGCGCGCTGCTCAAATATAATTACGACCACGGCAAGCATTATGGCGTAGTGGTGGTTGCGGAGGGTTGCCACCTGCCGGATGTCGGCCAGGTTACCGGCTCGCAGCAGGTTGATTCTTTCGGCCACGTGCGGCTCTCGGGAATCGGCGAGGCGCTGGCTGAGCTGATCGAGAAGAAGACCGGCTACGAGACCCGCTCGGTGAATCTGGGTCATACCCAGCGCGGCGGCGTTCCCACAGCGTACGATCGCCTTCTGGGCCAGCGCTACGGGCTTCATGCCATCGACATGGTGCACGAGAAGAAGTGGGGTCGGATTGCCGTGCTCCGCGGCACAGACATTACCGACATTCCGATTCAAGATGCCATTGCGACGAATCGACGGCTCGACCAGCGCTTCTTCGATGTGATTGCAGATCTCGAAGCCAAAGTTTAGGTTTCAAATTCAGCGGCCGTAGCGGAGCCATCCCCGTCATCTGGGATGGCTTTGTGGCTTTGGGAGCGAAAATCGTGCTGTATCGCCTGTACGCAGTGAAGGATTTCGCTGCGTTATACGCCATTGAGGAGACATGCTTCGATCATCCGTTCCGTTTCAGCGCCGGGTATCTGCGGAAGCTGATTGCGAACCCGCGCGCTGCAGTGTGGATTGCGGAGGAGGATGGCGTCATGGCTGGATTCGCCATTGTGAAGTGGAGCGAAGAAGAGCCGGGACGAAAAATTGCTTACATCGAAACCATTGAGGTTGCCCCGAGTTGGCGCGGGCGCGGGATTGGCGGCGCGTTGTTGCGTCATATTGAGGACTCTGCATTGGCCGTGGAGGCAACCCACATCTGGTTGCATGTCGATGCAGAGAACTCCCCGGCAATCTGCCTCTATGAAGCTCAGGGCTACACCTGTGAGAGCAGGCAAGAGCATTTCTATCCTCGAGGACGTGCGGCGCTGATCTATGCGAAGCCGCTGCTCACAGGAACGAAGAATGTATCTTAAGCCCGCTGACTTCGGGTTCCCAGGTGGGGAAACTTCAGCCGACCCCCTGCGGAGGGTTAGGAGGCTGCTGCCATTGTTCCTTGTGCGCCAGACCGTGAAAAGGCGTCGCCGAGACGAGCAGAACTTCAACCATCCCCGCGGCTCGCGACCCCATCTCACTGATTCAGACGATTTCGGGGGCTGAGGTTTCAATTTGTCAGGTTATTTGCCGGCAAAACCCTGCCATGCACAGATCGCAAGAGCTGTCCTTTATGCTTCCTCTGGAGGGGTTTTGTCCTGGTTATGACGGCGGAAGATTAGAATCGCGTTTCCGGCACCTTGTTCCAAAATCGTGAGTCTCTGAGGGACAGAAGCGGAGAGTTTGACGTCGGATGATGGAATTTCACATTGCGCGCCAGGCGCGCGAACGTTATCAGTTCGCCGAAACCCTGTTCTCTTACACAGGAAACGTGGTTTTTGCGAACGTGGCCGCCTGCCGCGAGTTTGCTCACCGCATGAATCAGGTGCGCGAAATTGAGAAATATCCCGAGCATGCCGTTCACGCCGGCCAACTCTTCGCCATGGGCCTTATTGATGAAGCCAGCCACGTGCTGATGGCGCGCTATCGCCAGCAATATGATCCGCAAGTGTTGGCGAGCGCGCTGGACTGGTTCGGCGCGCGTGTGGGCGCTCATGCGCTCGACGTCATGCTGCTCGCGTTTGTGGAGCAGTTTCCGGGCACGAGCATAATCCGCGGGCTGGAAACCCCCAGCCAATGGCTGGCGGGCTCGACTGCGGGCTTTTCGCACCGCGAGGCAGCTCTCGAAGAGTTGTTGTTGCTGTGGTCGGCCAACCGTAATGAGGCGTTTCGGCCATTCGAGGAGCTGTTCGAGGACAAATGGCTCGCCGAAAAAACGGTCTATAAGCAGGTGACGGCGCAGTTGCCGGAGTATTTTGCAACCCGGCCGCTGATTCCGATAGGCGATGCGAAGCCGGTGAGCTTTCTCGATCTTTTGCGCGCGCCCGCACTGCGCTCGCCTGGCTCCCTGAGCGAACAGCTCGCCATCATCCGGAGACTTTGGAAGCCGCTGCTCGGCGACAGCCTGGAACGGCTGCTGGAGCTGGCCGGCGAAATTCTCCGCGAGGAAGAACTGGCCATCTGGGCGCAGTTCAATCCACCTGGCGCACGCGGCGCGGCAGCACGGCAGCACGGCCCCGCTCTTGAAGCCCATGCCGAGGTGCCTGTCTTTGGCGATCCCGCGCATGAATATGAGCGATTCTCGTCTGATACGGCATGGATGCCGAGCGCTGTGCTGATTGCAAAGAGCACCTACGTGTGGCTGGCGCAGTTGAGCCGGAAATATGGCCGGCATATTGGCCGGCTCGACGAAATTCCCGACGAGGAGTTGGCGATCCTCGCGCGCCGGGGCATCAATTCGCTGTGGCTGATTGGCGTGTGGGAGCGCAGCCGCGCCTCACGGACCATCAAGCTGCTCTGCGGCAATCGCGATGCGGTAGCTTCGGCGTATTCGCTGTTCGACTACCGGATCGCCGACGATCTGGGCGGCGATGCGGCCTACGTCCATTTGCGCGACCGTGCCTATCACCACGGCATACGGCTGGCGAGCGATATGGTGCCGAATCACATGGGCATCGATTCACCGTGGGTAGTTGAGCACCCTGAGTGGTTCATCTCACGATGGGACAAGCCGTACCCGGCCTATAGCTTCGAGGGGCCGGATCTCTCAAGCGACGGACGCGTGGAGATCAAGATTGAAGATCACTACTTTGAGCAGTCGGATGCGGCTGTGGTCTTTCGGCGCCGCGACAAGGCGACCGGCGAAACGCGCTATATCTACCACGGCAATGACGGCACAAGCTTTCCCTGGAACGACACCGCGCAACTCGACTACCTGAATCCGGCCGTGCGCGAGCACGTGATTCAGACCATTTTGCATGTGGCCCGCCTGTTTCCGGTGATCCGCTTCGACGCGGCGATGACGCTGGCCAAGCGGCATTTTCACCGGCTGTGGTTTCCCGGTCCCGGCGCAAGCGGCGCCATTCCCTCCCGTGCGGAGTACGGCCTGAACCAGGCGGAGTTCGACCGCGCGATGCCGCACGAGTTCTGGCGCGAAGTGGTGGACCGCGTGGCCCAGGAGGTTCCCGGCACGTTGCTGCTGGCCGAGGCATTCTGGCTGATGGAGGGCTACTTCGTCCGCACGCTGGGTATGCACCGCGTGTACAACAGCGCGTTCATGGTGATGTTGCGCGATGAGGACAATGCAAAGTACCGCTCGGTGATCAAAAACACGTTGGAATTCGATCCCGACATCATGAAGCGCTACGTCAACTTCATGAGCAATCCCGATGAGCGTACGGCCATCGATCAGTTTGGCAAAGGAGACAAATATTTCGGCGTGGCCGTCATGATGTCCACGTTACCCGGCCTGCCGATGTTCGGTCACGGCCAGATCGAGGGATTTACCGAGAAGTACGGCATGGAATACCGCTGGCCGCGTTACCAGGAGGATCCTGATCGATGGCTCGTCGAGCGCCACGAGCGCGAGGTCACGCCGCTGCTCAAGCGCCGCTGGCTTTTTGCGGAGAGCGCCAATTTTCTGCTCTACGATTTTTTCAATGACAATGGCTCGGTGGATGAGAATGTCTTCGCCTATTCGAACCGGAACGGGGACGAGCGGGCGCTGGTCGTCTACAACAACCATTACGGCGAGGCGAATGGGACGATCGACTTCTCTGCGGCCTATGCCGACAAGGGGTCGGGACAGCTTTACCAACGGCGGCTGCGCGACGGGCTGGGTCTTAGCGGAGACTCAGCCGCGGTGCTTGCCTACCGCGACTCGCTCACCGGTCTTGAATTTTTGCGCCGCGCGCGCGAGGTATTGGAGCGCGGATTCAGAATGGATTTACGCGCTTATCAGTCCCACGTCTTTCTTGCCTGGCGCGAACTGCATTCAACGGTCCAGCAGCCGTGGGACAGATTATGCGATGTGCTCAACGGGCGCGGCGTTCCCAATCTCGAGGACGCACTGGTTGATCTCGAAATGCGGCCCGTGCATGACGCGCTGCGCGGGATTCTCGATCCGGTCCTAGTGCGCCAGCTCGCCGATCTGGCTGAGCATCCCCGGGCAATGGGCGCCGTGGCGGGCGATCGAAAGAGCGAACGGGAGCGCAGCGAATTTTTCCAGCAGGCATGGGAGCGAACTGCGCTATTTCTGCGGCTCGCGCAACCGGCATATGCGTCGCGGCTTGCGCAGCAAGATCAGCCTGCATGTGGCACAGAGCCAAAGGTTGTCCCTTCCCTGGCGGAAGAGTTTCGCAGGCGTCTGCGCGAGGCGATGCGTATGCCTGTGGTCGAAGCGCTCTTTCCGTCTCCTTGGACGGCCGCGGCCCGCCGCGTGCTGCCGAGCCCTAGCCCGCAGTTCACGGCCACGGCCATTTGGGGCCCATTGCTGGGCTGGTGCGCGCTGGAGCTGCTTGCGGAATCTGTCGACGCAGAGAAGCCGGAGCGGGCCGCTCTCGACCTCTTCGACCGGCTGCGCCTGCGTGAGCCCTTTGCGCAGGCCTTCGGCGCGCTTGGCTTCGAGGGCGAGGAGGGTTGGCGCGTTGCGGCCCGCATGAAAGTCGTGCTGCTGACGAGCGCCGGCGTGGGCCAGGAGCAATCGGTGCCTGGCATGCAAGTCGAAACAGAAACGCGCGCGTCCTCTGCGACGGAATCATCCGCGCAGCCGGGCAGGGGCGTGGGGCTTGCGCCTGCACTCTGGCTCGATCCTGACGTGCGCTGGCTGACGGGCGTCCACGAGGCGGAGGGGCGCGAGTATCTCATTCGCGAGCGCTATGAAGAGCTTCTCTGGTGGACGCAGATGCCGTCGCTACTGCGATTGGCTGGCGAAGCCGCGCCCAATCGCGCAGCAGTCGAAGAGCTGAACGGAGCAGTGGATGAAGCGCTGGAAGCCGCGGAGGCTGCCGGGTATCGCGTCGATGTTCTGCGCGATGAAACCCATTTTGCGCATGAAGAGCCAATCGACCATCTTTATGATGGTGAACGCTCTCCAGGAATCGATGTGGAAATGCCTCCGCTCGAACGCGACGAGCATGATGAACCAGGATCACAACACGACATTCATGCGGAACAGGAATCCTCGGGAAATTTCCACGGGGAGGAGCGTTCTCCAGGGATCGATTTCGAAATGCCTCCGCTTGAACGCGACGAGCGCGATGTACCCGATTCGCACGCAGACGAATAATTTTTCTCTTGATTTTTCTTGGTACAGCATTCTGCGGGCTGATCAAAGGCGCAAAAAGCCCGCAGTGAAGAATCAAATTTCCTTTCGTATATGATCAGGCGCGATACGCGGAATCGATCTACGCATTTCTCTAAAGCCCTTTCCTGATGCGAAGCTCCCGCACTACGTCTGCTGGATCGCGGTGCTGGCCATCGACGGCCTCATTCATTGCACGCATATCATCAGCGGAAATTTTGCCGGCGAGCGCGTCAAGCGCTATCTGGATCTGCGGCCAATGGTGCAGCGCATCGTCGCGCACCAGCGGCACGGCTTGGTACGGCGGAAAGTAGTGCCTGTCGTCTTCGAGTACCGTCAGCCCGAAGGCCTGGATCGGTCCATCGGTAGAGTTGCCGGCAATCATGTCTACCTGATGCGCGTTGAGGGCGCGATACAGCAGGCCCAGGTCCATCGTGCGCGGCGGCCCGTCGAACTTGAATCCATACGCTTTGCGCAAGCCGGGCAGGCCGTCGGGACGCTGCTCGAATTCGTAGCCCACGCCCAGCCGCCATTGCGGCGTGTAGTGTGCAGCCTGGCTCAACGTGCTCAGATGCAGACGGCGCGCGTCGTCTCCGCGGATCACCATCGCGAAGGTGTTTTCGAATCCCAGCGGCGGTCCGACAGTAACGCTGTAGCGTGAGGAATAGAGCCGGCGCACGGTTGCGAGGACCGACTGCGGATTGCGGTCAACAGGCTGTTTAAGGATGGCCGTGAGCGCCGTGCCGGTGTATTCGACGTAGGCGTCAATGCGGCCTGCGACCAGCGCCTGCTGGCAGATGTAACTTCCGGCAAGGTAAAAGCGGCGCTCGACCTTGAGATGCGCCTTGGCTTCGATCTCCTGCGCGAGCAGCTCGCCCAGAACAACCTGCTCCGTAAAATTCTTGGCGCCAATGACCGGGTGGTCGAGACGGGGAGGTCCGCACCCGGCGATTGCCGCGGCCGGCAACAGCAGAAGCAGAGCGCGGCGTCTCATTGCGCGGGAACCTTGAACCATCGCTCGGCAAGGCCAAGCAGTCCATCCGCAGCCAGCGCCAGCAATGCCGCCGGAACAGCGCCGGCCAGAACGAGCCGGTTATCGACAGAAGCAACGCCGCGAAAGATCAGCTCGCCCAGCCCGCCGGCGCCCACAGCCGCAGCGATCGTTGCAATGCCGACGCAGGTGACGGTGGCTGTGCGCAGGCCCGCCAGGATAAACGATGCCGCGAGCGGCAGTTCAACCTTGAAGAGCCGCTGCGCGCCGGTGAGTCCCAACGCGCGCGCCACTTCGAGAATCGCCGGATCGATGCCGCGTATGCCCGCATAGGTATTGCGAAGAATCGGCAACAACGCGTACGCCGTAAGCGCCACGATGGCGATGCGCGCCGCGCGATCGCCCAGCCACGGCAGGGGCAGCAGAAAGCCGAACATCGCGAGCGAAGGAATGGTCTCCAGAATATTGGCAATGGTGATCACAGGCTTAGCCCAGCGCGGCGAGCGCGTGAGCCAGATGCCGGCCGGCACGGCGATCAACACAGCGAACAACATGGCCGCTGCAGTGAGCCAGAGATGCTCGACAGTCAACTCGGCGATTTCGCCGCCGTATTGTGTGAGGAAGCCGCTCATGCTTTGCGTTCCTCCGCCGTGTTGCGCTCGCCGCGATGAAAGGCCCGCACGTACTGCTCGACCTCCGGCTGCCGCGAACGAATGAACTCGTCATGTGTGCAGTTGGCGACAACACATCCCTCACTCAGCAAAACAATGCGATCACCCAGATAAAGAGCCTCGTCCAGATCATGCGTGACCAGGAGGACGGTCTTCCTGAGGCGCAGAAGCAGCTCGCGCAGCATGTCCTGCATCTCGGCGCGGGTCAACGGATCGAGCGCGCCGAAGGGCTCGTCCATGAGCAGAATCCCGGGTTCGGCAGCCAGCGCGCGCGCCAATCCCACCCGCTGTCTCTGTCCGCCGGAGAGCTGATGCGGATAGCGGCGCGCGAATTGGCCGGGATCGAGGCCGACCGTCGTGAGCAGCTCACGGCTGCGTTGTACCCGCTCGGCGCGCGGCTTTCCCATGGCCTCCAGCACCAGGCCTACATTGCGTTCTACGGTAAAGTGCGGGAACAGGCCCGTCTCCTGAATGACGTAGCCGATTCCTCGCCGCAGTGTGATCACATCGGCTGCGTCAGCTCGCTTGCCGCGTACCAGCACCTCGCCGCGGGTCGGTTCGATCAAGCGGTTCACGGTGCGCAGCAGGGTCGATTTTCCTGAGCCGCTGCGGCCAAGAATCGCGGTGGTGGTGCCTTCTTCCACCGCGAGAGAAACGTCGCGCAGCAGCAGCCGTCCTGGCGAGACGGCAAAGCACACATTTCGAAGTTCGATGACTGCGCTCACGGGCTCTCCCAGTGTAGCGGCGGGGGCTGGCGGCTGCTTTTATGAACTGCTCGCGCGGCGGAAGGACTGCGGTGTTCCAACCCGCTGGCGCGAAAGAGATTCTTTGATTTTGTCCCAACCGGCTGTGCCCCGTAAAATCACAGGAGGGCTGGCAGAGCGAGCCGCCGGACCCCAGGTACAAATGAGCGAACAAAAAGCAGGGAACACCCCTGAAGCAGAGGCAGCAGCATTGGCGTGGAGCAGAGTTGAACAGGCGCGTCATCCCCAACGGCCCTACCCCATGGACTTAATCGAGCGAATCTTTACCGATTTCAGCGAGATTCACGGGGATCGCGCCTTTGGCGACGACGAGGCCGTGATCTGCGGCATGGCGCGTCTCGATGCCGACGAGGTGCTGGTGATCGGGATTCGCAAAGGCGGCACCACGAAAGAGCGCATCCGGCGCAACTTCGGCATGCCCAGCCCTGAGGGCTATCGCAAAGCGCTTCGGTGTATGAAGCTCGCCGAAAAGTTTGCGCGGCCTGTGATCGCGCTGATCGATGTGACGGCCGCTTATCCCGGCCTGGGCGCGGAAGAGCGCGGCCAGGCGGAGGCCATTGCCCGCAATATCCGCGAGATGTCGCGGCTGCGTGTTCCGACAATCTCGGTCATCACCGGCGAAGGCGGCTCGGGCGGCGCGTTGGCGCTGGCTGTCACCGATCGCGTGCTGATCCTCGAAAATGCCGTTTATTCGGTGATCCCGCCGGAGGGGGCCGCAGCCATTATGTGGCGCGATATTGCGCATAAGGACCGCGCGGCAGCGGCCCTCCGCGTGACGGCGCAGGAGGTGTCGGCGCTCGGCTGCGTCGATGAGATCATCTCGGAGCCGCCGGCTGGCATCCATATAGATCGTGAGACCGGCGCCGGGATACTGGGCAATACGCTCAGGAAACATCTGGAGATACTGAAGGCTATGCCCATCGATCTGCTGCTGTCCGAACGCCAGCGCAAGTTCCGGAATATTGCGCAGTTCTATAGCGAGAGTTAAGTCTCGACGAATCCAGCGGAAATACGTCTGAATATCTGAATAGACGAGAGGATATGTCTGATCCGCACGTGAAATTGCATGGCCAGCCTCGTGCCGAAGTTTCTTGCGGGAGGCGCGCATGAACAGGCCGGTTTCGCAAAGCCGCTCGCGCGCGCTGCTGGAGTTTTTTGCGGCAATCCTCTATTTCTTCCTTGCCCGGGCGTTTGCACACCTGGGAGCGCGGGGCTTGGTCAGCGATCAATGGAATCCCGTCGTTGAGCAGGCCATGCTCGCGTTTCTTCTGTTGATTGGCTACGCGGCCTTTGGATTCTGGCTGGACCGCGAGATGCACCCTGTCAGCGCGCAGGGGTTTCCGCGGCGCCAAGGGCTGATGCGCGAATTGGGAATCGGTTTGGCGACAGGCTGGGGTTTGGCGTTGGTATGTGTGTTGTTCGTGGTCGTGGGAGGCGGCCTTGCGATCGCTTTTTCCTGGCAGCTCCCGGCATGGGGTTGGTTGGTAGTGGATGCGGCTTTTTTTGCAATGGCCACGCTGGCTGAGGAGATTGCCTTTCGCGGCTACGGGTTTCAACGATTCGCGTATGCAGTTGGCCCCGTGGGTGCATCGCTGGCTTTCGCGGCATATTATGCCTTCGTGCAGCAGGCCACGAATCCGGTGTCGAACCGCGCCAGCGTCGCCGTCTCCGTCGCTTTGGGACTGGTGCTTTCGGCGGCTTACCTGCGCACGCGCGCTCTGTGGCTGAGCTGGGGACTGAACTTCGGGTGGAAGGCCAGCCGCGCCTTGATCTTCGGGCTCGCCGTAAGTGGTGACAGCACGCATTCCCCTGTGGTGCAAGGCGATCCGATGGGGCCGTTCTGGCTCACCGGTGGAGGGTTCGGGTTTGATGGCACCTGGATCGCATTCTTTGTGCTGCTCGTAACGCTACCGTTGATCTTCCGGATTACGCGCGAGCTGGACTTCCGCTACAATGCGCCGGTCCTGGTGCCGGGCGGAATTCCCGTGGATCTTGATGCCGCTGCCCGTGCGCAGCACGAAGCAGCCATGGGGGTTCCGGAAAACACGGCACCGGCGCTTGTACAAATCGCGCCCGTAGTCTCTGCGGCAGGACCGGATGATTCTTCTGAAGGTCGGCGGCCTACCTCCTAGTCCACCTTCTGGAAGAGCGGGCCGTGTCCGGCTGCTGCAGTTTCCGCGCGGCAGCAGGAACCGGGAGTTTTGGGCAAGCCCCGACACCATCGACATTGCGCATCGGACAGGGCTGAACCTCCTCTATTTGCTGCGGGATTCGAGGAGACACCGCAGCCTTCGAATGCATCTTCTTGGGTGATGGTCTCTAGCACGATTCCCGCGGCCCATCCCTTTTCACTTGATCGCGCCTCGTTTTTGCGTAATGCTTAACGTGCACATGGGAGGTTCCCATGCCCCGTTTCGTGACCCGTTTCCTGATCCGTTCGCTCCTTTCTCTGGCTGCGCGGCTTCAGTTGCTCACAGAAAGTCCCGTTCGCTGTTGTTCTGTGCGCCTGGCAGGCAGGTACGCCGCGGCTCTTTCCACCGCCCTGTTTTTGGCCGCACTGCTTCAGCCTTCTCCGCTAGCGGCCCAGGTTCTCACCATCGACACAAGCGGCAAGGGCCCGGCGGCTGCGACGGGACCGGTCGACCGGCGGTACCAGCAGATCACGCCCACGAAAGTGGAGCTTTCCAAAACCGAGCTTAGCACCAAGACCCGGCTCGAACTGGAACGCGCTTTGGAGTCGGAGCAGGGATTTGCCATGCGGCCCTTTCCCCGTGGGCACAAAGGTTTGACGCTCGTAGCAAACGGCAAGCTTGAGCCGGCGGGCGAGGCCTATCTGAACATGGTCGTGAGTGAGGGACTATGCGCAAAGCCAGGCGACCGGCTGGTGATAACCGATGTCAAGTTTGACCGGTCGAAGATCATCTTTTCGCTGAATGGCGGACCGGATTTCAAACATCGCTTCCTGCGGCACGTAGAGATTGGCGGCGATCCAAACTATAGCAATCCGGTTGTGCAGGGCGAGCCTGATCCGACCGGATCGCGGCTTACCCTGGCTTTCAAGGATCACGTTCCGGACCTTACCAGCGCGCAGGTGAAGGCCCTGCTTGCTCCTTTGATCTCCTTTGACGTGAAGACGCCCATCCAGGCTTTTACAGACACGCTTCCAACCCCGCTCAAAGAGGCGATTCTCAGTCACCAGGTGTGGGTGGGCATGAGCACCGATATGGTGCTCTTCGCCAAAGGGGAGCCGGAGAACAAGATCCGCGAGACGGAAGGGCAGATGCCATTCGAGGAATGGATCTACGGCAAGCCGCCCGGGGATGTGGATTTTGTCCGCATCAACGGAAACCGCGTCATTCGCGTGGAGATCGCCAAGGTCGGCAAGCCGCTCGAGGTCTTTACCCAGAATAGGGTCGACGGCCTCATGCGCTCGGATGGAACGCCGGTCTTGGCTGCGAATACGCGCACTGTGCAGGAGGGAGATGTAGAAAAAGATCCGAACCGGCAGGCGCCGGATGCACCGCCGAGCCTGCGCAAGCCGGGCGAGACCTTGCCGGATGACCAGAACAAAGATACCGGCGTGATGCGTCCGGTGCAGATGCCCAAAACGCCTCCGCAAGACCAGCCGGGCCAGAACCCGGACGATCAGTCTCCGGCGTCGTCTCCGCCTGCTTCGCAGCCTTCGGCAAATCAGCCGGCGCCAGCGACGAATGGCAGTCAGCCGAGCTCAACGCCATCTTCAACACCATCTTCGACGGGTTCCAATCAACCTTCGCCTCCGACTTCCCCTCCAGGAGGCGCCAACTATGCCGCCCGGCCGTGAAGGGTTCTGCAGGTCTCCCAGGTCTCAAGGATGATGGCAAAGCATAAATCGAGGGTGCCCCAGAGCCTGCCCTGAGCGTAGTCGAAGGGCAGGCTCTGGGCACCCATTTTCTTCTTCTTCCTCTTCCTTTTCTTCTTCTTGCTTATCCGTCGCCGTTCTCCGGGGCGTTGCCCGGAATAATCCCATAGTCCCGGATCACCTCCTCATCGCCGCCGCTGTGTATTTGCTCGTAGAAGACGCGCGCGTCCACGCGCGGCGTCAGCTCAAACGAGAAGTACGTGCCGTCGGTAAAGCACACCTCCAGCGATTGCCAGTCGCCTGGCGCGTCGTTGACGTAGTAGAGAAGCGCTACGGTCTTGCCGATGACTTCGGGAAAGTGGACGCTGGAGTCCGGTGGAATAGGCAGCAGCGGAGCATCCGGCTCCATATCCGGTTCGGAATCTGGTTTGGAGCGGGTTTTCTTTTTGGGGTTTGCGCGGGGAGTGGGTGGGTGGGTATTTTTAGAAACAGCCATGGCATTGCCTTTCTGTTGAAAAGGTGATGGTGGTCAGGGATACGTCGGTGGTTCCAAGCACTGGCGTGTCCCGCTGCGTGTTGTCCAGAACCGGTAGAAACAAATGCCGGATTCCGATGATCGAGACTGTAACAAAAAAATCCGTCCGCGCCAAGAAAAAATCACGAAGAAATTGAGAATCTATTTCCCGGGCTGACTGAGCACGACCTGGGGCACCCGGCAGAAACTTCCGCCGCTCTTCCAGCTCCTGGACGAGCCGCAGGCGGTAAAACCAGCCGCAGCCAGGAAACGCAAAACCGGCAAGGCCAACTGATAGCGCGAGCCGGCATTCATGTAAACTGAAGGGAGCGAGTCCCGCTTCCTGAAGTGCAATCCTGTTGCAAATCCCAGGCAGTCCGCGACCGCGCCCGTCGAAGCCGTTCGCCGTGGCGAACGCGAGCAGAGACATTCCATGAAGGAGAAATACCCGATCAATGGCCAAGATTGCAAAAACAGGCGACCGCAAAAAAGTAATGGACACGACGAAGTCAACCGACTGCCCGAAATGCAGCAAACCCACCCGTATTGTGAAGCGCGTGAAGGATCGCGAGCGCGGAGTTCCCGGTGGAATCTATATCTCGTGTTCAGCGTGTGATTTCTACGAAAAACTTTAAGCCAGATTTGAAAAGCGCATAGAGGCCCGGCGATTCCGCCGGGCTTTTCGCTGCAGGGCCGATTCAGATCGCTTCAGCCATCCCTGCCGCCATCTCTTCGAGGATCGCTTCGGCCGCTCCGGCAGGATCGGACGCCTGGGTGATGGGCCGGCCGACGACCAGATAGCTGGCGCCCTGGCGCAGCGCTGAGGCGGGTGTGGCGATGCGCTTCTGGTCCCCGGTTTGCGCGCCGGAAGGACGAATGCCGGGGACAACGAGAATGCCTTCCGGTCCGGTGAGCCTGCGAAGCGAGGCGACCTCTTGCGGTGAACAGACGAAGCCGCTGATTCCGGCCGCGAGACCCATGCGCGCCAGCAGCTCGACTTGTTCGGCTGGTGATCGTTCCAAGCCGACGGCTCTGACCTGCGCCTGATCCATGCTGGTAAGTACCGTCACTGCAAGCAATTGTGGAGGATTGTTCAAGCCGGACAGCTCCTGGCGCGCTGCCTGCAGCATGGCCGGACCGCCCGAGGCATGAAGCGTCACTAGACGCACGCCGAGCGCTGCGGCGGAGCGGACGGCCCCCGCCACAGTGTTGGGGATGTCACAGAACTTCAGGTCGAGGAAGACGGAATGGCCACGCGCCACCAGGAGTTCGATTACCGAAGGGCCGGCGGCTGTAAAAAGCTCCATACCGACCTTAAACCATTGACAGGTGCGCTCCAGGCGGTTCACAAGCACAGCAGCGGTTGCCGCGTCGGGTACATCGAGGGCCACGATGAGACGCTTACGCGCCTCCTCGATCGAGTCGAGCGCGGATGTGCGTACTGAGCCCAAGCTTGGTTGCGGATGTTCAGGAGCCAGCATGGCTGAACCAGTATCGCATCTGTTCGTCTAACCATTCCAGAGCAAGCTTCTGGGCAAAAGACAGTCTTCCATCTAAAATCCCCGCTGCGGACTGTTTTGATTGCATCAAAAATGAAGGTTATTTTCTAGAAGGTGAATCCGGTAATCTAGAAAAGGCGAGCCTTTGCTGGGAAAGCAAGTTTTTCAACTTTTCCTGCAAAGTCTTTCTGCAAAATATTCATGAGAAAGGATTATGTGCGCCCGAACTGCAGCAGTTTCCGCCCGTTGCATGCATGAGGGGATGCGATGAATGGAATGATCCCTCACGATGGTTTGGTGCAGGGGTATTCGGCGTGCGGTTGGGGACGAAGGAAAGATTTGAGCGGCAAGATGAGATGGTTTGAAGCAGGACTGGCGGTGCTCGCGTGCATGGGGCTTGCCCGGCCGGTGCAAGCGGCGAGCGTAGACACGAATCCCATGAACAATGACCTCCGAGTGCAGGAGGCATACCAGCATTTTTATGACCTGGACTATCCAGGCGCGGTGGCGCGCTTTGAGCGCTATCAAGAGGAACACACGGGCGACCCGCAGGCCACAGATTACCTGCTCAATGCGGTCGTGTTCCAGGAGCTTTACCGGCAGGATCTGCTCGATACGACCTTCTATGCCAACGATGGGTTTTTGACCGGCCGTCACGCTACACAGGAAGACCCCAAGGAGCGCGACCGCATTTTTTCTTTGGCGGATCAGGCGGTTCACGAGGCGGACTGGCGGTTGAGCCAGAATCCGAATGACGTGGACGCGCTCTTTGCCCGCGCCTGGGCGCGGAGCCTGCGCTGCACCTATGTGGCCATCGTGGAGCGGGGATTCGGCACAGGTTTCCGGCTGGCGACCAAGGCCAAAGATGATGCGCAGCACGCGCTCGCGCTGGACCCGAATTACGTGGATGCAAAGCTGATTGTGGGCGTATACGACTATGTCGTAGGTGCATTGCCTTGGCCGTTCAAAGTGATGATCGGATTTGCCGGCATTACCGGCTCGAAGTCCGGTGGCATGGCGCTGCTGGACGACGCCGCGAACCGGGGCGTTGTGACGAAGGTGGATGCTAGGACCGTCATCGCGTTATTCCTGCGCCGCGAGGCAAAGTATCAGCAGGCGATCCAGGTGGTGTTGGTTCTGAAAAACCAGTACCCTCGCGACTTCCTCTTTTGCCTGGAAGAGGCCAATCTCCGTAAAGATGCGGGTGAGGGGATGGAAGCGGTGACCGCGTACCGCCAGCTTCTGACCAACGGCACGAAGCCAGGGTACTTCGCCTCAGCCAAACTGGAGTTGGCGGACTTCGGACTGGGCGACGCGCTGCGCGGGCAACGCCATTATGCGGAAGCCGCCCGAGCCTATGAGGAAGCTGCCGGAATTCCGGATGTAGGGTCTGAGCTGAAGATCCGGTCGCTGCTCGCTGCCGGTGAGTGCCATGACCTGATCAGCGAGCGTCCGTTAGCGGTCAAGGACTATCAGCAAGCCATCGATACGGGCCCTACGACCTCCCGCGCAGACACGGCCCGTAAGTGCCTGCGCAGTCCTTACAAGGGGACGTAACGGCTAGCCGCATGGTTCACAGGGATCGGCTCGAATGCCGGAACCAAAGCAGCCTGCCAACCGTAATGTGAGGATAGTAGGTTCTCTGCGAGGAGAAAATGAAGATGGCCGTCTTCTGTCAGCACTGCGGAGCTCGATTACCGGTGAACGCTCGCTTTTGCTCGAGCTGTGGCGCGGCGATTTCCGCGAGCCGGCCCATGGCGGGCAGGCCGTTGATCCGGCCACGCGTGGGCCGCCAGATCGCGGGCGTCTGCGTGGCGCTGGCGCAGTCGAACGGATGGGACGTTTCGACGGTGCGCATTGTGGCGGTCATCGGCTTAATCATTTCGAGCGGGCTGGTGGGCGTGGCGTACGTGGCTGCGTGGATCGGTATTCCCGAAGAGGCCGCCAATCTGCCGGGAGCGTATCCTCCTGGTATATGAATGGCACTTATCTCGTAAATGGCTCCCGATTCGCTTTTAGTGATACCGGCTCGGGTCTGCCTGTTATTTTTCTGCATCCCACTCCCGTCGACAGTGAATTTTGGCGTCCGCTGATCAAGCGAATCGGCGGAGTGCGCGCGGTCGTTCCCGACCTGCGCGGCCATGGAAGTTCAGAGCTGGGCGCGCAGCAACTGCCTGCGGGCGGCTTTGCGCAGGTTCCCGATGCGCCTGTGCTGACCATGGCGCAACTTGCTTCAGATGTTCTGGCTCTTCTCGATGATCTTGCACTGCCGGATGCCGTCTTTGCGGGCTGTTCTATCGGCGGTTATGTGCTGCTGGAGCTGTGGCGCAGAGCGCCAGAGCGTATGCGCGGCCTGGCGTTCGTCTGCTCGAAACCGCAGCCGGATGCGGAGGCCAATCTGCTCAAGCGCACGGACACGATTGCCCGGGCGCTAGCCGGTGAAACGGCGAAACTCCTTGACGGCATGGCGCAGACGCTGGTGGGCGCTACGGCGCGGACGCGCCAGCCGGAGATTGTCGCCGAAGTGCGGGCGCAGATGACATTGACGGCGGATGCGGTGGTGGCTGTGCAGGCCGGACTTGCCACGCGGCCCGATTCCGTTCCCACAGTGACCACGATCGGCGTTCCCGTTCTGGCCATTGCCGGCGGCGAAGATCTATCCGTGAGCCCGGCCGAGATGGAGGCATTTCAAGCGGCGCGCGGGGGGTGTGAGTACCACCTGATTGCCGATGCCGGCCATTTTGCCGCCTACGAGCAGCCGCAAAAGGCGGCTGCGCTCATGACCCCGTGGTTACGGCAATTTCAGGATTGAAGATCGCAAAGGAGATTTGCGGTCTCAGCTTCCGGCACGCGGCGCTGACAAACCATCCCGATGAGTGGTTTACTTTCTGACGAAGGTACTTTCCCGAGAGGATCTCATGGACAAATCGGCAATCACGAATCCGGGCCGGCGCGATCTTTTGCGCGCTATTCCTGCTGCTGCGGCGGGCTTCACGCTTGCTGACGCCGCATTGTTTCCTTCGCATGCGGCTGCGCAGGAGACTGCGGGCGCAGGCGGGCCTTCCTTCCAGGTTTTTACTGCTGAGACTCTTCACGATGACATTGCTGCGCTGAGTGCGAGTCCCGGCAACAACAACCTGGTGAGCAGTAAGAGCATTACCGTAGTTTTGACCACGGAAAAGACGAAGAGCGGCAAAGAATTCGAATGGCACGAGGAGCGCGATCACGTCTTTCAGATTCTCGAAGGATCAACGGTGTACCAGGTGGGCGGAACACCGAGGAATGGACACAGCACCGGACCGGGCGAGTGGCTCGCACCAGAGTCGGAGGGATCGACGACCTTCACGCTGAACAAAGGCGATATGTTAGTGATCCGGCGGGGAACGCCGCACAAGCGAACAACGAAGGACAGTGTCACGTTTATGCTGATCTCGGCGCAGGGAGCAGTGAGCAGGTCCTAATTCAGTGGGACGAAACAGGAAGAGCCTTCGTCGGGGGACGAAGGCTCTCTTTTTGGTGCGGACTGAAAAAGTATGAGCCGCTGACTGCGGCTTGCTTATCTCCGCGAGTTGAGCTTCGAGAGCAGGCGCAGCATTTCCAGATAGAGCCATACCAGCGTGACCATGATGCCGAAGGCGCCGTACCACTCCATGTATTTCGGTGCGCCATAGCTGACGCCCTGCTCGACAAAGTCGAAATCGAGCACCAGGTTGAGCGCCGCGATGCCGACGACCAAGAGGCTGAAGAGAATGCCGATTGGGCCGGCGCCGTTTACCGTGATGAAGTGGATGCCGAAGAAGCCCAATAGCATTTCGGCAAAGTAGAAGAGCATGATGCCGCCGGTAGCTGCGACAATCCCCAGCCGGAGCTTGTTTGTGACGCGAATGAGACCGGATCGGTAGGCTAGCAGCAAGACCAGCAGAGTGCCAAAGGTCAGGCTTACAGCCTGAATGGCGATGCCGGGATAGCGAAGATCGAATATGGCAGAAAGGCCGCCCAGCACCATGCCTTCGAGCAGCGCATAAATGGGCGCGGTGACCGGAGCCCACTCTTTCTTGAAGATCGTGATGAAGGCGAAGATCAGCCCGCCAAATGTGCCGATCATCAGTTGGCCGGCTACATCGCTGATATCGCGGGATGCAAGGAAATCATTCCATGTCCAGGCAGCGGTTGCCAGGGCGCAGAGCAGCAGGATGCCGGTTTTGTTCACCGTTCCGCTCAGGGTCATCCGCGCGGTAGCATCGATCATGCCGCCGTACTGACCACCATATTGGTTTCCGGCCAAATTGCGGAAGGTGTTCTCGCCGAGGGCCGGATTGGAGGTTTTTATCAAAGGCATACAGTCAATTTCCCCTTTTGAAGCCGAGGCCGGGATTCTCGCCGTGGAAGCTGGAGAATTGAGCCACTTCCTTCATTTTAATCCTACCGGTCATCAATTTTAATCCCACCGGTACAGACGCGCTGATCCGGAGAGCGGCTGTTTGATTTTTAGACAGTCCCGGGAAGGCTCCTGCCGGCCTTAAGCCAATCATTTCATCGATTTCCGAAAATAATCGAGAGCCGGCTCAAGTTTGCACGGCTCTTGCCGATTGGGATGCCAGGCAAGTTCTATCCATGCTTTCTATGGAGGTCCTATGGGAGGCATCGCATCGGTTCTTTCCGCGGCTCAACTGACGGCTTCGCAGGTGGACGAGCTGGTAGTGAATGTTGGGTTCTCCACGACGATCGCCGGCAAGACGTACACCGCAGACGTAACGTACTCCGGAGGCGAATACGTTGCCGACGATCCCAATTTGAGCGGAGCCGTAGCCAGTGGCGGCAGCATCGTGGCTGCGGAAAACAATCTGACGACGCGCATCGACGCAATCGTTTAAGGCGCTCGTTTAGGATTCCAGTTTTAAGCGCGCTGGGTATGGACCGCACGCGCGCATGGAGTGGTGTGCGCGCTCAGCCGTTTACCCATGCATCGCAAGCCGCGGGGTAGTGCGAAGCCGTTGCCATCAGTTTTTCGATCGCCTCAACGCTTCGAATTCCACCTCTGGCGCCCACGGCCATGCAGTTCATTGCCGCTGCGGCGCAGGAGAAGTCGAGCTGCCGCTCCAGAGGCCAATCCCGCAGTAATCCGTAGATGAAGCCCGCGCGAAAGATGTCGCCAGCGCCGGTGGTGTCGACAACGGAGATGCGATAAGCGGGGCAGTGCAAAAGCTGACGGCCGTCCCAGGCAAGTACTCCGTCTTCGCCAAGGGTTGCAGCGCTCAGCCGGCAGCCGTACCGTGCTTGCATTCGGCGCAAAGCCCGTTCCAGATTACTGTCGTCCATGAGCCGGCAGGAGAAGCTCTTGTTCACGATCATGTAATCGATGTTGGCGATGAGATCATCGATTCCGGGATAGGGCTCATCGAGATCGGCGACAACCGGCACGCCGGCAGCGCGAGCCCAACTTGCTGCCTGCGTAGCTGCCGCTGTATCGAATCCATCGACATGGAGCACGCGCGCATTCACAATCCATGCACGATGGAGCTCTTCGGGACGCAGAACCATCTGCTCGTCACGCTGGCAGAGGATCGTGCGCTCGCCGCCGCTATCGACCATGATGATGTTATGGAGACTGGCATGTTCGGAGACCGTGACGATGCGGGCGTCGGCGCCTACGCGATCGAAAGCCGCTTTGTGCAGCCGGGCCGCGTCGTCATCGCCGAGCTTGCCTACGTAGCGGGTTTGCAGGCCCCAGGTCTGGCAGGCGATCACAGTGGTGGCCACTTGGCCGCCCGGCATGATGGAGCGTCCGCCGTACTCGACTTTCGCTCCGCGCTCGGGGTAGGTAGCAAGGGGAATGACGGTGTCAGTCGCATTCAGTCCCACGCCCACCATGTCGACTTTCTCAATCTCGGTCATTCCGTCATTGTAACTGGACGGCCATTTCCACGGCGTTTCGAACCGGGCCGCCCGATGCTGTAGGCTCAAGATATTCTTTGGTGTTGGATTGATTCCGTGGAAGAACAAACATTCTCGCGCCCGTTTCATCATCCGCGGCCGGGCGCGCCGCTCTCTTGTGACGGCGTCTCGCTCGAAAGTCTGGCACGCAAATTTGGTACGCCGCTCTATGTATATTCAGCTCGTCAGATCGCCGATCGGCTGCGGATGTTTCAAAAATCGTTCGCCAGCCGCGAGCATCTGGTTTGCTACGCGGTGAAGGCGAACTCAGCGCTGGCGATTTTGAAGCTGCTGGCCGGACTTGGCGCGGGCTTTGACATCGTCTCTGGCGGCGAACTGGAGCGGGTGCTGGCCGCTGCGCCCGAGGCCGTCGGCCGGGTGGTGTTTTCCGGTGTGGGTAAAACAGCGGCGGAGATCGATCGCGCGCTCAAGGCGGGCATTCTCCAATTCAATGTGGAAAGCGAGGCCGAGCTTGCACTGCTCGACCTGCGCGCCAAGAAGCTCAAGAAGAAGGCGCGTTTCGCGCTGCGCGTAAATCCCGATGTCTTTGCGGATACGCATCCGTATATCTCAACTGGTCTGCGTGAGCACAAGTTTGGCATCGATATTCGTCGTGCGCTGACGATTTACAAAGACGCGGCTGACAGCCGATGGCTGGAGGCGCATGGCGTGAGCGTACACATCGGCTCGCAGATCCGTTCGGCAGCTCCGTTCGGAGCGGCGATCGGACGGGTGAGCAAGCTCGTGCAGCAACTCAAGCGGGAAGGGATCACGCTGAAGGCCGTGGATGCGGGCGGCGGACTGGGAATCGATTATCACGGCGGCAGCTTCGATGCAATGGAGAAGGCGTGCGAATACGCGGAGGCGTTGCAAAATGCGCTCGGCGATTTCGATGGCCGCCTATTGATTGAGCCAGGCCGTTTTATCGTCGCGCAGGCCGGCGCCCTGCTGGCGCGCGTGTTATATGTGAAGCGCAACGGGAAAAAAACCTTTGTGATTGCCGATGCGGCGATGAATGACCTGATCCGGCCAGCACTCTACCAGGCGCATCACGAGATCGTCCCGGTGCGTCCCAGGGCAGGAAAGGCGCGGATAGTAGACGTAGTAGGTCCGGTGTGCGAATCGGGCGATTTTTTTGCGCGCGACCGTAAACTTATGCGGGTCGAGCCGGAGGATCTGGTGGCGCTGCTCGATGCGGGTGCGTACGGCATGGCGCAGAGTTCCAACTACAACTCGCGGCCGCGGCCGGCCGAAGTGCTTGTCGAAGGCACGAAGGCACGGCTCATCCGAAGGCGGGAGACGATGGCGGACCTGCTGGCGCCGGAGATGGTGTGAGGCGATAGCGCATTTTGTCGTGATCGGCGGTATCATCTGGATGAAGACAGCCATGGACGAGCGAATCACAATTGAGCCCGGCAAACGATCTGGCCAGCCATGCGTGCGAGGACTCCGCATTACTGTGTGGGATGTTCTGGATTGGTTGGCAGCGGGAGAAACCGAAGAGCAGATTCTTGCGGATTATCCAGAACTAGAGCCAGCCGATTTCCGCGCAGTATTTGAGTATGCTTCGCGCGTGGGACGACGTGTTGCGCAATGAAGCTTCTGCTCGATGAGAACCTCTCGCATCGGCTTGTCGCGCGCATCTCTGACCTGTTCCCCGACTCATCGCATGTGATCACGGAAGGATTACACCAGGCGACTGATTCCTCTATCTGGAAGTTTGCCCAAGCGAACAATTTCACCATCGTGACGGCGGATGCCGATTTCTATGAACTGGCGACCACGCTTGGTCCGCCTCCGAAGGTAATCTGGCATCGCGGATGCAATTATCCGACGGCTGTAGCGGAGGCGCTGATACGGCATCATGCAATCCGCATCGCTGAGTTCCTCGCTGATCGTGAGCAGGCAGTGCTGATCCTGCGCCCGCCAATCCGATAGCGCGCAACGCTTGATTCGAAATCAATCTGCGCGTGCTGCCTTCGCGCATCTGCTATGGTGTTGCGCGAGGGATTTCCCATGCTTTCTGGAACGCGAATCATTTGTCTGCTGGCTGTTGGGATGTTGATGCTGGGATTTTCTGCGCGCGTGGGCGCCGATCCGCTGATGGTGAAGACGGCGCAAGGCAAAGTCCACGGCAAGATGATCAACGAGGACAAGGTGCGCGCGTTTCTCGGCATTCCGTATGCCGCGCCGCCCGTAGGCGAACTGCGCTGGAAGGCGCCTGCGCCGCCCGTGCCATGGAAGGGCAAGCGCGAGGCAACGAAATACGGCGCGCATTGTATGCAAGGTCCTGTCTTCGCCGACATGATTTTTCAGGACGGCGGAGAAAGCGAAGATTGCCTTTACCTGAATGTCTTCACGCCTGCGAGCGCCGATGAACACAGTATGCTGCCGGTGATGTTCTGGATTCATGGCGGCGGCTATTTCGCGGGTTCGGCCTCGGAGCCGCGCCATAATGGGGACTTTCTTCCACTCAAGGGCGTGGTGCTCGTCACCATCAATTACCGGCTTGGCGTTTTCGGCTTTCTGGCCACGAGCGATCTGGCAAAAGAAGCCAACGGCGCGGCGGGGAACTATGGGCTGATGGACATGGTGGCGGCGCTCGACTGGGTTCATGCCAATATCGAAAAATTCGGCGGCGATCCGAAAAATGTCACGATCTTCGGCGAGAGCGCCGGCTCGTCTGCCGTCAGCACATTGATGGCCGCAGCGTCTGCGCAGGGACTCTTTGAGAAGGCAATCGGCGAGAGCGGCGGGGCGATGAACCTCGGCGCTCCCGATACTCCGTCACTGGCCGAACGCGAACAGCGGGAACAGGACTGGGTTACCTCGCTTGGCGTTTCGACGCTTGCGGAACTGCGTGACCTGCCCGCGCAAACGATCGCCGAGGCAGCCCAAAGACAAGGCGCCCCGGGTTTTTCTCCGGTGATTGACGGTAAGCTGCTCACCGAACCGATAGCTGCGACCTACGCTGCCGGCAAGCAGGCGCACGTGCCGCTGCTCGCTGGATGGAATCGCGACGAGCAGTTTCAATTGTCGGTCGGCATGACGGCCGCGAAGTGGAAAGAGTTTGCCGCGCAGAATTATGGCGAGCGCGCGGCCGAGTTTCTTTCGCTGTATCCCGGTGATACCGACGCGCAAGCCGCGCGCTCCGCGATCGACTACAACAGCGATACGTTCATTGCTTTCGGCACCTGGAAGTGGATCGATGCACAGACAAGGACGGGCGATGCGCCGGTTTACCGGTACCACTTTGAGCAGCCCGCACCCCCCAGCAAGTTTCATCCCGGTTGGTTTGCGTTTCATTCGGACGACATCGAATACGTCTTCGGAACGCTCGACACGCGGCCCGGCGCTGATTGGCTGCCGGAGGATCGCAAGCTGAGCGACGAGATGATGGATTACTGGACCAACTTCGCCAAGACCGGCGATCCCAACGGCCCGGGCCTGCCCCTATGGCCGCGTTTCGATAAGGACGGCACCGTCCTGCATCTCGATAACGAGATCACTGCAGGGCCGGATACAACGCGGGAGCGATACGAATTTCTGCTGAAGTGGATGCCGAAGCCGCCTGCAAGGCCCTGATGGGTTTTACTGCCTGAAAGGTTTTATTGATTGACGCCGGATGCCGCCGTAAAGCCTGCATTCTGAGATGCGGGGATGGAACTGTTGGATGGAGGTGCGGCGAAGTTCGAGTTCTTCGCATTGAGGGCGTTTGAGTAATCCGGTCCGAGCCCAAGTTTTTTGAGGGCGCGCGAGTCGGGCATCAGCTTCGTTTGCCAGCCCTGGTCAGATTGGTACTTCTGCATGGCGGTGACCGTGGTGGCATCCCATTTACCGGTCGGAGCGCCGGTCAGATAATGCTCGTGAATCAAAGCCTGCTGAATCTGCGTTACCCTTTCCGGATCAATCGACTGCTGACCATGGAGACGATGCGAGCGGTGGGAGATCAGCCGCCTGGAGCGGTGCGTCGAGCTGCTGGCCGAGGTGTGGTGCGCGCGCGATGCAAACGCCGGCGCAACCAGCAGGCCTGCGGAAATCATAGGTGCCAGAACGGCTCGGAAAGAAAGCATGAGGATATCACCTCAAAAAATGAATCTAAAATCACTTGGACTGTTCGTGCAGTCTAACGGATCGTTCCACACGCGACAAGGAGAAAATAAACTGAACACGTCACTTTAGAACCCAAGCAAACCCAAATGAAACGCGCCGGATGCGGTAAACTCGCACCCGGCGCTTTGTCTAAGTTCTTTAAAGTGTGCCCCCTACTACGTTAATTCCTTCCTCCGGATGCTTCGGATCGACAATTTCGAAGACCACGTCATCGCCCGTCTTGAGCTTGCTGACGATCGCCTCAAACTGGTCCCGGTTGGCCGTAGGCTGTTTATTGACGTGGGTGATGATCAGGCCGGGCTCGAGTCCCTGGAGGTCTCCGAAAGAGCCTGTGCGGACCGATTCGATCTCCACGCCGGAGTTATGAATCTTTTGGGCTACGGAGGGCGAAACGTCGCGGACGACGAGCCCCAGCTTGGTTTCACCGGCGTCGCCCGAGCTCTCCGGGTTTTGCTCCGTTTGCTGATTGCCAAGCTCGGCGAAGACTTTATCGCGGTCGCCGATGGTAACGGTCGTATCCTGCTGCTTGCCATCGCGCAAAAAGCCGAGACGAATAGTCGAGCCGGGCTTACGGCTGGCAATCTCATTCACCAGATCGTCGCCGTCCTTGATGCTGCGCCCATCGATGGAAGTAATGATGTCGCCTGCCTTGATCCCGGATCTGTCCGCTGGACCACCCGGCTGAACCTCCTGCACCAGCACGCCGTTCTTGAACCCATAGACACGGTTGACGGCGCTTGAAAGTCCCTCACGGAACTGGATGCCAATGGAACCGCGGACCACTTTGTGGCTGGGACTGATCAAATCGTTATAGACCGAGACCACGGTGTTCGAGGGCATGGCGAATCCGATGCCTTCGTAACCGGCCGACTGCGTGTAGATAGCCGTGTTGACGCCGATCACGTTACCGTTCATATCCAGGAGCGGTCCACCGGAGTTGCCGGGATTGATGGCTGCGTCGGTCTGAATGAAGTGCTGGAACTGGCCGCTGGCGCCCGGCTCGATGGTGCGGTTTTTGGCAGAAATGATGCCGGCGGTGACGGTCTGCGCCAGCGCAAACGGGCTGCCGATGGCCTCTACCCAGTCGCCCACCTGCGCCTCGTCGGAGTTGCCCATCTTCACGATAGGCAAGGATGTGTTCGTGTCGATCTTGATCACGGCCAGATCCGTGGCCTTGTCGACGCCGATCACCCGCGCGGGCCGGCCCAGATCCTGCGTATCAGGATCGGTGGAGAGCTTGACGTAGATTTTATCGGCCTTGTCGATGACGTGGTTATTGGTGATGATGTAGCCCTTGGGATCGACAATAAAGCCCGAACCGAGCGACTCCTGGACCTGACCGCCCTGATCGCCGCCGTCCGGCTGGCCGGGAATCTGGCCGCCGAAGAAGCGGTTGAAGAAATCCTGGAAGTTGTCCTGGCCCTGCCCCTGTTGATCGTCGTCGCCCTGGCCGTCATCGGGATTTTGCGGATTGGGTTGCGCGCGGAAATGGAAGTTGCGGCGACCCCGGTTGTCCGATTGTTTCGGCAGGGTTTGAGTATTGATGTTTACCACTGCCGGGGCAACTTCATGGGCAATCTTCACAAACTCGTTCGGCGGAATCGTGGAATTGACGATCTTGAGAGGTGTTGCGTCGGCACTCGAAGCCTGCTGCTCCTGTCCACGAACTCCATGGGCCGCAAAGGAGCCTGCAACAATGGCGGCCGACAGGGTGGCCAGCAGGACGAAGGTCGAAGCGAGACGGCGGACGCGCAGCCGTTCGAAGAACGATTTCATAAAGTTTTCAGTAACCTCGTTACGTAGCCGGCCTCCCGGCTAGCTTCTTGATACACCAGTTCTCTAGCTTTGATGCACCAACTCCCAGTATAGCCAGTTGTGCCCGATTCGTCCGGTCATCCAATGGCGGTTTTTCGCGGACGGACTGGCCGCTCGTCCGTATAGACGTGGCCAGCCGGAAAGAGTGGTGGTACGGGTAGCTTAACAACTCCGGCGTGGGTGGTTATCACGCTCCTGAATTATTGCTCGATTTTGTTGCTCAATTTGTTGTTCGGCTTATTGTTCGGCGGCCCACTCGAGCATCACCAGGGTAAGGAGCAGGATTCTACGCAAACCCAGCTCGCGGTGTTTAGCCGAGTACCACTCGGCCAGCGTGTGCGCCCCGCCGCCTTCTCCGCCGGCGCCGATCGCCAAAGCTGGAACGCCGAGAGAAAGCGGCAGGTTTGCGTCGGTCGAGCCGAGGCGGAGATCGGTGCGCAAACCCAGGTGGCGGTCGACTGCACGCAAGGCATCGAGCAAAGGAGAATCATCGGACAACCGTGCTGCCGGACGGTCTCCGATTTGAGCGATGGCGAAGGAGAGCAGTCCCCTGGTAGGCAATCCCAAAGCTTTTGCTTTCAGATTGGAATTCCCCACCGCATCTTCTACAGAGCGGCGCAGAGTAACTTCAAGGCGCAGCAACTGCTCGGGACTGGTGGAGCGGAAGTCGACGGTTGCGTGTGCCGACTCCGGAATCGAATTCACACTGGTGCCGCCGCGAATGGTGCCCAGATTCAAAGTGGTTCGAGGGTGATCAGGCAGCGCAGTTTCTGCCAGTACGGCAAGCGCTGAAGCCATGGCGGCAATTGGGTTCGGCGTGCCGGCATCGGTGAAGCTGTGGCCGCCCGGGCCGCAGATCATAACCTGGAATCGGCGGCTACCCAAAGCCTGCGTTACGGCGCCATCCGCACCTGCGCCATCGAGGACGATGTGTGCAGCAACGCGGCCACCCAACGGGCTTTGGCCATAGATCTGGCGCATACCGCGCAGGTCGCCTTCACCTTCCTCGCCCACATTGCCCACAAAAACCAGGGGGACGGGTAATTCCATCTCTGCGTGGCGCAGGGCATAGGCGATGGCCAACAATCCGGTGACGCCGGCCCCGTTGTCACAGGCTCCAGGAGCGGTCAGACGGTCGCCATCGATGACCGGGCTGAGGTGCGTCTCCGCCGGAAAAACCGTGTCGAGGTGCGCGGAGAGCAAGACCACGGGACCGGAGCTTTCCGGAGGTAAGCCCGCTGCGGGCAAAACCCCTAAGACATTGCCGGCTGCGTCGGTTGCAATCTCGGTCAATCCCGCCGCGGCGAGCTGCTCGGCGAGCCAGGCTGCCCGCTCGGCCTCGCCGTGAAGCGGCGCCGGGATAGACACCAGCTTTGCCTGCCAATCCATGATCCTCTTCGGGTTGGCGTGCAGCCACGCAAACGCTTTGTGTAAAGCTCGTCGGCCAGCCAACGCGGTAACCCGGGAAAAAGCCGAATTGTGGGCAAGAAGGACCATGACGGTTGGATTTCAGGGTAGCAGGAACGGCCTTTTATCAAGCGCTGATTCACGATTCTTCGTCAGGATACTCAACGGAATGCAAGAACAGGCCCCGTGCCGGTGCGGTGGGCCCGGCTTCGGAGCGAGAGCGCGCGGCGAAGATCTTCGGGATCTCATTGACTTCCATCTGCCCGCGGCCTGCATCGAGCATCGTGCCCACCAAATTGCGGACCATGTGATGCAGGAAGCCGTTGCCGCGAACGCGGTAGACCCAGAGGCTGCCTTCTTCCGTCTCACATTGTTCCCAGGCGGACGAAAAGACGGTCCGTACAGTCGAGGTGGTGATCGCGGCTGTTTGACCCAGCTCCGTCTCGTTTACGGAACGGCGAGCAGCGAGGTCGGGATCGGTGGCGGCGAAGCTGAAGAAGTCATGTTCTCCAAGGAAGATACGAGCAGACGCTTCGAGCTTGGCGAAGTCCAGGGGCCAGGGTTGGACATGAACGAACCGCGCTAGAAATGGGGAACAGATTGCTCTGCGGAAGATCCGGTATTCATAGGTTTTGGCCACCGCCGCGTGCCGCGCATGAAAAAGGCTTCGCACCGTTTGGGCTGCGGAGACACGAATGGACGGAGGGAGGGTCCGATTCAGGGCCCGGCGCAGATTTTCGGGTGGGATTGGCGCGTGTAAGGCAAAGCTGGCTACCTGCGCCAATGCATGAACGCCGGCGTCCGTCCGGCCTGAGCCTTGGGGCAAGGGAGACTCACCTGTAACGCGGCCGAGAGCAGCCTGCAATTCACCCTGGATGGTCGGTTTGTCCGGTTGGACCTGCCAACCAGAAAAATCGGTTCCATCGTAGGCAAGAGTCAGCTTCCAGGTCTGCGGCCAGGCCTGCGGCCTTGCACTGAAACCGGGTTCGATCTGTTCTGCCGCGTTCATTGGCTGCATAACAGGTTACCCGACCTTGCCAGTCGCGGCGGCCGGAAGAAGTGAGTGGGATATACTCAGGTTTCTGCGCTGGACACTGGAAACGGTCCGGCGAGAAGCGGCAGCGGAGGCTGGAACGATCCGGTAAATGACCGCGTACTACAAGTCTTAGAGACCTTTGCCGGAAGCGAGTAGGCCCCGAGGCTACAAATTTGCATCCGGAAGGGCTGGCAAGCCGTCTGAAGAGTGGCATCCCGGGTGTCGCGACAAACTTGTGGAGAGGATCATGCATTTGGAGAGTAGACGTGTGTTTAAGCAGCAGCGTGTTGGGACGTCAGGAAGCCGGTTACGAGCATGGGCCGCCCTCATGCTTTCATTGGCTACGTGCGTACCCCCGGGATTCGGCCAGGAGACGCCCACCCAGACGACTACAAAATCCGCGTCTACACTGCCTTCCGCTCCAGTTCCGACGCAGACAGAGCCGCTTTTCCTGCGGCCGTCGGACCGGGACTTTTCAAAACCGTCGGGCAGGCTTCTCGGCGATCCGATTAACATGTACCGCCCTACCACGATCGCTAAAGCGGACTTCAACAACTCGGTGCGGCTTACCGATCTCGTGAAGGATGGAAAGATCTATCTGAGCCTCTCCGACGCCATCGCTCTGGCACTTGAAAACAACTACGATATCGCGATTTCCCGCTATTATCTTGACATCGCCGATACGGATTTGCTGCGCGCCAAGGCGGGTTCTACGCTGCGCGGCGTCGGCGCAACGGTTTTGCAGAACACCTTGGGTGGTACGTCACAGACGCTGAGCGCGAGCGGCGCTCCGGGCACGGTGAGCGGCGCCACGGCAGGCAGCTCGGGTCTGGTTCTTTCTACGGATGGGGCAGGACCCGCACCGGAAGATCGCGATCCGCTGATAAGCGGCACCATCCAGTTCGAACGCCAGAAGTCGCCCCAGACAAGCCTGTTCGTTCCCCGCGCCTACACCAACACCGACTCGTACAACTTTACCTATGCGCAGGGATGGGTAACCGGCACATCGGCGACGCTCACCTGGGACAACAGCCGTACCACCAACAACGGATTCAACAGCTATAGCCCGCAGTTGCTCTCCAGTTTCCAGGCGACGGTCACACAGCATCTGCTGCAAGGAGCCGGAATCTGGGTGAACAATCGCTTCGTCTATGAGGCGATTCTGGACCGCCGCATCACGGATTCGACGTTCCGGCAGCAGGTCCTCTCGACAGTCAATCAGGTGGAGAATATCTATTGGGTTGTGGTGAGCGCGTACGAGGATGTGCAAGCCAAGCAGCGGGCGCTTGAACAGAGCACACAACTTGACAGTGATACGCGCAAGCAACTGGAAGTGGGCACGATGGCGCCGCTCGATGTGGTGCAGGCCGATTCGACCGTAGCCACAGACAAGCAGGCGCTGATCAATTCGCAGAGCAACCTGAACTACCAGCAGTTGATTCTTAAGCAGGCCATTGCGAGGAACTTGAACGATCCTGCGCTGGTGACCGCGCCGATCATTCCGACGGATCGCGTGAACCTGGACCCGCTCGCGGAGGAAAAGGAAACGCCAGATCAACTGGCGCAGGTAGCTTTCGAAAATCGTCCGGAGCTGGAACAGGCGGTATTGGCGATCAGAAAGGATGAGATCACACTGCGCGGCGCGCGCAATGCTCTCTTGCCGACCCTCGATGTGTACGGTTTCTATGGAGGCCAGGGAATAGGCGGTTCGCCCAACACGGCGTGCAACATCTTCAACATACCTTGTGGTGCAACAAGCAGCAGCAACTTTCCCACGGTGTTGAGCAATCTGGTCAACGGCAGCTCTCCGAATAAGGGCCTTGGATTTAACTTTCAAGTCGATATCCGGAACCGCACGGCGCAGGCAGACCAGGCGCGCTCGCTGATCGAGTACCGGCAGGCCGAGATGCACCTCGAACAGCTCTATACGCAGATCCGCATGCAGGTGGTGCAGCAGCAGTACGCGTTGACCAACGACCGGGCGCAGGTACAGGCCTCGACTGCCGCGGAAGACTACGCGCGTCAAAGTCTCGATGCAGAGCAGAAGAAGCTGCACCTAGGTGCTTCCACCACAGCCAACGTGCTGCAGAAAGAGCGCGATCTGGCCGTGGCAGAAGACAATCTGATCACTGCGAATTTGACCTATGCCAAAGACCGCGCGCTGCTGTATCAGGTTCTGGCCTCTACCTTGCAGCACTACGGCATCAATCTGAATGACGCCGCAACCGGCAATGTGGCGACGGCGCCGGTAATTCCCGGCCTGGAGCCGGCGAAGAACACGGATGCCGCTCCGACGACGCCTCCGGCGGGTCAATAGAGCAGAGAAGAGCAGAGATTGCCGTCAGACCGAAGACCCGGTGGAGGATCGGGCCTTTTTGCGGCACATGGAAAGTGGGTGCAAATTTATCTCTCAGCCGCCCGGTCGAGCAGATCGAAGAACTCAGGAAAGCTGATGGCCGCCGATTCGGCGCCTTGGATCAGCGTTTCGCCTTCGGCCTTGAGTGCTGCGACGCTGAAGGCCATGGCGATGCGATGATCGCCGCCGGAATCGATGGTCGTACCGTGCAGAGTTTGGCCGCCGGGAATTTCGAGGCCGTCTTCAAACTCCGTAACATCGGCGCCCATCGCGTGGAGGTTCCTGGCGACGAGCGCGATGCGGTCTGATTCCTTGACGCGCAGCTCTTTCGCATCGCGGATGCGGATACCGCCGCGCGTGAAGGGCGCAATGGCTGCGAGCACTGGCAGCTCGTCGATGAGCTGCGCGGCGAGCGCGCCGCTGACCTCGGTGCTTCCGAGTCCTTCCGCTGGTCCGGCGATCTGCACGGTGCCGACCAGTTCCGCATGTTTCTCTTCGAGATTCAAGACGCTGATGTGCGCGCCGAGAGCGGTCAACACATCGAACAGCGTGGCGCGCGTGGGGTTCAGTCCCAGCGAATCGATCACCAGGCCGGAGCCGGGGAAGAGCGCCGCGGCGCACAGGAAGAATGCGGCCGAAGAGATGTCGCCGGGCACTGCAGCCTCGATGGCGTGGAGGGACTGCGGTCCCGCGATCGAAACGGAATCAATTGTGCGCGTGACTGTTGCACCGAAGGCGCGCAATGCAAGCTCGCTATGATCGCGTGTGCGCACCGATTCGCGAACGGTGGTTGTTCCGGCAGTTTGCAGTCCGGCGAGCAGAACGCACGTTTTCACCTGTGCGCTGGGAACCGGCGTGGTGAAGTCGATGGGCTTGAGCGCAGTGCCTTCGATGGTGAGCGGCGCGTGGCCATCGGTAAGCGTAATACGCGCACCCATCGCTTCAAGCGGCTTGCGGATGCGCTCCATCGGGCGGCGCGAGAGCGATGCATCGCCGATCAGCGTGAAGCGGCCTTGCTGCGGCGCGAGCAGGCCGGAGATCATGCGCATCGTCGAGCCGGAGTTGCCGCAGTCGAGCGGATGGGTGGCGGGCATGACGCGGCCGGCCACACCGGTGACTTCAACAGCATCGCTGCCGAGCCGGTTGACGTGGGCGCCAAGCGCTTCCATGCAGGCGAGGGTTGAGGCGCAGTCGGCGCCAGTGGAAAAATTGGTGAAGCGCGATGTGCCTTCGGCAAACCCGCCGAGCATGGCGTAGCGGTGGCTGATGGATTTATCGCCAGGCAGGCGCAGGCTGCCGTAGATGTTGCGTGCGGGGCGGATGATGCGTTCCTGAACTGCGTTGTGCAAGAGAGCTCCGTGCGTAGGATCTACTTTTAGTTTAGCGGACTAGGGACTAGGGACTAGGGAACAGGGAACAGGGAACAGGGAACAGAAGAAGACTCATCGGCTGGATTCGAGATTTCTGCTAGCCGATGCGAACCGCAGGTCTTTCGACTGCGTCCGCTACGCGGACTCCGCTCAAGATGACAATGCGTTTTATTCAATTGCAAATAATTTGCCGTGAAGCGTGGTTTTTCTGATCCCTGATCCCTGCATTTACCGCACGCGCAGCACGATGATCGTTTCATCGTCGAAGCGCTCTTTATTGCCTTGAAAGCGAGCCACATCGGCTAGGATCTCATCGGCGATCTCTTGGGCTGGCCGGTCGCGGTTGGCGCAGAGGAGGTCGGCCAATCGATCCTGCCCGTACATTTCGTCCTGCTCGTTTTCCGCGTCGAGGATGCCATCCGAGACGAAGACGAGCACGTCTCCCGGTTGTGTGGCGACGTTGAACTCCTCGTAAGTCACATCGGGAAACATGCCGAGAGGAAATCCTTCCGCCTTTACCGCGAGCGATTGACCGGAGCGGCAAAAGACGGGTTGCACAGCGCCGGAGTTGGCTACCTGAAGCGTTTGATTGTCGTCGTTCCACAACGCAAAGAGAAGCGTGACGTACTGCGAGTCGAGCTTGCGTTCCTGCAGGGCATCATTGAGATGGGCAAGCATCTCGGCAGGTCCCGGCTGCTGCTGCGCCGCCGAGCGCATGATGCCGCTGACGAGCGCGGCGAACAGAGCCGCAGGCGCAGCCTTGCCGCTTACGTCGCCCATGACGATCGCTGTGCGGTTCGATCCGTAGTCGATGAAGTCGTAGAGATCGCCGCCGATGGAGCGCGCGGGGAGAAAACGAACCGCCATCTCGGCGTGCGGATGCGAAGGCGCTTCCGGCGGCAGGAGCCGGAGCTGTACCTCGCGGGCCATAGCGATGTCGCGCTCAAGCTGGCGTTCCTGGCGGCGGACGGCCTGGTAGAGCCGCGCGTTCTCGATGGCGATCGCGATCTGCGAGGCGAGCGTGGTCAACATCCGCTCGTGCTCTTCATTGAAGAAGCCGGTGCGCGTGTGTTCGAGATCGAGCACGCCGATGACGCGGCCCTTGTAAAAGAGCGGGACGATCAGCTCTGAGCGGGTCTCGGGATTCATCTCAAGATAGCGCGGGTCCTTGCGGACATCGGGCACGTTGATCGGCCGCCACTCACGCACCGCCGCGCCAACCAGGCCGCTGGTTACGGGAACGCGGCGCAAAGGCGCATGAGCGTAGCCGAAACGCCAGGCGTAGCGCGTGATGAGGACCTCCCCCTTCTCATCAAGCAGCATGATGGTGAACATCTGGTAATCGATGAGACGGCGCAGGAGCTGGCCGATGCGTTCGAGGAGCGGATTAAGGTCGAGGATGGAGGCCAG
>JASHQE010000246.1 GCA_030037705.1 Acidobacteriaceae bacterium | reverse complement strand
GCTATGCGAAGGCGCCCAGCTACAGCGAGATGCTGGCGAATGAAGCGCGCGCCGCCATGCTGGCTGCCGAGGCGGCATCCAGGGCTGCGCAAGAAGCGCACGCGGCGGCGCAATCGGTGCTGGACAGTCTCGAAGCTGCCGCAGCAGTGGAGCCTGCGTCTGATCGTCACGAGGGAGCGGTCGCCGAGCAATCGGGCCAGCTGCGGGTCCAGCCACGCGCGGCTCATCCCGCCGATGCTTCGATAACTGAATCGGAACCGTCGTTTGCCGTTCGATGGGAGCCGGATTTGCCCGCTCATCACTCCGAATCCGCAGCGGTTCGAGCCCGCCACGCTGCGGATTGGTTCGACTCCGACGTGCAGGACTGGCCGGAACACTGGCCGGAATATGGATCGGCCGTTACGGTGCGAGAGTTCGAGATGGTTGAACCAGCACAGCCAATCTGCGCCAATCTCATCGAGTTTCCCCGCGAACTCGTCGCCACGCGCAAGGTCCGCCCGCGGCTGGCTGAAGCTCCGTTTGCAGGGGAAGAACCGGGATCGCAGTTGAGCATCTTCGAGGTCGATCCCGGCGCCATTTCGATCGAGCCGGAGTCGGTGGTTGTCGCAAAGGGAGCCACTGCGGCGGGCTGGGACGGACCTGAGTGGTCCGGTATCCGCTTGGATGCGCAACCCGAGCCCGGGTCGCTTCAGGAAGCGGCCTCGGAAGCTCGGAGTGCGCCCCTCTATCTGGCATCGGCGAGCCGCCGTGCACTGGCCGTGGTTGTCGATATTGCGCTGGTCACCGGAGCCTTTCTGGGAGGCGCAATGGCGGTGGCCAGCAGGGTGGCTGTGCTTCCCGGCGCACATGCAATGGAAATAGGATCGGCCTTCATCCTGCTCGCCGCCGGCGTACTCTATCAGGCAGGCTTCCTCACCTTCGGCAAGGCCACGCCCGGCATGCGATACGCGCACATCCGCCTCTGCACGCTTGAAGGCGATCTACCTACCCGCGCCCAACGCCACGCCCGTCTTGTCGCGATGCTTTTATCGGTGCTGCCGATCGGCCTTGGTGTTGCCTGGGCCATCTTTGACGATGACCGCCTTACATGGCACGATCGCCTTTCCCGCACTTACCCGCGCAGATACTGAGATCGCAAACCCGCCGGGACCGCCAGGCGCCCTCAGCCTGCCAGGGCGCGCATTGCGCTCACGCCGGCGCCCAGAAGCGCGGTCGCATCGTCTGGAGGCAGCACTTCCAGCGAAAAGCTTTGCAGCGGGCTCATGCGCACCATGGTTTCCAGATGGCTGCGCAGCAGGGGCAATTCGAGGAAGCGTACGTTGTGCCCGGTAAAGTAGAACTTTCCCGGCCCGGCAAGGTGAATGAAAGAGGCCGTGGCCGCGGCCAGCGCGCGATGCCACAGATCGACAAACTCGCGGCAGCGCTGGTCGCCTTTCTTGGCGTTGGCGAAGACCTCCTCCGGCTCAAGATCGAGGAAGCGCATGCGCATGGCCCGCAGACCCATGATGCCTTCAAGATGGCCGACTCCGCCGCAGCCGCAGTAGCGTTCCTTGGGATCGAGCGTAACGGTGATGTGCCCGCCCTCCCATACGCCTTCGACGTACGGCCATCGGCCGTAGCCGATGCCGTTGCCGATCGTCCATACGCGGGTCAGCTTGTTAAATCGGCCGTGGGTCGCGGCCACGCTGGCGGCGATGGCGTCGGCATCGTTGACGACGTGCACCAACGTTTTGATTCCGCGTTCCGCCAAGGCTTTGCTCAGCTCCTCCGCCAAGCGCGCTCCCTTGATTTGAGGCAGATTCGGTGAATCTTCCACGACTCCGTGCCGCACGATGCCCGGAACCGCCACGCCGATTGCGTCCACCGGTCCACCTTCATCCGCAAGCGCTGCAGCTTGCGTAGCCAGAATCTCGACCAGTTGGCCGCTGGGAACCGCCGTCAGCGGGTCCACAGCTTCCGGATCGGTTGGATACCGCAGCACCTTGTTCGTCAGCCGCTGCTCTTCGAGCCGTCCTGCCACAATATAGTCCGTGATTACGATGCCGATAGCGGCCGTCATAAAAGCCCCCTTTCAGGGGATCGGAGAGCTGTTTGCTGCCGCAATGTCCGCATGCCGGTTCTTTCTCTCCTGCGTGCTCTCCCATGCGGACGGTACCAAAACCTATCCCTGATACCGGTGCAGCCGCCCCAGCCCATTGAAGGCCGCTACCTTGTAGCATTCGGCGAGCGTGGGGTAGTTGAACACAGTGTCAATAAAGTAATCCATCGTGCCATTGAGAGTCATTACCGCCTGGCCGATATGCACCAGCTCCGCTGCGCCTTCGCCAATAATATGAATGCCCAGCACCTTGCGCGTATCACGATGGAAGATCAATTTCAATCGCCCGGTTGTGTCGCCGCGTATCTGGCCGCGGGCGACCTCACGATAATAGGCCATGCCGACTTCGTAGGGAACGTCCTCATCGGTCAACTGCTCTTCGGTCTTGCCGATAAAACTGATCTCGGGAATTGTGTAGATCCCATACGGGTAAAATCCGGGGTTCGTTGTTGCGGCCTGGTCGTTAAAGGCCCACGCGGCGGCGATGCGTCCCTGCTCCATGGAGACCGATGCCAGCGAGGGAAAGCCCACGACATCGCCCACGGCATAAATGTGGTCTGACTTGGTCTTATAGTGCTCGTCGACGGCGATGCGCCCGCGGGCGTCCGCCTCAAGGCCGGCTGTGGCCAGGTTCAGGTCTTCAACCGCGCCCTGCCGGCCGATGGCGTAGAGCAGCGCATCGCCGGAGACCTTCTTCTTGCTCATGAGATTAGCGACGACAGTTCCCGGCGTTGGCTCCTCCACGCTCTCCAATTCTTCGCCTAATCGCATTGTGACGCGGCTGTCGCGCAGATGATAGCTGAGGGCCTCAATGATCTCGCGGTCAGCGAACTCGAGCAGGCGATCGCGTTTCTCAATGAGCGTGACCCGCACACCAAGAACCGCGAACATACAGGTGTATTCCACTCCAATCACGCCTCCGCCGACGACGATCAGTGTGCGGGGCAGCTCTTGCAGATCCAGAATCTGATCGCTGTTGACGATGGTGCGGCCATTGATGGGCACTTTGGGCGAAGAGGCCGGCTTGGTGCCGACGGCAATGATGATGCTTGCGGCTTCAAGCGTGGTGTCAGCCTGCGGGCCCTCGACATGTATTTTGTGCGGATCAAGAAAGTGCGCGATGCCGTGGACGACATCCACGCCGTTCCGCGAGAGCTGCGCCTCGGTCACGTCGACTTCTGTCTTGATGACCGCCTGCACCCGGAAGGCCAGATCAGCCATGGTGATTTTTTCTTTCACACGATAGTTGATGCCATATAACGAACGATAGTTATAGCCGGAGAGGTGCAGCACCGCTTCGCGCATGGTCTTGGAGGGAATCGTTCCTGTGTTGATGCACACACCTCCCACCACAGACCGCGCCTCCACAACCGCCACGCGCTTGTTCATCTTGGACGCGGCCACTGCGGCGCGCTGCCCGGCGGGTCCGGAGCCGATGACGATCAGGTCATACTTGACGGCGCTCATGCGTGTGTTTCTCCAGAAGGGCGATGGTGAAATCCGGTTTTTGGCGACAGTCGAGCGAGTTGTCTGTACATGCAGGCCAAGGTTCCGCGCAGAACCAGGACCGTCTCTACCCGGAGGCTACCATAGTAACCTGTGGTCCGATTGTGAATCAGGATCGTTGATGGCCACGAGGACTGGAAGGGCAGAGATTGGTTCGATGCTTTGCAGAACCGTTCTCTTCCGGGATAAGGTACGGCATTTTCAGGAAGACTGCGACCGCTTGTCTTGCGCTTACTTGCCGGTGTACACCACGCGCCACACGCTGCGCGAGCCATCATCCGTGACGTAGAGTGCGCCGTCATGGCCCACAGTCACGCCCACGGGCCGGCCCCATACCTGACCCTCCGCCGTGACGAAGCCGGTGAGAAAGTCCTCATATTCGCCGAGGGCCTTGCCATCCTTTACCGGGATCATGATGACCTCATACCCGCCGCGCCTGGCTCGGTTCCATGATCCATGTTCGGCAGCGAAGGCATATCCGTCGTACTCCGCGGGGAAACCCGGCTGGTGCATCGGATAGAAGGTCATGTCGAGCGAAGCCATGTGCGGCTGGACGAGCACGTCGGGCGTGAGGACTTTCGAGGAGAGATCGACGCGCTTGCAGCTCTTGGCCTGCAACTCGGAGAGTGGAGCGGTCAACTGCGGATTCGCCCCCGTGCCGTCGGCGCAGGGCTCGGGAAGCCGGGGATCTTTATGGCCGCCGATGTAATACCACGGCCAGCCATAGAAACCGCCCTCTTCGATGTGGGTCACGTAATCGGGCGGCAAATTGTTGCCCAACGCATCGCGCTCGTTGGTCGAGCACCAGAGCTGCCCGGTGGTGGGATTGATCGCTTCGCCCACGCAGTTCCGGATGCCATAGGCGTAGACCTCGACGAATTTTCCATCCGGCGTGTATGCAAGCACATCGGCGCGATGGAACTCCCGCGGATGCGTATCGGGATCATCAATGTTCGATCCGCTGCCTACGGAGACGAGCATATGTTTGCCGTCGGCCGAGAAGACTACGTCGCGGGTCCAGTGGCCGCCGCCGCGCAACTGAGCGTAGCCCGGAATGTCGGGGACGATGGTTTGCGGAGTGTTGGTCTCGGCTTTCAACTCACCGGATCTGTAAGGGAAACGGACGATCTCGGTGGCTGTGCCGACATAGATGTATTGCGGATTCGGACCGGCGGGATAGAACGCAATTCCGAAGGGGTGATCGAGTCCGCTGGCGAACTCGCTCACCGTCTCCACTTTGCCTTCTGCCGTGACACCGCGCAGAACGAAAATGGAACCCGCCTGCGAGTCAGAGACGAACAGGTCGCCATTCGGCGCGGTGTGGATGACGCGCGGCATAACGAAAGTGCCCGAAGCCGGACCATAGGTCTTCCGGATGTCATCGGAGCGCTGCATGGGAGTGGCCGCGTCGCCGCCGGCATAAAGTTCTACTTTGAATCCGGCCGGAGCTATGGGCCACGCATTGCTGGGGCGGCTGATCAACTGCGGGCCATTGTCAACCGATTCCGTAGCGAACGGCGCCGGCAGGTCCGCCGCGGTGATTTTGCGCATCGTGCCCGGCTTCTGCTGGCTCCAGTCAGCAAAAGCTGCAGGCCCGGTGATGACTTGCTGGGCAGAGAGCCAGCCGGAGGGAAGCAAAGCGCCAGCCAATGCGGCGCCACATACAGACAGACCACAAAGTTTCATCGCAAGATGCCTCGGGATGCTGAAGATTTTGCCGCGAGAATGGCAGGCCTATTGCCATCAAGAGAGATCATACCCGATGGGATTGGCTTTGCGCCGGAAAGGATTCGCGCAAGCCTGAGAGGGCTTTCCTATGGGATGAATTCACGCGCGGCTGACTCGGCATTCCGAACAATCGCGAGAAATCCAAGCGGGAAGGCAACTGCTTGAAGGGAGCCATTTGATGCTTCGAATAGCCGCGAACGAGGCGCAGGCGTTTCAAATATTGGGATGAGCGCGATCACGCGATGTCGGTTCGATAAGAATAGGCGGATCCGAGCCCTATTTTAAGAATATGCGGGCCCGGATCCACCTTATAGTGGCCTCCCCCGAGGCCATCCGGAAAAATGCAGCAGTAACGCACCCTTTCACCGCCGCCCATCTTCCGAACCGATTAAAATCGCTCGCCGGCGATTCTCCATAACAGGGGCCGATTTGCTTTGCGGCCACATCACGCCAGCGAAGAACTAAGATGATCCTACCGCGCCGGCCCAAACTGTCCTATACACACAAAGTGCAAGTAGGCCCTCCCAATACCGTGCTCTCTTCATGCGCAGTAGTAACGGTAAGAAGGTAATGTTACGCAATCTAAATTGCTCTTCCTTCGCCATTTAGAATCAGCTTCTTTCGAGGCTTTGAAGAAAGTGCTTCATCGGATCAACTTATCCCGCCGATTTTTCATCTAAGCCGAGAGAGTAAAAATCTGTGCTTCGCATTGGGATGCATATTAGCCCCATGGAGTTTGTCTTTTGGCCTGTTTAACCTTCGTGCTTTCATTGGCCATGCAGCCTGTGAAGAAGAGATGCTTTCTGCGTCCAACAAGTATGGGAATCTTTCGCCGGTCCTTCATCTGTCGAATGGTTCACGACATTGTCAATTCCGCTCGCGTCCTAACGCCATGACCGTTCCTTCATCGCAAAATTCGACCGGTACGGCAATTACATTCGTATGCCCACGTTGAAAACTGTCTCCATGCCTCCTGAGTCGCGGCCTGCCGACTCGCGGGAGATTCCCTTCGAGGAGCACGCGGAAGAGATCTCTGTCCTCGATCTGCTTGTGCTCCTAACGGCCCGGCGCCGGATGATGCTGAAGGTTACCGTGAGCTGCGCAATCCTGGCGCTGGTGCTCGCTTTCCTGCTTCCGGTGCGATTTACATCGAAGATCACGGTCATGCCTCCCCAGCATAATTCGTCCATGAGCTCGGCTCTGACATCGCAGCTTGGCAATCTCGGCAGCCTGGCGTCGTTGGCAGAAGGAACCCTGGGCCTTAAGACTCCGAACGATATGTACGTCTCGATGTTGCACAGTCAAGTGGTTGAAGATGCCATGATCGAGCGCTATGGGTTGATGCGGGAGTATCACTGCAAATATCTTTCGCAGGCGCGCAAGGTCTTTGAAAAGCGTTTTGACGTGAAAGCAAATGAGAAGGACGATCTGATCCATATTTCGGTCGAAGACAAAGACCCGCGGCGCGCGGCTGAGATGGCGAATGGCTACGTAGAGGAATTTCGCAAGCTCTCCCAAGGACTTGCCATTACCGAAGCTTCACAAAGAAGGATGTTCTTCGAGCAACAGCTTGTTCAGGCGAAAGACAGGCTTGCGGACGCCGAAGAGGCTCTGAAGGAAACGGAAGAAAAGACCGGGATGTTACAGGTCGATAGCCAGGCGCGCGCTCTCATTGAGAGCGCAGCAATGTTGCGGGCGCAGATCGCGGCAAAGGAGGTGCAAATCCAGATGATGCGCACCTATGCCGGCGATCAGAATGCAAACCTGATTGAAGCCGAGCAGGGGCTGAGCGAATTGCGCGCGCAGCTTGCAAAGCTGGGCGGCAACGAAGACGACGAAACGGCAGGTTTGATTCAGCCGAAAGGCATGGTGCCGCAAGCCGGGCTTGAATACGTCCGGAAATATCGCGACGTGAAGTACTACGAGACTCTGTTTGAAATTCTTGCCCGGCAATATGAACTGGCCAAGTTGGACGAAGCGAAAGAAGGCGCGCTGATTCAGATTGTCGATCCTGCCATTGTTCCGGATCGGAAGTCGTTTCCGCCTCGTGCTCTGATTGTCGCAGCCGGCGTGAGTCTGGGACTTCTTTTGAGCGTTTTCCTCGCCTTCATGCAAACCTCGCTCGCGCGTGTCCGCAACGATCCCGATGCGAACGCCAAACTGGATTTTGTGCGGCGGAGCTGGACAATCAAACGATCGCCGCGCGCGGCAAGATCATGAGACGCGCGGGAGAGAGCGCGAACGCAACCAAAATTGAAGTAACGATCGACAAAGGTCCCATCGTATCCGCAATTTTCTGCCGAGAGAAAGCCGTCGATTCGCAGTTGCGTTTCCGTCATGGCGCCGGTATCGGACCAGCGGACGATCCACGAAAAGGGTTTTGCCGCCGGCAAGCGCATTTGCCGTTCCGATCCAAAGATCGTGAAACACATCGGCTCCCACGGGAAATGGCAGGATTCTAGAGAGAATTCGGCGACGCAAAGCCATCGTGCATCCCAAATACGAACAATGGACAAGATTAGCGAGGACGCCGGAACGGAACTTGCCCCGTTGCGCGTAGTAGGACTCGTCTCTGGGATTGCCGTTACGGTCCATCAAGGCGGCATCCGATACCACGATGTCTATATCGGGGCGTTCATGGAAGGCTTGCAATATGGTTGCAACTTTGTCTGCGGTCCAAAGATCATCCTGGTCTGAGAGGAACAATATCTCTCCATCTGCACAGCAAATGGCCTCTTCAAACGAACGCAACACTCCTTGATTGGCAGCGTGCCGTTTCACGCGGATGAGCGGATGGTCTAGATTCTCGATTACTTCGCATGTGCTGTCGCTGGAGGCGTCGTCCACAACGACCAGCTCGTCGCGAGCCGATAACTGGCCGAGGATAGATTCGATTTGCGCTTTTATGTACGGCTCTCCGTTATAAGTTGCCAGGCAGACGGAGATTGCCGGGCGTTCTCCCGAGGGCTCCGCGCTGTTTGCGGCGCCTGTGCTGTGGCGTATCCGCTCATCCATTGCCGCGTTCCACTCTTGAATCCTTCGCAATCTTGAGTGAAGAAGCCGCGTCTTCAGCGTTTCCCATGTAAGTTCACGAATGGCAGGGCGGTCTCCGCGCTTTCGCTGTCGCCAAAGCCGGCCGAGAAGACGGCCATTCAGGAAAATGCGCCGTAAGGGATCTTCATAGAGATCGAAGAAGGCCGATTCTGCCTGCAGCACATTTTGGAAGCGATCCACGCCGAGATCTGCGCGATGAATCACAGACAGTTCGTGCTGGACTTCAATATCGCCAGCTACATAGACTTTCTTCCGCCGCAAGTGGAGCTGCCGGTAGAGATTGACGTCCACATAGTCGAGCCAGAAACGAGGATCGAAGGCCCCAACCTCCTCCAGTGCGCGGACGCGAAAGAGAGAGGCCGAGTTGAATGCACGTGTTTCTCCTCTGGGCATGCCGCGAAAATCTTTGGAGAAGAAAGATGTTCCCCAAAATTTGACGGACATGGGAGAGAGACGTTGGTTTCCATCCAAAAGCTGCGGCACAATGGCGGCGATCCGGCTGTCGGCCTGCAACGCGACTGCGAGCTCACTTATGCGGGAGAGATAGTCCGCTGGAAGCGTCGTATCTTGATCCAATGTCAGCAGCCATGCGTAGTGTTCGCTGCGCGCAATTGCCAGGGCGCGATTGTAGGCAGAGGCGAGGCCCGCATTTTGCCCCGCTGCTTCATAGCGCACTCCCTCCGGCAACGGGCCCGGAATGCATTCTCCCGGAGTGTTGTCGCAAAGCAAGATCTGGATACGATTCTCTTTTCCCTGAAGAGCGGAGATCGCTGCGGCGAGCGATCGAAAGGCCGCTGACTCGCTGGGAGCCATCTTGTAGAGGACAATCACCGCCAGCGCACGGAAGGCATCCCTGCTGTTTGCAGACCGGGCGTTGTCAAGCATGGGCGATCTCCCGGCGAGGAGCAGGCCACAAGGATACAGACGCGGTGCGGAATTCCGTGCTGGCTGCCTGCAAACAGAGCAACACATACGCAAAGTAAAAGTATCGGGGCTGCACAATTTGAGCCTGAGCTACAACGACCGCGCCCAGCGCGGCAAAGTAGATGAAGTCATTCTGCAAGGTCAACTGGCGCTTGTTCGCAACAATCCATGTCAAGATTGCCGTGGCAAGATTGTTGAAGAACATGATGTAAAGCCAGCTGGATGGATCTGACCAAACTGAGAAGTTTGTGAGAAATCCATATAACTCTTCAGCAACCTTAGGGATCACCGCAAGCACATAGAGATAATGCATCTCAAGCAGGTCGAGAGCCTTGACGAGGCCCGCAGACTCAGCTTCCTGAAAGCGATGAGTAAGCTCATGCGCTCCCCACAGCGGCATGATGAAATTGAGCAAGCCGATGAGCAGGAGCAGCGTCATCGCGCGTTTTTCTCTCCACCGGTTTAACCTGCTCTCAGCGCATACGAACACCAGCATGACTACGCAAATCTCATAACGATTGAGGAGGGCGATTCCAAGCGCGCACAGGAGCAGGATGTAGCGATGCTTCTTCCGCGAATACAGAAACAGCGACAGCGCGAAGAGATCGAGAATCTCCTTATTGACGCAGAGAATGCTCGTAGTGGTTGTGGGATTAAGCAGCAGGAGTGGTACAAAAACCGCCAGTGAGATGGAACTGCTCCGTTTGAATAACAACATAGACGCTGCGAACAGAGCGTAGTTAAGAAGCATGATCATAAGCGCGCTATTCAGAACAAGCGCGATTAAAACCGGAGCCCATAACGTGTTGGGAAACACGGCGAGGGATTCCATCACCCATGGATCAAAGCGGCCTTCCCGCAATGAATCCGCAAAATATGTATAGACTGTGGAGTCTACCGCAAAGATCTCACTGGTCGTGCCTCTTTCGAAAGAGGGGATGACTGCGTGGAAAAAGATGACCATCGTTACGGCAACCCAGACAATCAGAATCATGAGCACAAGACAGGATCGCGTTTGAAAACGCGCGGCCAGAATGTTCGCAGGATTAAAGGTCATCTTTACCGCTGGATTTGCTGAGTAACCCGCTGATTCGTTAGATGCGGCAAGCGTCTTTATCGCGCACCCGTGCGATAATCAATTTTTTGCGAGAGCATTGTCTTTGCCAGATTTTTCTGCACCCGCATCCGATGGACCGGCCCGGTCCGCCTTTCTCAGAGTTCTCGCCCGGAATGCGATTGCCAATCTGAGCCAGTCCGGCGCTGCGTGGCTGATCCTGCTTTTTCTGCCTCCCTTGCTGGTCCGCGTCCTCGACCGGCAAACCTACGCCACCTGGATGCTGCTCCTGCAACTGGGCGCATACATTACGCTCATCGACACTGGAGTTCAGGCAGCGGTCGCGCGGTTTGTAGCTCGCGCCGAAGGATTGGGCGATCAGGATTACATGGGCAACTTCCTAAGCAGCGCAGGAGCGGTGCTCGGGATCGCAGGCGTTCTTGCCGCTGCCGCCGTGCTGCTGTTGACCTGGCAACTGCCCAATTTGTTTCGCAGCATACCCGGCCCGATACTCTCGGATGCGCGCAGGGCCCTGATCATTTTGGGCTGGTCACTGGCGGCGGCGTTGCCGTTTTCTACCCTGGCAGGATTTTTTCGCGGCTTCCTGCGCAACGAGGTCCTCGCGCTCTCCGTGGTGGGAGGGAAGTTTCTGGGTGCGGCCGGCATCGCCTGGGCAGCCTACCATCATCAAGGGTTAGCTGCCATGGCGGCTTGGAGCGCGGCGGGAACTCTTGCGGCGCCCGCCGCATATCTGGTTGTCTGGCGCCGATCCGGAAGAACTGCGCTGATTGCGCTTAAGCGGATTACTTTTCACGCTGCCCGCGAATTCGTCGTTTTTTGTTCTGCGATGATGGTTGCGCAGTTCGCCACCTTGCTGATCACCGGGCTCGATATGCCCATCGTGGTGGTCTTCGATTTCCATGCGGCAGCCTACTATGCGGTTGCGACGACGATCAGCAACATGCTCATTGCCCCGCAGGGCGCCATCCTCAATGTGATGCTCCCGGTGGCCGCCAATTTGAGCGCCCAGAATTCGCCGGAGCGAATGGGCATGGCGCTCCGGAAGATCACCCGCTACGCGACTGCGATTCTGATTTTGCTGGCGCTGCCGCTGCTGTTTGGCATGAGCGCATTTCTCCTCATATGGGTTGGCGGCGCGTACGCGCTTCATGCAGCTCCGCTGGCAGAGTTGCTGGTGGTGGCCCAATGCATCCGGCTGACGATGCAGCCGTACGCCATTGTGGGCCTCAGTGTAGGACAGCAGCAGCGCATGCTTATTTCGCCGTTCGTTGAAGGGGTAATCAACCTGATTTGCAGCATCGTTTTGGTTCGACAGCTTGGGGCGATCGGCGTAGCGCTGGGCACGCTCATCGGAGCGATCTTCGGCATCGTGCTGCACTTTTTCAACAGCATGCCGCGGACAGACGCAATTCTTGTGAGCCGCAGGGCTCTTCTGTTTCAGGATATGGGGCGGCCGATCTTACTCGCTCTTCCCATCATCCTTTTACTTTCTATCGCCCGTTTTTGCGGATTACGGGAAATACCTTATCTGGCCCTTGTCGGAGTCGGCAATATCGCAGTGGCCTTCACGTTCTTTTCCTGTCTACTGAAAAAACAGGAGCGGGAAGAAGCTCTCAATTTCTATAAGCACGTCCAGAATTCCATCCTCAAAAAACTCCGCTTTTAGCTCAATTATTTCTTGCGCGCACAACGTTAACTCGAAGGATGGAATCTTAATCACTGTGCAGTTCGGTTTCTGAGAAAAGACAGAATTCTTCGCACAGCTTGCAATCAGCCCCGCGGTTCTCTTTGTACAACGATCTCGCGCAAGCACGCATCGTTCTTTCTACGAGGCGGTAGCTATGTTGTATCGAGGCGTTGTGAAGGATGCGCGTTCGATCCTGCACATTGGAAAGTTTTATCCACCCCACAAAGGAGGGATGGAGAGCCATCTGCATGATCTGGTGGTCCGGCAGGCGCATGCGCATCGCGTCGGTATCATCGTTTCAGGCGATACATGGCGCTCGGAAGTATCCGAACTTGATTGTGCGCATGTGCACCGGGTGGGCAGAATCACAACCGTCGCCTCGATGCCTGTTTGCCCGGCCTTGTGCTCGGTGATTCGCAAAACACCCGCCGACCTGGTTCATCTTCATACGCCGAATCCTGGCGCGGCGTGCGCGTTTCTTCTCAGCCGCCATGCAGGAAAACTCATCATCACCCATCATGCGGATACGATGGGCCGAAAAGTGCTTCGCCATTTCAGCGACCCGTTCGTTATGCGAGCGATGGAACGCGCCAGCCACATCATCGTTACCTCGAAGCGTTATCTCGAATCCTCTGCCGAGCTCGCGCCATACCGGGAGAAGTGCCGCATCATCCCGCTCGGAATCGACCTGCCTGCAAGAACGTCTGTAAGCGAAAAAGAGGCGAGAAAGCTGCGCATGGAATTTGGAGACCGCATCGTGCTTGCGGTGGGAAGGCTCGTGCCTTACAAGGGGTTTGACGTGCTGATTCGAGCCATGAGGCAGGTGAACGCTCATTTGCTGCTCATCGGCTCCGGCCCATTGGCCGCAGATCTCACCGCAGTGGCTGTGGCTGCCGGCGTCTCGCAAAAGGTTTCCATGCTCGGGCATGTGCAGGATTTGTCGCCCTATTTCGCTGCTGCATCCATCTTTATTTTGCCGTCGGTTACGCGGGCGGAGGCCTTTGGCGTGGTTCAGATCGAGGCCATGGCGGCCGGGCTTCCCGTGGTTAATACCGATCTCGATTCCGGCGTGCCGGAGGTTTCGCGTCATGGGGAGACCGGCTTTACCGTCCCGCCGGGCGACGCTGACGCCTTGGCCCACGCCATGACGCTTCTGCTGGATCGTAGCGATCTTCGGCTCCAATTTGCAGCAGCCGCAGCGGCGCGCGCCAGGACGGAGTTTTCGGCGGATCGTATGGCTGCGAGAACCATGAATCTTTACGACGAAGTGCTGGGCATGGCGCGGTACGAACTGCCGCCGGCAGCGTGAGCCGTTTTCATCGCAGGCCTTTTGCCCGGATTCGAGGCCCCTTCGAGTTTGCGCGTGTAGAGCATTTAGCCGATGGGGTAGGCGAACCCGATTTAGCAAAATCTTCGGCTATTCCCTGTTTTCTTTTCCTGCTTTACGCTCATGATATGGAGTTCAAAGTAAGCGAGCTCGAGCGGGAACCGATCGAATTCGACCTGGAATTGCCGCCGGGCGCGATTGATTTTGGCGATGAGGCCGGACAGGCCGGTTCGATGGCCGCTGCCGGCCGTGCCGAAGTCATTCATGAGCATCGCGGCCCGAAGGAGATCGTCGCGGATATCCGCCTGAGAGGGCATTTCTCCGGCAAGTTTGAGGTTCCCTGCGCGCGCTGCGTTGAGCCGGTGGAGGTGCCTCTTGCAGCGGAGTTTGATCTCATCTTCCGGCCTGTCGGGGCTGATTCCGACGCGGGGGAGCGGGCCATTTCGGCGCCTGAAACGGAAATCGGTTATTATCAGAAAGACAGTCTTGCGCTTGAAGATGTGCTGCGGGAGCAGGTTCTTTTGGCTCTGCCGGTCAGGACGCTGTGCAAGCCCGACTGCAAAGGACTTTGCCCGCGCTGTGGCGCGAACCGCAATTCCCAGCCATGCAACTGCGATGAGGGTCCTAACGATCCTCGCTGGGAAGCATTAGCCGGGTTGCGCGGCCGGATCAAGTCCTGAAGAATCAGTGTCTTCCCAGTGAGAGGACGCTTTGCCATTCGTGTGTATGAGTCCGGAAATCGCTGCGTCACTCGGGCAAGCCGGGCTGCGGCTGGCAAACGAAAGGAACTGCAATGCCGAATCCGAAGAGGCGCCATTCCACGCGCCGCACCGCCAATCGCCGTGCTCACGATTTTTTGACTGCCAGCGGGCTCTCTGAATGTCCGAACTGCCACGAGAAGAAGCTGCCTCACCGCGCCTGCCCCAAATGCGGCGCATACAAGGGCCGCGCCGTACTCGAAGTGAAGGAAGCAGCCAAGTAAGACCCGGAACCATGCTCTACAACATCGCGCTTGATGCAGTGGGTTCCGACAAAGCTCCCGAACCGGAGATCCGGGGAGCTATTCTCGCCTGCCGCACACTACCTGTCCGCGTGCATCTGGTGGGGCCTGAGCCCGAACTGCACGATCTGCTCGACGAGCACCTGGAAAACGAGGATCTGCCCATCGTTATCCACCATGCCTCCGAGCGGATCGGCATGGATGAGAAGGCTGCGCACGCTGTCCGGACGAAGAAGGATAGCTCGATGCGCGTGGGCCTGAAGCTGGTTCGCGAGGGCAAGGCCGCGGGCTTTGTGACAGCCGGCAATACTGGCGCGGCGATGGCCACGGCCAAGATGGTCCTGGGCGCTCTGCCGGGCGTTGATCGTCCGGCGCTGGCTACGCCCATGCCCACGTCGAAGGGAAATCCCTGCGTTTTGCTCGACGTAGGCGCAAATGTGGACTGCAAAGCGCACAATCTGGAGCAGTTCGCCGTGATGGGCGAGATGTATGCCCGCAGCGTGCTGAAGATTCATCAGCCGCGCGTCGGATTGCTCTCTATCGGAGAAGAGGAAACAAAGGGCAACGATCTTACGCGCGAGGCTTTTCCTCTCCTCAAGGCGCTTCCGATTCATTTCATCGGCAACGTGGAGGGCCGCGATATCTTCAACGGCAACGCCGACGTGATTGTCTGCGACGGTTTTGTCGGCAACGTGGCGCTGAAGACCAGCGAAGGCATCGGCCGCTTTGTCCGCGACGTGCTGCGCGAGTCACTCACCCGCACGGTGACGGCCCAGGTGGGAGCGCTTCTCTCGCGCCGGGCATTTAATGACTTTCGCCGCCGGTTGGACTACACAGAGTATGGCGGCGCACCGCTGCTGGGCGTGCGCGGAGTCTGCATCATCGGCCATGGCTCATCGAATGACAATGCGATCTACAACGGCATTCGCGTGGCCTATGAGTTCGCCCGCGCCGGCACGAATGAGCGCATTGAGCAGGAGTTCACCAATCGGCCCAAGCGCCACCTGAACAGCCATCCTGACGGGCCCGACGCTACGATTCAGTAGGCAGTGTTCCGTTTTCAGTGAACAGTTATGGCGCCTGAATCCGCACCCAAGCTGGAATTTGCCGTGTCTGTGCTGGACCAGCTTGCCTGCCCAGCCTGTTTCGGCGCGCTTTCTTTGGAGGAATCGCGTTTGGCCTGCGCAGTCTGCCGTCGCATGTATCCGATCGTCGACGGGATTCCGGTGCTGATTGTCGAGCGGGCCGAGGCTGCAGGCAAGATATCTTGAAAACCTGCCTTGAACTCGTAAAACCGAATCTATACATCCTGTAAAGCTGTGCTCGAACCAACGAGATTCTTTGATAACAGCGCGCTTTATATTGAAATGATACTTAAAGTCCGTAGACTTAAATACCGCACCCATCTTTAGCATTGTTTCAATGCCTTCCCAAAAAGAGCATGAGATCCAGAGACGATTTGGATCGCGCATCAGGGAATTGCGCCAGAAAAAGGGACTCTCACAAGAGGGGCTGGCGCTCGCATGTGGGCTTGACCGCACATACGTTGGCAGTGTCGAGCGCGGCGAGCGCAATATCAGTCTCGTCAATATCCATCGCATCGCTTCGGCATTGGGAATTCCCGTAAAGGTGCTCTTCAATGCCTGAGAGTCCGAAACTTCCTGAAGCCCTTCTCGAGAGAATCAACTCCATAACCAAGAAGCGCGCTCGCGTAGTGCTCGACACGCTCGTCGAGAAAGGGGCCATTTCTACAGCCGAGCTGAAAGCTGCGGGTTACGACCATCCCCCACGCGCGGCACGCGACGTCGTAGAACTCGGGATCGCACTCAAACGAGTCAACATCAAACGGCCTGACGGCCAGCGGATCGCGTCATATGTTTTCGACGAACGTGAACTCGATCCTTTGAAAACGGGACGCGTGGTTCTTGCGAAGAAGGAACGCGACGCGCTCATCGAACGCTACCGGTCGAAATGCGGATTCTGCGGCGGCAAAACCAATCTTCAGGTGGATCATAGGATTCCCTATGAAGTTGCCGGAGAATCGCAGCGATACGAAGATGATCCCTTCCAGGTCCTCGACGGTTCGTGTAATCGCAAGAAATCGTGGGACTGCGAGCATTGCGAGAACTGGATCAAGCTTAAGGATATCCATATCTGCCAGTCATGCTATTGGGCGAATCCAGACAACTATTCCCATGTCGCCATGCGTCCCGAGCGCCGCATAGACGTTGTATGGGTGGGAGATGAAGTGCGGCAGTTCACGCGTCTGGAGGCAGCCGCGCTGCGGTCAGGGCGCAGCATTTCCGAGGAGATCAAAACAAGGATTCGGTAACCACCGGTGGGAGGTCGAACTGTTGAAGTGTCAACACGGTTTCGTCCACGCCGGCCGGGGCAAGATCATGGGAAATGTACAGCGATTCAATCGTGACGTGATCTTTGCCGTTGAGTGTTGCCTGGCTTGAACGGCCCACATCCAGCAGGACGCGACGGGCTAGATTGGCAGGAAGGCGATCACCATACGTACGATCACCGCATGATCCGTCATAGCTCAGAATGAATGGCGTGCCACGCTCATTTAGAATCATCAATCCTTCAATCATGAGTTCGCGTGTTACACCGCCGATGTACCTTGGGTCCCGCCCTCCACTCGTTCCTTGATAGGGCGGATCGAGATAGAAGAAATCGCCCACCTCAGATGTTTGGAAAAGATGAAGGAAATCTATGCAGATTGCGTCGGTTTTTCCATGAAGTAGGCGATGGGCTGAGTTCAACTCCTTTCGCATAGCATCAGGTCGCGTTCCCGTCCTGCGCTTATCGGGAGATTGATTGAATTCTCCTGAAGGATTGAATCGGACTGCATTCTTCACGCATCGAGCAAGAAGGTAGAGCAGCTTTGCGGGCCGCTGATCCCGATTGAATTCGGTACGGATTTCATAGAACTCGGCTATTGGCCGTGTGCGTTCACGATACCAAAGTTCTTCATATTCATCCGCAATCGGGCTCGGATTTTGAAGGATATCTCTCCATAGCGCGATAAGTGGAGATAGCTTATCCGCGATAAGATATCGCTCACATTTCTGATGCCGCGCCGCGGCAAGCGTAATTGCTGCCGATCCCGCAAACGGTTCGACGAGCCGTCTAAATCGACCGGCCTGGACGTAACTGAGAACTGCTTGCGCCAGCCTGCGCTTGCTTCCCTGATACGGAATGGGATGAGGAACAAAGTATCGCAAAACTCACTCCGAACTGATACGTAAAGTCATCATAAACCCGCAAGTCTCTCGCTGCCACTTTATTATACATTTCCCTTTTTATTCGCCCGCATCATCCGAAACAAATATTCGTGGCGATTGCCGAAGGAGATTCAAAAGTGATCGCTGTCTTTCGACGAAATGGTGTTTATCGCCGCTGGTAGAACGGCAGCACGATCATGGCCGCGAAGCCGATGGCGGCAAGCAGTGCCAGCGCAATCAGGCTGTAGAGCAAGATGAGGCTCGGACCGGAGGAGTGCTTTTCAGAGGGCCGGCTCCCACCCTGACGTTCAGGGTCACTCATACTTCAGCGCCTCGACGGGGTCCATCTGAGCCGCGCGGGTTGCCGGCACGGTGCCGAAGATGATGCCGACCAGCGTGGCAGACGCCAGCGCGATCAGCACGGAAAGCCACGAAAAGGGCAGCTTGTAGTCTGTAAAGAATCGGATCGACAGCGGAACCGAGAGCCCGACGATGGTGCCGACAATGCCTCCGGTGAGCGAAATAATCACCGCTTCGGTAAGAAACTGCAGCTTGATCTCGCGGTAGGTCGCGCCCAGCGCCTTGCGAATGCCGATCTCGCGAATCCGCGACCGCACATTGGCCAGCATGATGTTCATGATGCCCACGCCGCCCACAGCGAGTGTGACGGCGGCTACCAGGACCAGCACTGCAGTGAGCGCGTCGGCAATCTGTGCTGCGGTGGTCAGCAGAGCCTTCAGGGTTTGCGTCTTGTAAACCGAATTAGGCCGGTGGTGCGACTGGATGACGCGCTGAATCTCCTTTTCGGCGTCTGTCACTTCGTTCATGTTGCGCATCGAGAAGTAGAGCTGATGAACGTTTTCGGTTCCGGTGAAGTAGCGCGCCACGGAGAAGGGGATAAGAACGGTTTCATCGGCAATTTCTGACTGACCGAAGTCATTGACCGCCTCTTTGAAGACGCCGATGACGGTGAAGGGAATGCCCTGAATTTCGAAGGTCTGTCCTACGGCCTCGTCCTCGCTGCCGTAACGCTCCCGGGCAAAGATCTGCGTGACAACGGCGCAATGGAAGTGCGCAGTATCATCCGTCTGGTCCATGAACCGGCCATCGGTGACGATCAGATTGCGGATATGTTGATAATCTGGACTTACGCCGAGCACGAGCGTGTCTTTCACGATGCCGCCGCCGAAGCTGATGCGCTCGTGCATGGCAACCACGGGCGACGAATACATGATTCCCGGCACTTGTTCATCCACGAGCCTCTCGTCATCGCGGGTGAGATAGTCGTTGTACAGGACGCGCTCCGAAGGCGTGGTTCCTCCGCCGGCGTATTCGACCTCAATGGAGTTGGTCCCTATCTTCTGGATCAACTCCTGCACATACTGGCTGCCGGTCATACCGATGGTCACCACCAGGATCACCGATGCGGTCCCGATGACCATGCCGAGGGCGGTGAGCGCGAAGCGGGTCTTACTGGCCCTGAAGCTGTCCATGGCCAGCTTCAGAATCTCGCTCATCAGCATCGTCCGCCGGGCGGTGAGCAGAGTTTCTTCGAAGGTACTATGACTGGCCAGCTCAGTCGGGTTCATGTCTTTCCTATCAAGATGCGCGAGCGCCATCCGTGGCTTCCCGGATCGGAGGCAACGCTCATCTTTCTTCTAGCTTACGCGCTCTTTGACGCCAAGGCACAGTTTCGGTCTTCCTCGCAATGGCAGTTCCGATACTACCCTGCCCGCTGCGCGTGCAGCAGGTGGAAGACCGCGGCAAGCGACTCGATGGGCAAGGTCTCTGCCCGTACCCGCGAGTCGAGGCCGGCCCGTTCCATTGCCGTTACTGCAGCTTCAGGGGCAACTCCCGCCGCGCGCAGGTTATTGGCCAGCGTCTTGCGTTTTTGCGCAAAGGCGTGCCGCACAAACGCTAAAAAAGCCTCTTTTTCTACGCCCAGCTCCACAAACTGCGATGCAAACCGCCACCGAAAGACCGTGGAGTGGACCTCGGGGGGCGGTGAAAATGCTTCAGGCGGCAAGGTAAAAAGCCGCTCCACGGGGCCGTGTATCTGCGCGGTGACTGAGAGCAGGCCGTAGTCTCGCGAGCCCGGCGCTGCGGACACGCGATCGGCCACCTCCCGCTGCACCATCAGCACGGCCGTTTCGAGGGCCGCGTGGCAAGCGGCGAGTTTCAACAGGATGGGTGAGGTAATGTAATACGGCAGATTGCCTGCAACGGCGAGCCGTTCACCAGCCTTTGAGGCCACGGCGGCAAAATCGAACCCGAGCACATCCTGCGCGATGACTGTCACACGCTCCGGCGCAAAGCGTTCGCGCAACGCGGCGGCGAGTGTCCCGTCGAATTCAACTGCAAGCACATGCTTGGCGCGGGCAGCAAGCGCGCCGGTAATTGCGCCTCGCCCGGGCCCGATCTCGACGACGGTTCGGTTTGACAAATCGCCGAAGGCGTTTGCGATCCGCTCCGCAGCCTGCGCGTCGTTCAGGAAGTTCTGCCCCAGTTTGGATTTAGCCGGCATGTGCGCAACCCTGATCCGTAACTCTGATCGTAGACGAACAAGAAGCTCCAAGCGCGTGTCCTGACGGCTGCCGGCAGACCTTAAGCCTGCCTGCTGGTACCGGGTAATGGATCAGTTTGGAATTGCCTGTGCCTCAGGGGCTAAAGCCCCACTCATATTGAGTGGTTTGATGTACGGGCTAAAGCCCGTACCCTTCAAGCCTGCCAAACTGATCCACTACCCCACTACCTGGTATCGCGGGAATTTGCTGTATAATAAAAGAATGGTCGGAGCTTCCAAGCGTTATTCGTGTTGTTGTTGCCTGTCGCACATCATCGACGGGTGTATGCGCTAGTCTCTGATCTTCCAGAACAACCGATCCAGAAAACGCACCCGCTGCTGAACGCCGGGTTGTCTTCGTCGCGCGCCGGTCCTCAGCAGAAAAACACTGAGCAGAGAGGATATAATGCCGGTCGCAGAAGGCGAATTATTGAGTTCATCATCCAGGAAGGTTGGGTCCGTCGTGGCTGGCCGCCAGCAGCGGTTAAGCCATCTGCGCCTGCTCGAGGCGGAAAGCATTCACATCCTGCGCGAAGTCGCCTCGGAGTTCGAGCGGCCGGTGATGCTGTACTCGATCGGCAAGGACTCGTCCGTGATGCTGCGCCTGGCGCAGAAGGCGTTCTATCCCGCGCCGATTCCGTTTCCGCTGCTGCATATCGACACCGGCTTCAAATTTGCCGAGATGCTGCAGTTCCGCGACGAGATGGCCCGCTCGATCGGAGCCGAGCTGCTCGTATGGCGCAATGAGCCGGCGATTGCGGCGGGCACCAATCCGATTGTCCTCGATACGAAACGCTGCTGTGGCCTGCTCAAGACGCAGGCGCTGCTCGATGCGCTGCGCCATTACAACTTCGATGCGGCCTTCGGCGGCGCGCGGCGCGATGAAGAAAAGTCCCGCGCCAAGGAGCGCATCTATTCTTTCCGCGACACAGCCGGCCAGTGGGACCCGAAGAATCAAAGACCCGAGCTGTGGAATCTCTATAACGCGCGCATTCATCCCGGTGAGAGCATTCGTGTCTTTCCGCTTTCGAACTGGACAGAGATGGATGTGTGGCAATATATCCACGAGGAAAAGATCCCGGTGGTCGATCTTTATTTCGCGAAAGAGCGGCCGATGTATGTGCGCCCGATCGGTTCGGGGCAGGACGTGTTGATGCCTATCGAACAGGATTTCGTCGCGCGGCCCGGCGAAAGACCGCAGATGGTGAAGTGCCGTCTGCGCTCACTGGGATGCAGTCCATGCACCGGCGCCATCCGCTCCGACGCAACTACAATCCCGGATATCATCGCGGAACTCATCTCATTCCGCTCCTCTGAGCGCGCCAATCGCGTGATCGATCACGACCAGGAAGGCTCGATGGAGATCAAAAAGCGGGAGGGTTATTTCTAAATGGCAACGGTTGCTTCTCCCGCATTTTCCATCGACGAGTTTTTGCTCCAGGAGCGCGAAAAAGATCTGCTGCGCTTTTCCACCGCCGGCAGCGTGGATGACGGCAAGTCCACACTGATCGGGCGCTTACTTTACGATACGCAATCGGTCTACGAGGACCAGGTACGCTCGATCGAAGGGAAAGGAACCACGGCGCCGGGTCAGATCGATTTCGCTCTGCTGACCGACGGGCTGCGCGCTGAACGCGAGCAGGGCATCACGATCGACGTGGCTTATCGCTATTTCTCGACGGCAAAGCGCAAGTTCATCATCGCGGACACGCCGGGCCACGAGCAGTACACGCGCAATATGGCCACAGGCGCCTCGACGGCGGATGCCGCCATCGTGTTGATCGACGCAAGCAAGGGAGTGCTGATCCAGTCGCGCCGCCATGCGTACATCGCTTCTTTATTGCGCGTGCGGCACGTCATTGTGGCGGTGAACAAGATGGATTTGATCGGCTATGACGAGCGCGCTTTCCAGGCTATCGAGGCCGATTTCAGCGCTGTTCTCAATCAGATCTCTGCGGATACGGGCACTCCCGTCGAGCGCATTTTTGTTCCGGTAAGCGCGCTTGCTGGAGACAATATCGTTCATCGCTCGAAAAAGATGCCGTGGTATGGCGGCCCGTCTCTGCTGGAGATCCTCGAATCGCTGCCCTCTTCGCAGGACACACGCAAAGCGGGCTTCCGTTTCCCCGTGCAGAGGGTGCTTCGTCCCAATCAAACATTTCGCGGCTTCGCCGGGCAGGTCGCTTCGGGCACTGTGCGGCCCGGCGACGCAATCACTGTGCTGCCGTCGAACCGCAGCGCGAAGGTCCAACGCATTGTCGCGTGGGATGGCGATTTAGAGGAAGCCATCGCGCCGCTTTCCGTCACGCTGGTTCTGGACCGGGAGTTAGACATCAGCCGCGGCGATCTCATTGTGGCCACGCAGGCGCAGGCCGCGGTAGCGCGCAGCGTGAAGGCTGCGTTGGTGTGGATGGATCAGCGGCCGCTCGATTTGAGCCGCCGCTATCTGCTGAAGCACACCAGCCAGACCGTGCCCGTATTGCTTACCTCGATCGATTACCGGACGGATCTCACCAAGCTGACGCGCGAGCCTGCGCAGACGTTCGAGATGAACGATATTGGCGCGGCGTCGCTCAACGTGTTGCGTCCGATTGCCGTCGATCTCTATGGAGAAAACCGGAGCACGGGCGCCTTCATCCTGATCGATCCGGAGACTAACGCGACGGTAGCGGCGGGCATGGTGACTGCGACGTCGGTTGACGTGACGGCCGGCGAAGAGGGCGAAACCGGAGCATGGGGAGCTGTGACTGCCGGAGAGCGGGAGGCGCGATGGGGGCATCGCGGCGGGGTTCTCGAACTTACCGGTCCCGTCGAGTCGATCCGTGCAATCGAGCGCTCGCTCTTCGCTGTGGGAGCCGTTTCCAGCCGTATCGATGCGAACGAGGATGTGTTCCTGCTGCATCCGAATTTGCTCGATGTGGTTACGGGAATCCAGGTTCGTTCGGGTCTACTTGCCCTGGTCATTCACGCGAATCAGAGTGACACACTGATTGCGCGCGCTGAAGGTGAACAGGTGGAACTTGATATCGACAATTCCATGCATGCGATTTCTGCCGTGCATCAGTTACTGCATCGCGCCGGCATCTTCATTTCTTCTGAAAAGGCGGGTCTCTAAATGAGCACAGTCGAAATCGCGGCCGAGGTCAAGGCAAAACTGGATGCGGTGCGCGCCATGCTGATCCGCGAGGTGACGCGCAAAGGGGATGTGTGCCTCACGTGCAGCTTTCAAGCTGAGGACGTTCTGCTGACCAAGCTCGCGATTGCAATCGATCCGGCAATTCCGGTTCTCTTTCTCGATACGGGCTATCACTTCGCCGAGACCTATGCTTATCGCGATCGTATCGCAAGCGAATGGAAGCTGAACCTGACCAATCTGCTCCCGGAAAAGACCGTTGCCGAGCAGGAGGCGGAGTTTGGCCTGCTGTACCAATCGGCGCCGGACCGCTGTTGCGGATTGCGCAAAGTCGAGCCGCTTTTCAAGGCTGTTTCTGGATATCGAGTGTGGATCACGGGGCTGAGACGCGAGCAGGCGAAGAGCCGCGCGGCTCTCGAAGAGTCTGCGCCTTTCACGCTGCCTGGCGGCAAACAGGTGCTGAAGCTTGCGCCACTGGCTGCGTGGACGACGCGCGATGTTTGGTACGCGTGCGAGGAGCTTGCCATTCCGCTGCTGCCACTCTACGAGCGCGGTTATTCATCGATCGGATGCGAGCCGTGCACCGCGCTTCCGCTCGATCCCAACGATCCGCGCTCAGGGCGCTGGGCCGGAGCGCAGGGCGCGAAGATCGAGTGCGGAATCCATATTCAGGCGGCGCCGGGAACGTGATAGATCAAGCGCCGCGGTTGCGCCGTAGCTGATGGTTGGTTGATGGTTTTAGAACTGCAGAGAGTCCAAGATCTGCTGCGCCGGTAGAACTGAGGAAACAGCGTGCACTACGTGCAATATCTGATCGGCTTCGTTATCGCGCTCTTTATCGCGCTCACGGGCGTGGGCGCGGGCACCATTACGGTGCCCATCCTGGTGCTGTTTCTTCGCGTGCCTGCGCCGATCGCTGTCGGAATCGGGCTGATGTTCGCGACGGCCGTCAAGCTGATCCTTGTTCCCGCCCAGATCGCGCGCCGCAATGTGGCTTGGCGGACGTTGGGATACATGCTGCTTGGCGGCGCTCCAGGCGTGCTGCTCGGCTCGCTGTTTCTTCAGCATCTGGTTACGGCCGGCTCGCAAAATACACTCAATGCGATCCTCGGGGTCATTCTGGTGAGCATGGCGAGCTGGCAGATTTTCTACTCCTTCCGCCCCATGCGGCAGAACACCGACGCTCGCGACCGCAGTCCGTGGCTTTCGTGGCTCATGTTTCCAGTGGGCGCGGAGGTTGGCTTCTCTTCTGCCGGTGCGGGCGCTCTGGGCAGCGCTGCATTGCTTGCCTTAACGGCTCTTCCACCAGCGCAGGTGGTTGGCACCGATATTGTCTTCGGCTTTGCCGTTTCACTGATCGGCAGCGGCGCACACTGGTTTTCACACGCGACCAATCCTGAGCTGCTGCTGCATCTGATTGAAGGCGGAGTGGTGGGCGCGGTGAGCGGAACGCTGCTGAGCACGAAGATTCCGCGCCGTCCCCTGCGCTTTGCTCTGTGTGTCTGGCTGCTGATCCTGGGCGGGCAGTTTCTCTTCAACAGCTTTCATGTGTGGGCCGCGACGCGGTGAGCGTGGACGCGCGAAGCGGAAACGATCTCCGGCAGATTCTAGTGACCATGCCAATTTTCTTGAGCGTTCTCTTCAATAAATTCTTCATCTACACATCTATCTAAAAGTCGATTTCCCCTTGGGGGAGGGGAAGGGGAGGGTGAGAGTTTTATATGCTATCGTTTATGAATATATCAAGTACGATAGTTTATAAGAGCCCGAACGGGGACTGTAAGCTAAAAGCTGTGAATCCAGCCACAGCGAAACTCGCCTTCGCTCTTGGGCAGCGAATCAAGAAACGTAGGCTTGAACTAAAGATGTCTCAGAAAGCCATGGGCAAAGAAGCGGGAATTACGCAGGTCTTTGTGAGCCGGATCGAGACGGGCAAAGCTGAGGTTTGTTTGGGCTCTCTGCAAGCGATATGCAAGGCTCTGGACATCAGCATCGCTGATTTGTTCGCGGGCTTATAAGCTAGCTCCAACCGGTCTTTTTCCGTACACCGCATCCTCGTCCATTTTCTAAAAAACATTTTCTGATATGCTCACAGTCCAGCGTGACAAGTGAAAATTTAGACCCGATCTGCGCCAGTGTCGGAGAGAAGATAAGGGAACTCCGTATGGCTAGGAATTGGTCTCTGCGTATGCTTGCAGATCACGCGAGTATTCAAAAGGCTCACCTAGTACGGCTGGAAACGGGTCAGGTCGAGCCATGCTTAATTGTTCTTTCGAAGATCGCCGAAGCCCTTGGCGTAAAAATCGGGCGGCTTGTGGACTAGAGGAGCTATTTGCAATGCTTTGCATAAGAGATTGGCGGTGCGTTTATGCCACGACACTCACCACTTTCCGTGGTTAGTTTTCACCAACAACCTTTTTAGATTCATTTTTACTTGACTTTTGGTGCGGAAGGCGGGACTTGAACCCGCAAGCCTTTCGGCGCTAGCTCCTAAGGCTAGTGTGTTTGCCATTTCACCACTTCCGCACGGCGTGCGACGGTTCACTCTGATCTGAGCAGAGCCAAAATCAGTCTAGAGGCAATCCAACGCGGTTGCAATGTTCTAATAATCCAATGGCCAATTTAGACAACTTCCGCCTGGTTGTCTTCCGGGCTGTGGCGGAGCAGCGCAGCTTTCGCAAGGCTGCGGAAGAACTTTACCTGACGCAGCCGGCTGTGAGCCTTCAGATCAAAGCTCTCGAAGAGGAGCTCGGAGTCCAGCTCTTCGACCGCACCGGCGCCCACGCGCGGCTGACCGCGGCGGGAACGGTGCTGCTGGGGTATGCGCGCCGCGCGCACGAATTGTTGGTTTCCGCCGAGCATGAAATCGCTGCGCTCAACGGAAAATTTGCCGGACAACTGGCCCTGGGAGCTTCCACGACGATTGCGCAATACGTTTTGCCGCGGCTGCTGGCCGAGTTTTCGAAAGAGCATCCAGGTGTTTCTACTACGCTGATCAGCGGCAATACCGAGCAGATTGTGCAGGCGGTGCACGAGCAGAAGATCGCGCTCGGATTCATCGAGGGCCCGGCCCGAAGCCGCGATATCCGCACGGAGCCGTTTTTGCGCGACGAGTTGATGCTCATCGTTCCTGCCACCCATGGGTGGGCCGCGCGATCCGCAATTGCTTCTTCTGAGATCGGCTCCATTCCGTTGCTCATGCGCGAGCGTGGTTCCGGCTCGCGGCGCATTGTCGAGATGGCGCTTGAACGGAGCGGCGCCAAACTGCGTTCGCTCGATGTCGTGATGGAACTCGATTCTACGGAAGCCATCAAGACAGCCGTCGAAGCGGGTCTCGGCGCGGGGTTTGTCTCACGGTGGGCGATTGCGAAGGACCTGCGGCTCGGCAGCAGTTTCAAGATTGTCGAAATTCGAGGTCTGCGCATCCAGCGCGATTTTCTGATCGCTTCCGTGAAAAGTCCTGAACTGCATGGCCTCGCCCAGGAGTTCAGGAAATTTCTATTTGCGCGCGGCACTATGCAACGCAGCTCCAGCCGGCGCAGCTAACGATCTCTTCTCTTTTGCGCGCGCCGATAAGCTTGATTTATGACCCATGAATCGTTCTGCTTGGACGCGGATCTGCGTAGAACGGCACACTGGGTTGGTGTCGAGGAATTTTTTCTTCATCGGGATCATTCTTGCCGCCAGCGGCCTGGTTTCACCGCCCATTGCGCTTGCCGGAGGCCTCATTTTTGGATTCTTCGTCGACCATCCGTTTCACTCTTCGGCAAAACAGCTTTCGAAGTTTCTTCTTCAGGTTTCCGTGGTCGGACTCGGGTTTGGCATGGATCTGCGCGAGATTCTTCGCGTAGGAAGATCCGGATTCATCTACACGGCGGCGAGCATCTCGATTGCGCTGCTCGCGGGCTGGGCGCTGGGCAAATTTCTCAAGGTGCAGAGGACGACCTCGTTTCTCATCTCAGCCGGAACCGCGATCTGCGGCGGCAGCGCCATTGCCGCTGTCGCGCCGATTACCGAAGCCAGCGAAGAGGAGATGGCCGTTTCGCTCGGCACTGTATTTGTTCTGAACTCGATTGCTTTACTTGCTTTCCCGGCGATCGGCACTCTGCTGCACATGACACAATCGCAGTTTGGCCTGTGGGCGGCTCTGGCGATTCACGACACGAGCTCGGTGGTGGGCGCCACAGCGAAGTATGGCGCCCTGGCCCTTGCCGTGGGCACGACCGTGAAGCTCGCGCGCGCCTTGTGGATCGTGCCGCTTTCTGTGGGGACCGCGATTGCGAGGAAGTCGAAGGCGCGCATTCAATGGCCATGGTTCATACTTTTTTTCTGCCTTGCTGCGATTGCGAACACCTACATCAAGGCTTTCGACCCTGTGTATCCCGTCCTCAGGCATCTCGGGATTATCGGCCTCACAGTGACTCTTTACCTCATTGGAACCGGTCTCTCAAAGGCAACTCTGCGCCAAGTGGGCCTGCGTCCGCTGCTGCAGGGGATTCTTCTCTGGGGCATCGTCGCGGTAGGATCGTTGACGCTGATTCACCGCGGCTGGATCCATCTCTGAATCTCTTGCGCTTTGATTGATCTGCACGCATCGCGATCTGCGGTAGTGGGTCAGTGTGCGTAAAATCATCCCTCAGGGGTTAAAACCCCTTGGAACTTTGGGCCTTTTCGGCATGGCTGAAGCCATGCCCTGTTACAAAGCCCCTTCTTGAGCATTTTTTAGTAAGCTCTGAAGCCGTGCCCTTTCAAACTGACCCACTACCCGATCTGCTCCGCGCTTGACAACAGCGCGATGCGGCCTCTAGTGTTTCAAGCGACAATTTATTCCATTTCTGAACTAAATCATTTCCAATCGCTTGGGACCTCTGCTATGCAGTCTGGATATGTTGCGCCTCTTTTCCTGATCGTGTTTTCTGCGCTCACAGCTCACGCGCAAGCGCCTGAGCCGCCTGCGCCAAAACAGCTTCCCGCTGTGGTTGCAGGCATTCCGGTGAATTATGACGAGAGCAAAGTGGGCGAGTACACGCTTCCCGATCCGTTGAAGCTCAACAACGGCAAACCGGTTCGCAATGCGAAGACGTGGTATACGAAACGCCGTCCTGAGATTGAAGAGACCTTCGAGACGCAGCAATATGGCCGCGATCCGGGCCGGCCAGCCGACGAAAGTTTCGATGTGACGGATCCTGGCACGCCTGCGCTCGATGGCAAAGCGATCCGGAAGCAGGTGACGATCTCTTTCTCAAAGGATCCGAGCTGGCCGAAGATTCATCTGCTCATCTACCTGCCGGCCGATGCCAAGAAACCTGTGCCCATGTTGTTCAGCATCAACTTTGGCGCGGTGCAGAACGCGGTCGACGATCCAGGCATTACGCCGGAGGAGGTCTGGGACCCGAAGACCAATACGAAGGTCTTTCCACGCGAAGGCAGCGTTTACGGGCACATCGATGCAGAACCGCTTCTCGCCGCTGGATTGGGCGTGGCGACGTTTTACTACGGAGACGTCGATCCGGATTACGCTCAAGGGTTTTCAAACGGCATCCGCGCCCATTTTCTAAAGCCGGGCCGGACCGAGCGTGCGCCGGACGATTGGGGATCGATTGCCGCGTGGGCGTGGGGCATGAGCCGCGTCGAAGACTACTTCGAGACGGACAAGGAGATCGATGCAAAGCGCGTGGCGATTCATGGAATTTCGCGCCTGGGTAAAACGGTGATGTGGGCCGGCGCGCACGATCAGCGCTTTGCCGCGGTGATCGCCAGTTGCTCGGGCGAAGGCGGCGCGGCGCTGAGCCATCGCGATTACGGCGAGACCATCGCGCATCTTACCATTCCCAGGCGTTTCCCCTATCAGTTCGCGCCGAATTATGCGAAGTATGCGGGATTTCCCGATAAGGCGCCGATGGACGCGAACATGCTGATTGCTCTGATTGCGCCGCGGCCGCTGCTTCTGCAAACGGGCAGCACCGATTATTGGTCCGATCCGAAGGGAGAGTTCCTGGCAGAGGTTGCGGCGGGTCCCGTTTATAAACTGCTCGGCAAAGATCCGCTCGATACGGATGTGTGGCCCGCTCCGAAGCAGCCCATCCTCCACGATCTTGCCTACTACATGCACGAAGGCGGCCATGGCATGGTGCCAGGCGACTGGGAGATTTATATCGAGTTTCTCAAGATGCATCTGCACCCGGAGCCATAGTGCGCTAGAGCTGGTTGCATAAATGGTCTGGTCAGGTAAAGAAACTTCCCTCAGGGGCTAAAGCCCCAGTGTTCATGAGGCTTTTGCGGCACGACTCAAGTCGTGCCCTGTTACGAAACCATTTATGCAACCAGTTCTAGGGCCTCAAAATAATTTTCCCGCGGGTGGCGTTGCGCTGCCGGTTGCTGCGCGGCCACCTGGCGGGGGCAGAAAAATTCGATTTGCCGTTTAGCTGCCCGACATCCACAATTACTTCTGTCGAATCAAAAGCAATGTGATACCAGAGATTCACTGGCCGGCGATTGCTCTTCGTCTTGCGCTCACCGTCCTCGCCGGAGGACTGCTTGGCGCCGAGCGCAGCCGGACCGGACACGCTGCGGGTCTGCGCACAACGTTACTGGTCACGCTGGCGGCCTCGGTGGCCATGATCCAGATGAATCTGCTCATGCAGAGCAATGGAAAGCCGCCCAACTCCTATGCGGTCATGGACCTGATGCGTTTGCCATTGGGCATCCTCACCGGTGTGGGTTTTATAGGAGCGGGAGCGATCGTTCGCAGGAACGACCTGATTGTGGGCCTCACGACCGCAGCGACCCTGTGGTTTGCAACTGTAATCGGCCTTTGCCTGGGAGGCGGACAATTGATCCTCGGCTCGGTCTCGACCCTCATCGGGCTTGCCGTGCTGTGGAGTCTGCGCGTGCTCGAGGTTCACATCGAGGTTTATCAAACCGGCGAGCTGAAGATTGTTTTTGCGGATGGTCATCTCTCGGCTGACGATCTGCGCGAACGGCTGGAACGAGCCAACTTCCACATCCGATCGCTTTCCGTGGCCCATAATTTGAGTGAGCGCCGCAAGACGATTGGCTGCGAAGTTCGATGGCGCGCGGATCGAGTGAATGCGGATCTGCCGAGCATCCTGGCCGAGTTCGAGCACATGCCTGAAACCATCGAACTGGAATGGAGAGGAATCACCGCCGGGCCGAGTTGAGAGTTCACCGCACCGCAGGAGGAACCGGGATCGATACGACAGCGGCAGCGCCGATGAACATCGTGCTCTCTTGGGTTGGGATTTGTGCTTTCCCAGGTCTCCCGCCGCGGCGGAAGACCTGCGCTCAGGATGACAGTGCTTGGGTGGGATTTGTGGTATCCCAGGTTTCTCCCGCCGCGGCGGAAGACCTGGGGCACCCCTTGTCGTGCTCAGTCAGCGGCGATAAGATCTGGAGCACCCGGGCTGCGGTGCGGGCAGCGGCAGAAGCTATGATCGTAATGGGAGCGAGCCGATCCGGATGCAGGGAACTGCGCAAAGTGCAAAGGAAATGTCCATCTATCCTCACGAAATGTTGCGAGAAATCTACGAGCAGCCACAGGCTCTCAGCCGCACCCTCTCTCTTTACCTGGGAGAACGGGGACTGAAACCCGAGGTGGGCGCCAGGTTGTCGCATTGGGCAAACCCTGCCGGCGAGATTCTGATTGCTGCGAGCGGTTCCAGCCGGCACAGCGGGCTTTACGCTGAAATCCTCCTCGAGGACTTGTGCGGCCTGGCCGTCGACGTTGAATATGCGAGTGAGTACAGTTTTCGTGGAGGGACCGATTTGCGCCGTCCCAGCGTGCTCGTACTTTCCCAGTCGGGCGAAACCAGCGACACGCTCGCGGCGCTGGAAGAAGCGCACCGGCAGGGCCACAAGACGCTGGCCATCACGAATGTGCCCACGTCCACCATGGCGCACGAGGCGGATGTTTCCATGCCCCTTGCCGCGGGTGTCGAGCGAGCCATCCCTGCGACAAAAAGTTTTACCTGCCAACTGGCTGTGCTTTATCTGCTGGCCCTCTATGAGGGCATGCACCGCGGGCGGCTGGACCCGGAGATTCTTGCGGAGTCTATCGCGGCGCTGAAGACCGTGCCTGGCATCCTGGAAGCAAGCCTGGATTCCTGGCGCGAACAGTGCGCTTCTCTGGCGCGCAGCTATGCCAAGGCCTCGACCTTTCTTTATCTGGGCCGCGGCATTCACTACGCCATCGCCCGGGAAGGCGCGCTCAAGCTGAAAGAAGCTTCGTACGTTCACGCCGAGGGTTACCCCGTCGGCGAACTCAAACATGGGCCGAACGCGCTGGTCAGCGACCGCGTGCCGCTGGTGGTGATTGCTACGGTCGATCGCGGTCTCGAAGCCTCGGTTCGGCGCTACGAGAAGACGATCCAGCTACTCGAAGACCTGAAGGTCCAGGGCGCGCAGGTGATCGCGCTGGGCAATGCCGGTGACGCGCACGTGCCTTCGCTCGTCACGGACTTTGTACCGGTCCCGCCTGCATCCGAGTACCTGCTGCCGATTCTGGAGGTGGTTCCCCTGCAGCTCTTCGCGTACTACATGGCCCTTGAACATGGAGTTGACGTGGACCGGCCTCGGAATCTCTCAAAGGCTGTGGTAGAAAAAGCTTCGTAGAGCTGGTTGCATAAATGGTCTGGTTAGGTAAAGAAACTTCCCTCAGGGGCTAAAGCCCCAGTGTTCATGAGGCTTTTGCGGCACGACTCAAGTCGTGCCCTGTTACGAAACCATTTATGCAACCAGTTCTAGGTCCGCGGCTGCATGAATTTGTATCTTTAGCATCGTGCTCTCCCAGGTCTCAGAATCGAGACCCTTCGACTACGCTCAGGGC
>JASHQE010000245.1 GCA_030037705.1 Acidobacteriaceae bacterium | reverse complement strand
TGCGTCGATGCCAGTGGCGGCCAGGTGCAGCCGGGAATGACGGTGGAAGAATATCTCGCCATCGACCGGACTCGCATCCACGCGCTCACCGGCCCCATCTGGATCGAGGGCGCAGGGCTGGGCGACGTGCTGGAAGTGGAAGTGCTGGCAACGCGGCACTGCGGATGGGGTTGGTCCAGCGTGGTTGAGGGACTGGGCTTTCTCAAAGAGCGTTTTCGCAAGCCGTATTTATTTCACTGGCACTTGGAAGGAGAATCGTCCGGCTCGCTCTTTCCCGCCGTTGTTCCTTTGCGGCCGTTTCTGGGCGTGATGGGCGTGGCGCGCGCGGAAGACGGCAGATTTCGTACACGTCCGCCGGGTTCCTTTGGCGGCAATCTTGACGTACGCGAGCTGTGCGCGGGTGCGCGGCTCTATCTTCCCGTCTTCAACCGCGGCGCTCTCTTCAGTTGCGGAGACGGCCACGCTGCGCAAGGGGACGGTGAAGTGTGCATCAACGGCATCGAGTGTCCGCTCGATGCCACTCTGCGCTTCCGTTTGCATAAGAATCAGCCGCTTGCCGGTCCGCTCGTGGAATCGAGCGAGGACACAGCCCGGGATTGCTGTTCGGACTCGTGGGTAGTCGTCGAAACCGGAACCGATTTGACGGAGGCGGCACGCAGCGCGACCGGCCGCATGATCGATCTGCTCGTGAGCCGATGGGGATTCAGCGAGGTCGATGCTTACATCCTGTGCAGCGTGGCAATGCGGCTACGGCTCAGCCAGGTGGTGAATGAGCCAGTGCATACTGTAAGCGCCGCGGTGCCCAAACAAATCCTCCCCGGCAGAGCGATGTTCCCTGCCCTATGAACAGCCCGTGTGATCCGGCACGCCTTACGGGGCCCGAAAAAGGAAAATTCTTATAAGAATTTTATGTCGTACGCGGTACTCTAGCGATACCCCGTAGTGCGAAAAGGATCAGACTCAGAGACGCGCCGAATTTGTGGCGATGTACCTTTCCTTCATTGAGCTTGAGCCACACTGAATCACGGAACTCCTTTCCAGTATTTTTGGGCGTCTCTTAGAAACCTATGGGGATATCTCTATTCCGAGGTTGATCCCTTTGAGGCATCCGATGCGCGACTTCCTGTTTCCTTTTCTCCGGCTGTTCGTGATGACAGCCGTCATCGCCATATTGTGCAGCAGGTCTGTGCCGGCACAGCAAACCCTTGGCGGAATTACCGGTGCAATCACGGACGCTTCGGGCGGCGTGATTCCTAACGTTACGGTCACCGCGACGGATGAGCAGACCGCGCTCACGCGCACGGCGAAATCGACCGGGGACGGCACGTACAGCTTCGTCAACCTGCCCATCGGCACGTATACACTCACTTACTCCGCCGAGGGATACGAGGTGCAGAAGACGCCGCACATCACAGTGCAGGCCGACCGAACCGCTACGGTGAACGCCGCCCTCAAAGTAGGCCAAACCAGCACGACCGTGGAAGTGGAAGCCACGCCGCTGATGAATGCCGTAGACACTACGAACGGCTATGTGATGGAAACCACGCAGATCGCCGCTACGCCTTTGCCTACCGGCAGCTTCACCGGACTGGCAATTGAATCCACCGGCGTGGACGCGGAGCTTTCCGGCGGTACCGGCGCCAACTCCGGTCTCGGCAACGCGCCCGTCTGGGCCAACGGGCAGCGCGATACGTCCAATAGTTTCCTGCTGAATGGCGTGGATGCCACGAACCTCTTCAACGGTAAAAGCACCAGTCAGGTCGATTCGGCCCGCGTCATCAACTCCACAGGCGTTCAAACCAGCCCGGGCGGCGGCGGCGGCGTCATCATGTCTGCGGCCTCCATTTATCTTTCGATCGGCAACGCGATTCCCACGCCCGCACCCGAGACGCTTCAGGAGGTCCGCGTGAATGCATCGATGTACGACGCCGACCAGGGTTCAACCTCGGGCGCGCACATCGACATGAGCACCAAGTCGGGAACCAACGATCTGCATGGGGGGGTCTACGCGCATCGTGGCACGAACTGGATCAATGCCGCTCCGTTCTTCTTCAATCAGGATCCGGACGTGCCCGCCAGTGACAAAGTGCCTGAGCTGCACCGCTATATTCTAGGAGGCACATTCGGCGGGCCGATCATCAAAGACAAGCTCTTTGGCTTTGTTGCCTATCAGCACCTGCACGTCTCCGACCAGGAACTGGGCGACTCCTTCCTTGATGTTCCGGTCGGGCTCACCGACGACCGCTCCGCCAATGGCCTGGCCAACGCAAGCAACAATTCGTTTGGCGCGAACATCGGAAATCCGAACATTACCGCAGCCAACGTCGATCCGCTCGCCCTGATCCTGTTTAATTCTCCGGCGCTGCCCGGCGAACCCGGCAAGTGGCTCATTCCCAATGATGCGCTCAACGGCACACCGCCCACCGCGGCCCATCTCGATAATGCATTCATTCCGGGCACGGGCCGGTTCATTTCTGACCAGGCGGTTGCAGATCTCGATTACAACGCAACCAGCAAAGACACACTCGCGTTGAAATATTACTATCAGCATGACCCGACTCTCGCGCCTTATTCCTATTCAAGCGTGCCGGGATTCACAGAGCACCTCGACTCCGGAGCGCAGGAGTTTTCGATAAACAATAGCTTCATTGTGAAGTCCAACCTGAGCACGATAGAAACCATCGGCTTTCTGCGCGAAAAGAATTATGCAGATAACGAACAGCCCTTCGGACCGAGCTCCATCCCCGGCGGCGCGGCCGGCACAGGTTCAATCAACGTTTTTGGATCAAGCTATTTCCCTGGCATCTCCATCGTGAACATGCTAGGGCAGTACCAGCCGAGTGGAATTAGCCCCGTATACCTGAACATTGGCCCGGACGCGGAATCGCAATCAGCCAACACCGGCATGTTCCAGAATCGCCTTTCCCCCTCGGGCAATGCCACCTGGATCCTGGGCAAACACACGCTCAACTTTGGCGCCAGCTACGCATACACGCAACTGAACACCATCGACAAGCGCACCGGCACGGGCACCGTAGCGACCGACGATTTCAGCCAGTTCGTGCAGGGCTATGACGTTCCCGGCAGCGCTTTGAGTTCGTTCTACGTCACTTCGTTCCTGCAGGGCAACGCCAGCCGTTACTATCGCGCAAATCAGTTGGGCCTGTACATCACCGATAAATACCAGGTGACGCCCACGCTCTCGTTCAGCCTCGGTCTGCGTTATGACTGGGACGGCGGCCTCACTGAGAAATACGGGCGAATCTTCAACTTCGATCCGGGAACCAATCCGCAGGGCTGCAGCACCTCCGGCAGCGATCCCAATGCCTACTCTTATTGCCCAGGAAGCGACACCATTCTCAATCCGGGCCTTATCATCGCCGGCAACAACCCGAACGGCTCCAAAGGCGTAAGCAACACCACGCTCACCGGCCGCCAGTGGGGCATGGCCCCGCGCTTTGGAGCAGCATGGCAGCCCGCTGTGTTCCACAGCAAGCTGGTTGTCCGCACCGGCGCCGGCTTCTACTACGACCGCGGCGAGCTCTTCACCTATTTCTCGCCCGGCTACGCCATCGGCACCGTCACCGGCGGTCCTTTTGGCGTTAACCAGCAGTTGCCGTTCGTGAACTCCTCCACGTGCCCATCGTCGTCGCTGTTCTTTTACGAGGGTTACCTGCCTACCTGCGGCGGCGGCGGTGGTGGGAACGCCGCGGCCGGAAACATCGAGAATCCCTACGGTACATCGCTTGAATACGCCGCGCCAACCAGCCCCAAGGCGTCGGACCTGAGTAACTATCTTCCCAATGCCTGCAGCATCGTAAATAACGGAGTCCCTGGTCCCGGAATCTGCACAAACACGCCCAACAACGGCGCGATCATCAACAACGGCCAGCCCATCTCGCTGGGCGTGTACGACCGCGCCAACAAGCTGCCCTACACCATCAACTACACGCTCGATATGCAATGGCAGCCGCGCAGCGATCTCGCCATCGAACTCGGCTACGTGGGCAACGTTGGCCGGCATCAGGTAATCCCAGTGCCCTTCAACCAGCCCGGCATTGCTTCGCCAACCAACGTCATGCTCTCCGGCGGCGGATGCCCACAGTATTACACCTACGGTTATAACGTCAGCTTCAACCCGCTGCCTGCGGGCACACCCTCCTGTTTTGGCACTCCTGCCTCATACCTCCTTAACTATGAGGGCGGCAATGTCGATCTGCGCGTACCCTACATCGGCTATGCGGCAGAGTCCATTGACTACCGGGCCGCCGGCGTCGACGCCTACAACGCGCTGCAGGCGCATGTCGAGAAGCGCATGAGCCATGACTTCCAGGTTGGCGCTTCGTACACCTGGTCGCATGCTTTGGACGAACAAAGCGGGCTCGGCCTCTTTTACAACGGCAACAATCCGCTCAATCTGCGCAGCGGCTATGGCTCGGCGGACTTCGACAGAACGCACGTATTCAACTTTAACTACGTCTTCGCGCTGCCCAATATGAAATCGTCCGGCACGCTCGCCGGCAAGCTGGTTGACGGCTGGTCGCTGGTCGGGCTGACCATCCTGCAGAGCGGCCAGCCTTACAGCATCATTGATTTCTCGGGCGCTGTGGGCAGCATCTACTATTCAACGTCCGACGGCATTACGAACCCGATCGTTCCGCTGGCCAAAGGCTGCACCGCGAAGTCGGCGCTCACCGGCGCTTCGGGTGCGTTCTACAACACCAACCGCAAAGACAACGGCGGGGCTCTCGATGCTGCCTGCTTCACCCTGCCGCTTCTGCCTGCGGGCGGGCTGAACGGCGCCATTCCTCCCGACGATCCTTACGAGACCACATTCACCACCGGCCAGCGCAATATCTTCCGCCAGGCGTTTCAAAAGCGCGCCGATGCGTCGCTGGTCAAGGTCACCAACTTCCATAACGAGAAGTACAGCCTGAAGTACACCCTCGATGTGTACAACCTCACGAACACCACGAGCTTCGACGTTCCCGGCAATGAGGTTTCGCAAAACGCGAATTACAACAACCTTGTGCCGGCGGATCCCGGTAATGCAAGCACGCTGCCGACCGGCTGCGGTACATCGAGCGCGGCTCCGGGGTTTGGCAGCATCTACAGCTGCCCCGGCGGTCTTGGCCTCGTGCAGCACACGATCGGCGCGCCACGGCAGATTCAGATGTCCTTGCACCTGGACTTCTGATTCGGGCGCTCACACACAGCCGGCAGGGCATCTGATCGATGAATGCTGATTAGGGATGCCCTTCCCTTTAGGCAAAGTATCGGATCGGGCACCGATCTATTTTACGAGTGTAACGGTCAGCGTCTTCTCCTGGGCCAGCGTATATGCCTCCTCCAACTGGCCCGACGTGGCGAAAAACTTGCGCCCGACATGACGCACGGGAAGAAAGAATCGCAGCTCTTTCTCAGTAAAAGGCCACGGCGATAACCGGAAATGCCGATCCGCCAGTGGAAGCACCCGCACCTCCTTCGATGAACCGTCGTTCATCGCCAGCGGATGGAGCAAGTGCGACGGCGAGGAAAACGCTACGCAGGCAAGCAGCGAAAGATTGTCGCAGGCTTGCAGAAGGCGGAAGTTTTCTACAATGCGCTCGCCGGATTTTTCTTCCTTGGTGAGAGAGCGATCCGCGGCTACTTTTGCGTCCAGTTCGCTTTGATACGCGCGCTGGCGATCGAGAAATGCGTCCAGCATTCGCAGATCGTCGCGCGTGATGGTCGAACGATCCGCGTGTTCGGTAAGCAGGTTATAAGTGTGCATTGAAATGAGCAGCCCCGCATACGGATCTTTTTCAGCAATGACACGCACGGCCTGTTCACGCACGGCGAGGTACTCTTTAAGATCGATCTCCTCAAACGCTGAATACTTGCCGACCAGCTCCGTCGAAAATGCCGATGGCTTGCCCTCCCGCGTAATGGAGGGGCGCGCATCCCGGGCCATCCAACCATCGTCGTGACTTGCAATGCCATGCAGCACCCGCTCGCGGGGCGCGGGTGTGCGGAAGAACGCATTGCCCCATTCGGCCGCAAAATCGCCCGCCAGGCGCGCATGGTCGCGGTGCGTAATCAGCCACCAGCCCGATTCCGATTCCATCCGCAGCATCGATCCAACTCCTCATTCAGTTATCTGGGCCCGTTTTGATTCATGCCAATTGTGCAGCGCCAACCACTCCAGAAACATCACGAGAAAGAAGAACGAGAATCCGAGCACCGCGGCAGCCAGTACGAGCGCAAACAGGTAGCTCGTCTCCATCTGGTTGTTTGCATAAATCATTGCATATCCAAGGCCGCCTTCGCCCACGCGCGTGGAACCGGCAAAGAGCTCTCCAGTAATGCCGCCAATTACGCTGATGCCGGCAGAGATGCGAATGCCGGTGAACAGATTCGGCAGAGCATTCGGCAGCCGCAGCTTGAAGAGAATCTGCGCCCGCGAAGCCTTGTTCATGATGAATAGATGAATCAGGTTCTCGTCCACGCTGATCAACCCTTGCGTCGTGTTCGCAATAACCGGCGCAAGGCAGATGATGAACGTCACCACCGTCACGGCAAAGATGCCCGCGCCGGCCCAGTTGATGATCAAGGGAGCGATGGCCACAATCGGCACCGTCTGCAGAAGAATTGTGTACGGATACAGTGTTTGCCGCAACCAGCGCCACTGGGCAAAGATCATCGCCACGCCAATGCCGACGGCGATACTGGCCACCAGGCCTCCCGCCGCCTCTTCTGTTGTGATCCACAGCGACCGCAGCAGCGAAGGGTACCGCCTGCCAAGCACTTCAGCTACCGCAAGCGGTCCGGGAAGAATATAGGCCGGCAATTGATTGAGCCCGATCACGGCCTGCCAAAAGCCGAGGAGACAAATAAACACGAGGAGGCTGTTGATTGCCAGCAGACCGCGCCCCTTCATGCGTGAAACACTCCCCGCAATAGCCGCGAAGCCTGCGTGACTGCTTCTTCGAATGCCGGTGATTCGCGGGTTTCCGCTGTGCGCGGCCAAGGCAGGTGGACTGGAATCTCATGCGCGACGCGGCCTGGATGCGCAGCCAGGATCACGATGCGCGTGGAAAGAAAAACGGCTTCTGCGACGGAATGAGTGACAAAGAGCATCGTCCACATCTGTTCCGTGTAAAGACGCAGCAGCTCTTCGTTGAGACGGTCGCGAGTCATCTCGTCGAGCGCGGCAAAGGGCTCGTCCATCAATAAAATGCGCGGCCTGCTTGCCAGCGCGCGGGCGATGGAGACGCGCATCTTCATGCCGCCGGAGAGCTGCCGCGGATACCGCTTGGCCACATGCGTCAAGCTCACGAGCTCCAACATGCGGTCCACTCGCTCTTTACGCAGAGAGCGCGCGGCGTGCTCCAACTCCAATCCCAGGCCTACGTTTTGCTCCACCGTTCGCCACGGCAGAAGTGTCGCGTCCTGAAAGATAAAGCTCATCAGCTCGCGAGCGTTTTCCGGGGTCATGCCATTCACGCGCACTTCACCTTCGCTCACCGGACTGAGACCGGAGACCAGCTTCAGCAGGGTTGATTTACCGCATCCCGAGGGGCCGAGAAACGTGACGAACTCACCGCGCTGAATGCGCAGCGAAACTCCTTCGAGCGCGACCGCCGCATTGCGGTAACGCTTGCCTACGCTTTCAAGGACAATCTCCGGAATCGATCCGCGGTCGCTGCTCACCATCTCGGATCTCCCGCGACGGGCAGGTAGAGCGCCGACGGACATGCAGCCGTATGCAACACTTGTTGCGTCGAGCGAGTCCAGTTCCAGTTGTCAGCACGCTGCGGTGGAGTATCGTTCGACGGGTTGCGATCGTAAAGCGGAAATGCCGAGCTCGCAATCTCAAGGCGCAGGCATTCGCCGGAGGCGAGCACGAACGAGATCGGTTCCAGCGTAAATTCCCAGCAATGGATTGCATCGGCGCGATAAACGGTGTCCCGGAACAGCCAGGAACTGCGCGCGATGCCTATGGACAAGAACTCTGCGCGTCCGTTCTCCATAACACGAACGATCTTGGCGGTAAAATCTGCGCAAGACGCAGAGGTCGCGGCCCATAACACCACGCGAGGCTGACCGAAGACCATCGTCTCGTATGCGAACGGATAGGAAGTATAAACCAGCAGATTATTCCCGAGTTCCAGGGCCGCCTGATCGGAGAGACCGCTCGATGCCTGCGAACCTCCGGGGGCGATCACCGGCACTTCGGGATCATACACAAAGATATCGCGCGGCTCGTTGCTCTCCGGCGGGTCCTCTGAAAGCTGCCCGTCCCCGTTGCGCGAGTTCGCATTGCCTGCGCTGCGCAGATAGAGCGGATACGCTGCCGCTTTCGGCCAATCCACGGCATTGCGCCAGCTATTCGGCCCGAGCGTGAAGTGCCGAATGCGCGGCTCGCCGCGAAAATCACCGGAATCTTTGAGCCAATGATTGAACCAGCGAAGCAGGATTGCATTTGTGTCAACGTTCGCGGCATCACCCAGGTTCGCATCGCCTACGCGGTCACCCCACGGAATATGAACCCACGGTCCGGCGATCAGGTACTGATGCTCTCGTGCAAAATCGCTTCCCGCTCCTTCACGCAGCGCACGATAGCCGGCGATCGACCCTTCGAGATAGGTGTCGAACCAGCCGGCAATGTGCAACGCCGGCACCTGAATTCGATCGATGCAGGTGCTGATGTCTTGTTCGCTCCAATACTCTCCAGGCTCCCGATGCGCAAACCAATCGCGCACATAATCAGGCAGCGCCGGGTCGGCAATCGCCGGATGCTCCGCATAGGGAGCACACATCGCCTGGGCGCGCACATGGGTCCACGCGGTTTCGAGCCGGTCACTCGCTTCGCGCAATCCCTTGCGCCGCGCATCTTCCCGCAGCATCTGGATACCCCAGGCCAATGCAGAGCTCAATCGCAGTGCGCCGTGATGATAGAACCAGCCGTGATACAGGTCCGCAGCCGTCATATGCGGAGCAATGCACATAAGCCCGTCCGGTTGTTCGGCGGCAGCGAGCAACTGCGTCGCGCCCTGATACGAGAAGCCGTACATGCCGATGGACCCGCTGCACGCCGGATGCCTGCGCAGCCACGCGATCGTTTCCGCACCATCGCGCCCTTCATGCCGAAACGGATAAAACTCTCCCTCCGATCCGCCGCGCCCGCGCACGTCCTGGATAGCAACGTGATATCCGTGGCGCGCAAACCACACCGGATGCGCATAGACGACCGTCGACGCAATAGCGCGCCCATACGGCTGACGCATCAGCAGCGTCGGCCACGGCCCCTCGCCCGCAGGATAGTAGTGATCCGAAACCAGCGTGACGCCGTCGCTGAGCCGGCACTCGACGCCGCGCTCCAGGCGCACGCCGTCTCCGCAATCAGTCAAACTCTTTCCGTGCGTCATCTCAGGCTCCGTGCTTTGGCTCGAAGTTGTACATGGCTACGAGAATCTCCGCGATCCGCGCGGCCGCCTCATTCGACCATCGCTCGCCATTCTCTGCTGTTGCTGCGGTTGGATCGCCGAGCACACCGCTGGGCGCAATGTCTTTCGTCAGCCACGCAAAGTTCGCCGCAGAGCCTTCGGGCTTGAGCAGTTCCGGCTGTTCCACGCGCGCTATGTAATTGGCTGTGTATTCCTGACGGCGCACGAGCGAAGGCGTTGCGTGCAGCAGGTACGCGGTTTCGATCTCACCGGCATGGAAGCCATACGCACGCTCCTGCGGGCTGACGCCCTCGAACGATGCTCCCGGCGAGCCGAAGAGCGAGAAGGTGCGCAAGCCGAACTCCGCGCGCAGATCGCGCGCCAGCACGTCGACCAAAGACGTATTCCCACCGTGCGTGTTGTAGAGAACAAGCTTCTTGAAACCGCTTGCCGCGATGCTTGCACCCAGGTCGCGGACCATAGCTAGAAATGTCTGCGCGCTCACCGAAAGCGTTCCGGGAAAGCCGAGGTGCTCATTGCTTTTGCCGTAGCAGACGGGAGGCAGCGCAAAGATGGGCAGTTCCGCCGGAATCAGCGCCAGCGCTTTGCCTAAAAGCAGATTGTTGATGAGGGTGTCCGTTGCCAGGGGCAGATGATGTCCATGCTGCTCAATCGCAGCAGTGGGCAACACCAGCAGCGTAGTCTCACGCGGCAGCGCGTCGGCCTGCTTCCACGTCAGATAAGCAAAATTCCGCGCATCGGGAATCCAGGTCTTCACGGAGTCACCTTCTGTTTCTGAAAGCTGATCATCTTACCGGGATTCAGAAGGCCACGCGGATCGTACTTCTGCTTGGCAAGCAGTTGAATATTATCGGCGCGAAAACGGCCGCCGTCCTCAAGGTAATTTACGTGCGGGTTCGCAACAAACACGCCGATCGAGCGGCAATACGCAATCATGTCGTTCAGTCTCTCTTCCGTGATGAAACGCACCACGGGAATTGCGCCCGGAATCACAACCCCATCTCCGTTTTTCATGAACTCGATGTGAAAGAGAATCTCCTGCCCGTAGCGCTCGCGCAAAAGCCGGAATTGCTCTCGCGATTCTTTCGGTGAAAAGCCGCACTGCAGATAGGTGTATGCGGGATCGGCTTTTATGGCCCAGAGCGTCGTGTGATTCCACGTGTAATCACTGAGCAGAGGCTGTGTACGAGGCCCGTAATAGACGCCGACGAATGTCACCTCACCTCCAGCGCTCTCCGCAGCGGCGCACAGAGCATGCACTTGTTCATTCGCAATCATCAAAAGCGCCAGCGCTCTGCCGTCGCGCACCAGGTTCTTCACCGGCGTGAAGAAGGACGGAATGGGCCATTCGAAGACCGTTGCCAGGCGCTTGGTCCACTCGGTGCTTACGGCGATCGACTCGCTGAAATCGAATGCCTGCGCGAACGTGTCGAACGCGACAGTCACCTGCGTCCACTCGACTGCTGGCGCAAGCGCAAACCAGATGCGGGTTAGAATGCCATTGGTGCCCCACGCGTGAAGAATCTCGTGGACGGCGGAGCCCTCATGAAGCACCACACGCGGCTCCTCTTCCATGGTGACCACTTCGAACGCGCGCACGTTATCGAAGTCGCGCAGGCCGCCGTGCGCCACGGAGCCAATCCCTCCCGAACCGCCGGCAAGAAACCCTCCCACCGAGGCCTTAACCAGCGTGGAAGGATACATGCGCAACTCCCATCCCTGTTTGCGCGCTTCGGTCTCGAGTACGCCGAGCCGCAGTCCCGGCTGGCAAACAGCTATACCGTCCGGCGTAATCTCCTCCAGCTTGTCCATCAAGGAAAGGTCGAGCACAATACCGCGTTCGAGTGGCACACATTGTCCGTAGTTGCCCGTCCCCGCGCCGCGCACGGTCACCGGAGTTCTGAGTCTTCCTGCAAATCGCAGCATGGCTAAAATCTCATCCACGCTGGTTGGCTGGGCGGCCACGTCGGCGCACTTGTTCGCCAGCCTCGGACGCAAGATGGGTGAATACCAGTAGAAATCGTGCGAGAGCCGGTCCAATACGGCGGGCGCGGTGAACACACGTTCGCGGTCGCCGAGAATCTGTGACAATCCTGCTGCGAGCCCTTCCGTCACTTTGAAGACCTCTCTGGAAAATTCTGTTGAGCCGGTCAGCCTCGTTTCCGTGTCGGCCAAAGCTGAAATGCCTTGGTCATGCGCGGATGCGTAAACAGCGCGTAGCACTCGTCGCGCAAAACGGGGCCCTCGACAGCGCAGGTCATATCGCTACGCGCCGCCACTTCGACTGCCGGAATATGGATCTGGCTGCAATGCCGGTTCGCATCTTCGATCGTTGCGCCGTATACCACGCGATCGAGTGCGGCCCATAAGGCCGCACTCATGCACATGGGACATGGCTCACATGTGGTGTAGAGCGTGTAACCAGCCAGAGAAATTTGCTTCAGACGCCTGGTCGCCAGGCGAATCGCGCGCACTTCCGCGTGGGCGCTAGGATCGCATTCCTGCCGCACGGCGTTCAGCGCGCTCAGCAGTGTCTTACCCGTCGTAGAGTGAACGATCAACGCGCCGAAAGGCCGCGGATACCGCGTGCGCATCGAACGGGCCGTGAAGGCCGCGAGCGCGGTCATCCGTTCCAGATCGACAGCAAGAGCAGGAACTGCCCGGCACACGTGTTCACTCTTCCCGGCCCGGCGGCCGGATGCGGTCGAAATGACTCCCATAATTGAAATTAGCATGGCGCGAGGCCACAGCGGCCAAGAAAGTTTCTCGCATCTTTCCTCTCCGTTTGCACCCCCTACAATCGGGTATGACTCATTTTCCCTGGACAATCGGTTCCGTTCGCCAGGAGCTGGCCAGAGGCGCCGCACACCCCTCCGGCCTGGCAGCACAGGCGCTGGCGCGCTCCAGCCAAAATCCGAGCCGCAATACCTATCTCTGGCAGAATGCCTCCTGGACGCAATCCGAGGCGATGCGGGCCGAGAGCGTGGCGCACACGCAAGACGGGCCCTTCGGCGATGGCCGGGCGGCTCTGTGGGGATTGCCGGTTTCCGTAAAGGATTGCTTCGACCTCGCCGGCGCGCCCACCAGTTGCGGCGTCAAGCTCTATCGCGATCTGAATGGAATCGCCGCACAGGATTCGTGGCTCGTCGAGCAGCTTCGCGCGGCGGGCGCCGTCATTGCGGGCAAGACTCATCTGCATGCGCTCGCTTACGGCATCACCGGGGAAAATTCCGAATTCGGCGATTGCCTGCAGCCCGGCAATCCAACTGCGCTCACGGGCGGCTCGTCAAGCGGGGCCGCGGCCAGCGTTCTCGAAGGCTCCGCGGTTGCGGCTATCGGAACAGATACGGGCGGCTCAATCCGCGTGCCCGCCGCGCTCTGCGGGCTCGCCGGCTACCGCGCCTCGCTGGGCCGCGGAAACTGGCGCGGCGGGGCACACCTTGCCGAATCCTTCGATACGCTAGGCTGGCTCTTTCGCGACCTTGAAGACGCGCCGCTGCTGGCCGCTCCGTTCGCGCCGGATACATCTGCAGGCAGCCATGCCTTCACGCGCTTTGCCCATCTTGCTGACGGCTTTCTTCACGACTGCGAGCCGGCCGTCCGCGAGAGCTTTGGGAAGAATATCCGCGAACTCGAAGCGCTCGGTCTCGAAGCGCACCCCATCGATCCCCAGTGGTGGCGAGACTCTGCTGAGATCTTTGCGCCCGTCCAGGCCTGGGAAGCCGCGCGCCTGCACGCCGGGTATTTCGACCGTTTTGATCCGGCGATTCGCGAGCGGCTCAACTGGGGCGCACACATTCCGCCGCAAGAGCTGGCCAGCTTGCGGCTGCGCCATGCGGAGTTCCGCGCCCGCATGGACGAGCTATTCGCTGCATACGAACTGATTCTGCTCCCCTGCGCTCCAGTTGCCCGGCTTGAAGCCGGCGCCGATCACAGCGGCACCCGAGCCCGGCTCCTGCGCTACACCACTCCATTTAGTCTTGCCGGGGCGCCGGCGATTGCCATTCCTTGCGCTGCCGGCGGCATGCAGCTCGCGGCCGCGCGCGGCGCCGACGAATCTCTGCTCGCCCTGGCAGCGAAACTCGGCAAGCACAGAAAGTTGACGGGTTCCTTATTGCCGGCGTGTTAGCGTTCCTGAGAAAGAGGCTTCCGCTATTTCGTCGAGGTCGACCTTGAGGGCGAGCAGGTTCTTCTCTTGCTGCACGTTTTTTTCGATTTTGGTTCTAGCGCAGGCGCTCACGGGCTGCCGCGGCCGGCAAGTTTCGTCAGAAAATGGGCTCTATCCGGTGCGGTTGCAGCTCGACTGGTATCCGCAGCCCGAGCATGGAGGTTTTTACACCGCGCAGATGCTCGGCTACTACAAAGCCGAGGGCCTCGATGTGACCCTGCTGCCCTTGCCGCAATATGGCAGTGTTGCGCAGCTTGTTTCTTCGGGTAAAGCCGACATCGGCCTCGGTTCGAGCGACCAGATCCTCGAATGGGATTCGAACGGTCTGCCTCTCATCGCTATTGCGGCCACCATGGAGCACGATCCGCAGGCCATCATGCTCCACAAAGATTCGCCGATCCACGACTTCAAGGATCTCGAAGGCCACACGATCTCCGCGCAAACCGGAGCAACCTGGCTCAAATATGTGATCAGCCGGTATAACCTGCATAACGTGCGCCAGATTCCCTCGACGCTCTCAGTCGCTAATTTTCTTGCCGATCCCGACTATATCCAGCAGATCTTCATCACCAGCGAACCGTATTTCGCCAAGCAGGCGGGAGCTGAGGTGCGGACGCTTCTCATCAGTTCTTCGGGCTACGATCCTTATCGCGTGCAGTTCACCACGCGCGCTTTCGCTGCGCAGCATCCGGAGATTCTTACGAAGTTCGTGCGCGCCAGCATACGCGGCTGGCAAGAGTATCTGCGCAATCCGGCGCCAACCAATGCGCTCCTGCTTAAGCTGAATCCGGCATTGAATCCCGCGCAGGAGGCCTATACCGCACAGGCTCTTCGCGACGGCGGATTCGTCAGCGGCATCGCTCCAGAATCGGATGGTCGGTCAGATGGTTCCACAAACGACCAGACCGGGCAGATGACCGTGGCGCGCTGGCAGGCAAGCTATGCGCAACT
>JASHQE010000244.1 GCA_030037705.1 Acidobacteriaceae bacterium | reverse complement strand
CGGAATCGTCTCCGCACTTTGGTCGTCGTGTTCGTGACGAGAAGTCACGCAAAGCCGCTGAGATTTTCTTGCGTTGCGCAAAGCGACGAAAAGCAACCGCCGGCTCTCTGCCCGCTTCTTACCTAGGAAATGTACTGGGTTCCCGTTCATGACAGTACATTCGGTTCGGTATCGGGCAGGGGTGTGAGGTTTTCGCGATTTCCCTCAGTTCGCCGGCGGCGAAGGCGAATCGCTGGTCAACCGCCGGACCCTGCCCGTGCTTAGAGCAACGCCGGTTTAGCTTATATCTAAATTAGAGGTGCAATCCAGGGAGAATGATTGTAAGTGACCAGAGGTAATTGAACCCTGACCGGCAGCCAGGAAGCTACGGCCATCGGCGAGAGCCAGAAAGACGGCGCGTCGAGGCAAGCTTCCTGGCTGAATCTTTCATTCCATGTGTTTCGAGACTGGATTGCGTGCGCTCAGGCGCAACTCAAGGGCAGAAATCTGCGCTGTCGTTCGTCGTAGCACTCGATATGTCCTGTGAGGATGTCGTAATACCAGCCGTGCACGGCGAGGCGCTTATCGACGAACGCGCGCGCCACCGATGGTTGTTCCTTAAGATTGTGAAGCTGTGCGACGACGTTGCCGCGAATCAGCGAAGCCAGCTCGGCGCTTTCGCCGTCGGCGGGATTGAGCGGCTGGCGATGCGTGAAGGCTGCTTCGACATGCTGGAGCCAGCGCTTGGCCTTGGGCAGATTTTCAAGATTTTTCCGGTCAATCGCCGCTTTGAGCGCGCCGCAATCCGAGTGGCCGCAGAGAATGATGTGTCTCACCTTGAGCACATCGACGGCGTACTCGATGGTTGCGGTGACGCCGTCCATGCTGCTGTTTTCGACTGGGACTACATTGCCGATGCAGCGCGAGATGAACAGGTCGCCTGGGCCGGTGCCGAGGATCAGATCGGGAACGATGCGCGAGTCCGAGCAGGTGATGAAGAGGTATTCCGGGGCTTGCGATTCAGCCAAGAGGTGATATTGCTGGCGCTTATGCGGAAAGATCTCGGCCTGAAACCGCTTATACCCTTCGAGCAGACGATCCATGTTTTCAGACTATCAGTGTGAGCGCCCACGGTCTCGAGGCCAGTGTGCGGAAATGCCCGGCTAGCGCCGATTCCGCTACACTGATAGCTGAATCCTATGTTTGATAACCTCACTGACAAACTGCAGCGCGTTTTCAAGAATCTTCGCGGCCAGGGTACGCTGACCGAAGAAAATATCACCGAGGCTCTCAAGGAGATTCGCACGGCGCTGCTCGAGGCCGACGTGAACCTTAACGTCGTCCGCGACCTGGTCGAGCACATCCGCGCCAAGGCCGTGGGCAGCGAAGTGCTGACGGCGCTTTCCCCCTCCGAGCAGGTGATCAAGATTGTGCGCGACGAGCTGGTGGATTTGCTCGGCCGCGACACGGCGCGGTTCAAGTTTGCCTCGCAGCCGCCTACGGTGATCCTGATGGCCGGGCTGCAGGGCTCGGGCAAGACGACCACGAGCGGCAAGCTGGCGGCGTGGCTCAAAAAGGGCGGCCACCGGCCCATGCTGGTCTCGGTGGACGTGTACCGCCCCGCCGCGCGCGAGCAACTGAAGGTAGTGGCCAAGTCGATCGAGGCCCGGCTCTATGAAGGCGACCAGAAGGGCGAGCCGGCGGGCTCGGCTCTTGTTGAAAGGCTGGCCAAGGAAGCGCGGCGCGAGGCCGTCATCATGGGCTGCGATACGCTCATCGTCGACACCGCGGGCCGCCTGCACGTGGATGAAGAATTGATGGGCGAGATGGAGCGGCTCAAAAAACTGCTCAACCCGCAGGAGATTCTGTTCGTGGCCGATGCCATGACCGGCCAGGATGCCGTGAACTCCGCGCAGGACTTTCATGCTCGTCTTGGACTGACCGGCGTGGTTTTGACGAAGATGGACGGCGATGCGCGCGGCGGCGCAGCGTTGTCGATCCGGCACGTGACCGGGCAGCCCATCAAGTTCATCGGTGTGGGCGAAAAGCCGGACGCCTTTGAGCCGTTCCATCCCGACCGCATCGTCGGCCGCATTCTGGGCATGGGCGACATGCTCTCGCTCATCGAAAAGGCCGAGGCCACGCTCGACCGCAAAAAGAGCGAGGAACTGGCCAAGAAGGCGCTGCTCGGCGATGGCTTCACGCTGGAAGATTTCCGCGAGCAGCTCAAGCAGATCAAGAAGCTCGGGTCGATGGAGTCGATCCTGAAGATGATGCCCAGCGTGGGCCCGTTTGCCGGGCTCAAGCAGGCATCGAGTCAGGTGGACGAGAAGCAGTTTGTGCGGCTGGAAGCGATGATCAACTCCATGACGCCGAAGGAACGGCGCAATCACGAGATCATCTCCGGTTCTCGGCGCAAGCGGATCGCGGCCGGCTCGGGGACGAGCGTGCAGGACGTGAACCAGCTTCTGCGCCAGTATGCGCAGATGGCCAAGATGTTCAAACAGATGGGCCGCGGCGGCCTGGCCAAGAGCATGATGCGCGGCGGGTTGAGCGGCATGGGGTTGGGCGCGAAGCAGAAGTTTGGAAGGTGAGCACATACGCGTACCTTCCATCACTTCGGCCGAATCGCCGAATCAATGATTCGCTAGCGTAAAAGGATCGATGACCACCCTCCAGGACCAGCTCGACGAAATCACATCCAATACGCGCCGATTGGTGCAGGCGGAGCGGCTGGCGGTGGGGGAGCGGGCAGTCGAGGAGCTGTTTGCTTCGGGGATTGAGGAACGGATTCTGCCGGTGGGCGCGGCGGCGCCCGAGTTTGCGCTGAAGGATTCGGGTGGGCGGCTGGTGCGGAGCGCCGATCTGCTCGCGCTAGGGCCGCTGGTGATCAAATTCTTCCGTGGGCGCTGGTGCCCGTATTGTGTGACGGAGCTGGAGGCCTGGAGCGATCTCTATGGCCGGTTACGCGAGCGGGGCGGGCTGATGGTGGCCATCTCGCCGCAGATTGAGCGGCAAAGCGACTTCATGGTGGGCCAGCATCGGCTGCCATTTCCGGTGCTGAGCGATCCGGGATGCAAGGTGGCTGAGCAGTTCGGGCTTGTGTATACAGTTCCGCAGTATTATCGTGACTACTCCCGGTCGATCCTGGTCAATATTCCCTTCCTCAATGGCGACGAAAGCTGGCGCCTGCCTCTGCCCGCAACCTACGTGGTGACTCCTGCTGGACGTGTAGCCCTTGCCGAGGCGCACGCTGATTTCCGGGTGCGTCCGGAGCCGGAGGAAGCGGTGCGGGTCGCCGCCGGCATTTGTAGCCAATAATGTCTTTCCCGGTCTGAAGTGCTTTGGATGCCCGTCATTCTGCCCAACATCTTCAAAAGAAACAATCGAAGGTTGAAAGATGCATCTTCTTTAGGTAATGTGCATCAAAAAAGTTGACAGCATTTGACTCAATCTGCAATCCTGTCGGAGCAGAATTTCTTCTAAAGGCGGGAAACATCCATATGGCAAAGATCATCGGAATTGACCTCGGCACCACCAACTCGTGTGTAGCCGTGCTCGAAGGCGGAGAGCCCAAAGTAATTCCAAATGAAGAGGGTGCGCGGACTACGCCCTCGATCGTGGCGTTCTCAAAAAGCGGCGAGCGGCTGGTGGGCCAAGTGGCCAAGCGTCAGGCGATCACCAACCCGGAGAACACGATCTTCTCGATCAAGCGGTTCATGGGCCGCCGCTATGACGAAGTGAACGACGAGATGAAGATGGTGCCCTATAAGGTCGTCAAGCAGGGTGACCACGTGGCCGTAGTAGCGCAGGGCAAGGAGTACACCCCGCCCGAGATTTCGGCCATGATTCTGCAGAAGCTGAAGAAATCGGCTGAGGCCTATCTGGGCGAGACGGTGAGCGAGGCCGTGATCACGGTTCCGGCCTACTTTAACGACGCGCAGCGCCAGGCCACCAAGGACGCAGGCAAGATTGCCGGTCTGGACGTGAAGCGCATCGTCAACGAGCCGACAGCAGCCGCGCTGGCGTATGGGCTCGACAAGAAGAAGGACGAGACCATCGCCGTGTACGACTTCGGCGGCGGCACCTTTGATATTTCGATTCTCGAAGTGGGCGAAGGCGTCATCGAGGTGAAGTCGACCAACGGCGACACGCACCTGGGCGGCGACAACCTCGACCAGCGCATCGTGGACTGGCTGATTGCCGAGTTCAAGCACGAGGAGGGCCTAGACCTGAGCTCGAAGGGCAACGAGATGGCCCTGCAGCGCCTAAAAGATGCCGCGGAAAAGGCCAAGATCGAGCTTTCGACGACGGTGGAAACGGAGATCAATCTGCCGTTTATCACAGCCGATGCGACCGGGCCGAAGCATCTGGTGCGGAAGCTTACGCGCTCCAAGCTGGAGCAGATGGTGAACGATCTTCTGGAGCGCTCGCTCGAGCCCTGCAAGAAGGCAATGGCCGATGCTGGCGTGAAGGCCAGCGATATCGACGAGGTGGTGCTGGTGGGAGGGCAGACCCGTATGCCCAAGATCCAGGAGCTGGTGAAGCAGCTCTTCGGCAAGGAGCCGCACCGGGGCGTGAATCCCGATGAGGTCGTGGCTGTGGGTGCTGCCGTGCAGGCGGGCGTGCTCGCGGGCGAGGTGAAGGACCTGCTGCTGCTCGACGTGACGCCGCTGACGCTGGCCATCGAGACGCTGGGCGGCGTGGCGACGCCGATGATCCCGCGTAACACGACCATCCCGACGAAGAAGACGGAGACCTTCTCGACGGCGGCCGACAGCCAGACTGAGGTCGAGGTGCACGTGCTGCAGGGCGAGCGGCCGATGGCCGGGCAGAACCGCACGCTGGGCAAGTTCAAGCTGGCGGGGATTCCTCCGGCGCCGCGCGGTGTGCCGCAGATCGAGGTGACCTTCGATATCGATGCGAACGGCATCTTGAATGTGACGGCGAAGGATATGGCGACCGGAAAAGACACGCGGATCCAGATCACGTCGAGCTCGGGTCTGAGCAAGGAAGAGGTCGAGCGCATGGCGAAGGATGCCGAAGCGCACGCGGCCGAGGATAAAGAGAAGCGCGAAGAGATTGAGGCGCGCAACCAGCTCGATAGCATCGTCTACAACATTGAGAAGATGCTGAAGGAGTCCGGCGAGAAGGTGCAGGCGGCAGACAAGACCGACGTGGAATCCGCGCTGGCCGATGCGAAGAAGACGCTGGAAGGTACGCCGTCTGTGGCAGAGCTCAAGTCTGCGCACGAGAAGCTGACCCAGGCAAGCCACAAGCTGGCCGAGGTGCTTTACAAGGCGAATGCTTCTCAGGCGCAAGGGGCTTCGGATGCGAGCGGTGCCACTGCGGGCGAGCAGAAGAAGGACGAAGGTGTCATCGACGCCGAGTACGTGGATGTGGATGACAAGAAATAAACAGCGAGTCAGCAGGTCAGCGAGTTAGCAAGTCAGCGGGGTGGGCGGCAGTGCTGTTCACCCCGAATTGTTCGTAGTTCAAGAATTGTCATCCTGAGCGGAGGTCGTCCGCCGCGGCAAGCTCCGCTCAGGATGACAGCGAATGATGATGCAAACTTTCGACTCAAGACATGAGTGAGGGTTTAGTAAAAGACAGATGCCTACGACGACGAACAAAGATTATTACGCCACGCTCGGCGTGAAAAAGACGGCCACGCCGGACGAGATTCGCAAGGCCTTCAGGAAAGCTGCGCGCAAGTACCATCCGGATGTGAATCCGGGAGATAAGAAGGCTGAGGAGAAGTTCAAAGAAATCTCCGAGGCTAACGATATTCTGAGCGACGAGAAGAAGCGGAAGGTCTACGACCAGCTCGGCTTTTATTCCGATCAGATCGACCCGGCACAGGCCGAGGCGTATGCGCGGCAGCAGGCGGCGGGCGGTGGGCGTTCGCCGGTGGATTTCGAGGGCTTCGATTTTTCGGGATTCACGGGCGCGCCCGGTGCGCAAGCGGGTGCAGGCTCTTCGACTTGGGGCAGCTTCAAGGATATCTTCTCCGGCATCTTTTCAGGAGCTCATCATCCAGAGCAACCGCGGGGTCCACGGCCGGGCACCGATCTTGAATACCAGGCGACGGTGGACTTCTGGACGGCGATTCGCGGCGGACAGACGCGTATCCAGATTCATCGCCAGGAGACCTGCCCCACCTGTCACGGCCAGGCCGTTACAGGCGGCGTGATCCAATGTCCGGAGTGCAACGGCACGGGCCAGGTGACGCAGATGGGTGGGCGGATGAAGTTCAACATTCCGTGCCCGCGCTGCAACGGAACTGGGCGCACATCGAATGCCTGCGGGACGTGCCACGGCGAAGGCACGGTAAGCCGGACCGAGACGGTCGATTTCCGCATCAAGCCGGGAACGCGGGACGGGCAACGCATCCGGCTGCAGGGCAAGGGCAACGCCGGCGTGAACGGCGGGCTTCCGGGAGACCTGTTCCTGATTGTGCGTACCGGCACGCATCCGGTGTTCACGCGCGTGGGAGACGATATTCAGGTTACAGTGCCGGTAACGGTGCCTGAGGCCTCGCTGGGAGCCAAGGTGGAGGTGCCGACGATCGACGGGCGCGCGCAGTTGAAGATTCCACCTGGCACGCAGAGCGGCCAGAAGCTGCGGATGCGCGAGCGCGGCGTGGAAAATGCGCAGCATCCGGAGCAGCGTGGCGACCAGATTGTGACGGTCGAGGTGGCGGTGCCGCACCTGAACGATGAGCGCAGCCGCGAGATCATGCGCGAGCTGGCGAAGCTCAATCCGCAGGACCCGCGCGCGAAGCTGTTTGAAAATCTCTAAAGGGACTAGGTCTCTGACCGGATGAATTCGTACATTGGCATCCAGGTTTCCCAGGTCTCATCCGCCACGGCGGAAGACCTGGGGCACCCGAGGATAGTGCAAAATCAAACGATCAGAGACCTAGGGACGTAGGGACGAGGGAATAGAAGCTAACTGAGGTTGCGGTAAATTCGTCTTGACTGGAAAGATGAGTGATGACTGCGAAACGCAAATCCAAAGGCGCGTATATGATCTCGGCAGTGGCCGAGATGTACGAGATTCATCCGCAGACGCTCCGGCTCTATGAGCGGGAGGGATTGCTGAAGCCGTCGCGCACAGACGGCAACACGCGGCTCTACACGGACGAGGATCTGGAGCGGCTTGAATTCATCCTTAACCTTGCGCGCGATCTGGGCGTCAATATAGCTGGGATTGCCATCATCCTGCAGATGCGCGAGCGCATGGAGGAGATGAACCGGCAGATGCAGAGCTTTGTAGAGTACGTGCGGTCGGAGATGCTTACGCGCTTCCACCAGGCGGCGCCCAGCTCGGCCGGAGCGATTGTGCCCATGCGCAGGCCGGTGGTGGTTCGAGATGCTGCGTCGCGCAAACCGGCGGAGCGGGGTTAGTAAGATGCCTTTGAAAAACGTTGACTGCAGGTTTAGTTCGGCGGCAGGTATGCTGGAACGAGCATGTCGTACATCGTTCTTGGGCTAGCTTGTTTCGGCCTGATTACATCCACGGTCTTTGCCGGCATGGCGCTGGCGGCTGTGCCCGGATACCTGCGCGAGCGGCGGACCTTGAGCAGCCGAGCGGCGGCTGAGGCCTTTACGCCGCCTGTGAGCGTGCTCAAGCCGGTGCATGGCGCCGAGCCGGGGCTTGAGGCGAATCTCGAAACATTCTTCGAGCAGGATTACCCCCGATACGAAATTCTCTTTTGCGCGCGGTTTTGTGACGATCCGGGCCTGGTGACGGCCCGGCGCGTGGCGGCGCGCTACCCGCAGGTTCCGGTGAAGTTCCTCACCACTGGAGAACCTAAGTACATCAACGCGAAGGCGGCTTCCATGGAATTGATGGAAGCGGAGGCCGCGCACGAAATTTTGGTAATCAGCGACAGCGATGTGCGCGTGAGCAAGGATTATCTGCTCTCCGTGGCGCTTCCCTTTGCTGACGATCGAGTAGGCGCCATGTGCTGCCTTTATCGGGGCGTAGCGGCCGCGGGCGGGTTGTGGGCGCGGCTTGAGGCCGTGGGCATGAGCGTGGAGATGACGGCGGGAGTCCTGGTGGCGCGCACATTGGAAGGGATGCAGTTTGTTCTGGGGCCGACAATGGCCTTCCGGCGCGAGGCGATTCGGCGCATGGGCGGCTTCCGTGTAACGGCGGACTACTGCGCGGATGATTTTGTACTGGGCAACGAGACGTTCAAGCTCGGCCAAAAGGTGGTGCTCAGTCATCACACCATCGATCACGTCGTTTTGAATTCTGACTTTGTGGCTTCGCTCAAACATCAGGTGCGTTGGATGAAATCGACGCGGTTTTCGCGGCCCAAAGGACATTTCGGCTCGGCGCTCACGTTCAGTGTGCCGTTTGGCGCCGCCGGGTGGGCAGCCGCAGCGTGGCTTGGGCATCCGTGGTTCGGACTGGCGCTGTTGGGCTGGAGCCTGGCTACGCGATGGGCGCTTGCGATCGGCGTGGGCAGGATGGTGGTTGGCGATGCGAGCTGGTTCGGACTGCTGGTGCTGTATCCCCTGCGCGACCTGATGGGATTTGGATTCTGGGCGGCGAGTTACTGGGGCCGTCGCGTGCTGTGGCGCGGGCACGTCTACGAACTGCTGCCGGGAGGCAAGATGCGTCCGGCGCGGTAGCGCCTGCAAACCGCTCTAAGCTTTTACCGCCGGTGTATCCGGGGATTCACGCAGATAGATCCATAGGTAAAACAGGCTTGCGAGAAGCAGGATCAAGGGTGCGGGAAAGACCTGCAAAAGGGCTGTCATCCACGGGGAAGCGTTGGAAAAAAAGTGAAGGCTATCCGTGATGGCGAAGAAAACTGCCCAGAAGAGGTCGCCGGTGAACAGGATTGCCGCGGTTGTGAGCAGCAGTGCGCACCAGCCCGTCCGATTTTTTTCACGCCATAATGTCATGCAGGCGGGAACGGTGAGCAGCAGGAGCCGCGCATCGTAAGAGCGATGATAGACGGGCAGCATGGAGAGAGCGGCGATGGATGCGAGAGCATACCAACTCATCCGTGGAGTGGAGTGCGATCGCAGTGCTTTGACAGCCCATGCGAGAAGAAGAAGGCCGCAGATGGCCCAGGAGATGAGGTTGTAGAAGCGTGGATCGTCTCGAATGATGCTGAAGAGCGCCTGAAGGCTGACGACCATGCCAAGGCCATGTCCTCCAAGCGACGAAGGACCCGGGTCGTTCAAACCGCCGCGTGCCGAGGTCAGCGCCAGATTGGCAGAGAGTTCGCTTGCCCAATGCGGCGAAACGTGCGCGACCCAGAGAATTGCCGCGAGAGCCAATGCCGCCGCAGCCAAAAAAGATTGCAGCGCGTACTTGCGGTAGATGCCGCCCGCGAGCAGGAGACAGAGCCACACCAGGCATGCATCCTGCGGCTTGATGGCGAGACTGACGGCGAGACAGAGGACGCCGGCCAGCACAAGGCGCTGTCGGACGAAGCAGCACACGGCGATTACGCAGAGACTGACGACGACCCCGGCAGTATTGCCGACGAGCAGGAGCAGTTCGCTGCCCGCGATGAGTAAGCCGATGAGAGCGCCTGCGAGTACAGCCTCCGTGTCCGCCACGAGAGTCCAGACAAGGAAGCCTGCAAAGATCAGCGATGCCGTGGTTAGAAAGCCCCAGAGTGCCTCAGCGAAGGTGAGCGGCAGCAGGGTAAAAGGCGCAATGAGGAACAGCGTGGTGGGCAGGTTGATACAGATCGGGATTGCCTGACTCACGGAGCGAGCGACAATGGGATCGGTGGGAAATCTTTCGCCCGCTGCCTGATAGATGCGCAGGAACTCGGTTTTGAGGTAGGGATCTGTTTGCTGGAGGGCGCATCTGGCGCCGAAGAAGACCGCCTTGAAGTCTTCCATTCCATAAGAGGCGGCGTGGCTGAGTTCGACAGCAGTGCCGAGCAAGACAAAAAGCGCGGAGCCTAGCAGAAGCAGGTACAAGCCATCGAGCCGAGCTTTGGACATTCGCAGCGCCTCTCGCCATCAGGGACGGCGGGTCTCCGCCCAATGTACCGGCCCTGCGGCTTACTGCAGCGGCCGGTCAGTCCACAATGTTTTGTCTGAGATGGATTGTACCGGGTAGAGTCTGCCAGCGAGCAGCTGTTCTACTGTAGAGCGATCGTCGTCCTGCGCGAAGAGCCATTTGCGTTCGCCGGTCCCCCATATGCCGGCGAGCTGATTCTGGCTGAGAAAAATGTCCGGGGCATCGGGATAGCAGGAGCCCCAGAGCAGAGTTGTACCTTCGCCGTCCTGGCTGCAGCGCGGCAGGACGAGCCGCGCGGGCCGGCTGTGAAAGAAATCGCGCGTGTAGAAAAGGATCGACGACGCAGCGGATTGTTCACCGTAGATGACGACCGTGTCGGCGGGCGTGCCGTCTTGTTTGATCGTATCGGCCATTTGCTTGGAACTCAGCATGGGTTCAAAGCGGTCGAAGGCGATGTGTGCGGCGATGAAGAAGATCGTAAGCGTGAGAGCGATGCTGATGGTGGCGGCTAGATGTTTATGCTTCAAGCGCAAGAACCAGCCAACGGCGGGACCGATGAGTAGGGCGATCGCAGCCAAGGCGGCAGGCAGGCGCAGAGCGGCAAAGGATGGGCCGGTCAGGTCGAAGAGGTGCGACATCGAGAGCGTGTAATCAGCCACGTTGCGGTGAGCAAGCAGCGTGCCGATATCGGCGACGTACGGCAAGTTGCGCGATTGCCAAAGTCCCCAGCCGAGCGCGGCCGCGGAGAGCAAACCAATCACAGCGAAAGCCGCCTGCGCCCCGCTGAGCCAGGCGGTAGAGAGCAGGGGTTTCTCGCCGTTGGAACTGCGCTGTTCTTCGATGCCGGTCATCACGCCCGCGATGAGAATAAACAGCGGCGGCCAGGCCGGAAAGGTATAGTACTCCTGGTTGGTTGAAAGCGAGAAGAAGAGCAGCGTGAAGGCCGTAAACAGGCTGAGCAGCCAGATGGTGCGCACGCGGAATTTGAGCCGGAGCACGTAGGTAGCGACATCTTCGCGCAGCGCGTTGTCGAGATAGAAGTCGACGGTCTGGCCGGCATCCTGGCGCAGATGCTGGAGCCATTTATGACGCGTTTTCCACGCGGCCGCCACAACCGCGGGCAGGAACAGGCTCCAGGGAAAAAGCCACACGAGATGCAGCACCCAGTACCAGAGCGTGGGCAGCTTGTTGTAGTCGTGCGGATAGCGCAGGCCGAAGAAGCGCAACACGTGCTCGTTGATGAAATAGAAGTAAAAGAAGCCGTGCACATTGCCAAGGGTCGGATGATTGCCGACAGGATGACCCTGGTCAGGATTGCGCAGTCCGCAGAGAATGTGCCAGGGCGCAGCGATGGCGAGGAAAAGAAGAAAGCCGGTGACCGGCTTGAGCGCGCGCCAGCGGCGCCACTGGCCGGTGAGCAGAAGATAGGGAATAGCAGCGCCGCAAAAGAAGACCGGCGCAATGAGTCCCTTGGTGAGCAGCGCCAGCGCCACACAGGCCCACATCCAGTAAATGCGCGAAGATCGATTCGATTCGAGTCCGGTAAGAAGGCAGTAGAGCGCAGCCAGAAGCAGAAAGGCGAGGATCGCCTCGGGAATAATGAAACGTGTAAAAAGAAATGGACCGATGGACGTGAGCGTGGCAAGGCCTGCGTAAAGACCGGCACGCGCGCCCCATGCGCGGCTTGCCCACAGCCACGCGAGCCAGGTGAGGCCCAGCATGGCCAGCACATTGGGTAGATGGGTGGTGAAGGCATTTTCGGCGCCGGTTACGCGATAGAGGCCTGCGATGATCCAGTAGGGCAGAGGCGGTTTCTCGATGTAGCGGATACCGTCGATCTTCGGCGTGACCCAGTCGCCGGTCTGAGCGATATATTGCGCGGCTTGTGCATGAGCTGCGTCCACATCGTCGAGTAGAGGAGGAGTAAACAAAGAAGCAACATAAACGGCGACAAGGATAGCCGTCATCAACAGCCACGAAGCTAGGGTAGAAGGCACCTGCTGTGGGCGAAAAAGTGTGTTCGCATCGTTGGTCATCGTGGAAGTGGCCATCGCTTTAAGAATATCAGCCGGATTGTGGCAGGGTTTCACGCGCGCAGCACGGGGTGGTGCATGCCGGCCAGAATGCATCCCAAATAATGATGCGACCTGAATCCGCCTTGGTCGTGTATCTTGGCGAGGGATACCTCTTTTTTCCCCGGAGCCTTTCATTGATTTTTTATGACCACATTTGCTGCTATTGATATCGGTTCGAACTCCTGCAGATTGAAGATTGCCAAGGTGGTGGCTCACCGGCTGAAGATGCTGGCTGAGGACCGCGAGGTGACACGGCTCGGCGCAAGCGTCTTCGAATCAGGGCTAGTTTCACCCGATGCGATGGCGGCAACGCTGCGGGCTCTCAAGCGGTTTCAGCGCGTGGTGCAGGCGCACGGAGCGGATCAGATTCGCGTAGTGGCCACATCGGCCATGCGCGACGCGCGCAATGGAGCGGCTTTCCAGGCGTGGGTGAAGGCCGAAACGGGCTGGAACATGGAGATCATCTCCGGCCTGGAAGAGGGACGGTTGATCCACCTGGGCGTGACAGGCGCGGAGCCTGGAGCGGGTGGGAAGGTGCTGCTTCTGGACCTGGGCGGCGGCAGTTGCGAGATCACGCTCTCCGAGCACAAACGGATCAAGGAGACAATCAGCCTGCCGCTGGGTGCAGTGCGGCTAACCGAGCAATTTCTCACGGCCGACCCCGCGCCGCCCGAGGGATTGGCGCAGATGCGGCAACTGATTGCGAGAGAATTACGGCGAGCGCACCGGAAGATTCAACCGGGCAGAGTGCCGCTGGTGATTGCCACATCGGGAACGGCTGCGGCGCTTTCTGAAGCGTGCGTGAGCAAGCCAGCAGGCCAGCGGGTCGGCAAGTCAGCAAAAGCATTGGCTGGCGCAATTGTGCCGACGAAGGCGGTGCGCAAGCTGGCCGGCAAGCTGGCTAAGATGGCGCTGCCGGAGCGCGAAGCAGTGCCGGGTATCGGCCCGCGCCGCGCCGAAATTATTGTCGCGGGAGTGCAGGTTTATACCGAGTTGCTGGACAGTTTTGGGCTGGCAGGATTTCGTTATTCGCCGCTCGGTTTGCGTGACGGGATCCTGGCGCAGATGCTGGCCGAACAGGATGCGCGCACCCGGGTGCATCGCGAATTCGAGCATGAGCGGTGGGAGAGCGTGCTGGCGACCGCGCGGCGCTACGGCGTGAATCCGCGGCAGGCCGAGCCGGTGCGGGCCCACACGCTGCAGCTCTTCCGCGAACTCAAAACGATGCACCAGCTCCCGCCCGAGTATGAGAGCTGGCTGGCGGCGGCGGCGATACTATGCGAGACTGGCAAATTCATCAATCATCAGGGGCATCACAGGCACACGCAATACATCATTTCGAGCTCCGAGATCTACGGGTATACCCAATTGCAACGGACCATCGTTTCCGCAATCGCCCGCTACCTGGGCAAAAGCCGTCCGCAGCCGGGCGACCGCGCGCTCAGGAATATTCCCACAGAGGAGCACAAGAACGTGCACCGGGCGGTCGTGCTGCTGCGGCTGGCGGAAGCGCTCAACCAGGATCGCGCCTCAGATGTATTACGTGTTGCGGTGAAGGTTTATCCGAAGCGAGTTTATCTGGAACTGGAACCGGGCCGGACCGGTGCGGAGTTGGAGTTATGGTCGCTACGCAAGGAGGCCGGCTACTTTCGCGAGGTCTTCGGGCGCGAGCTTTTTGTCACGCTGGCATAGATGAGCCGCGCGGTGCGCGTATCGATGAGCCATTGCAGGCGCGGCGGATGGCAGTCCATGTCGATGCGGGCGACGGAACCTTTGCGCACGCGAATGGCTGCGCCGCCGTTGCCCGTAATCATGCGTCCCAGGAACTGGAAGACGTTTGGATTGTGGCCGACGGCCAGCACGCCTTCGCGGTTGGCGTAGCAGTTCATCAGAGCCTGAAAGTCGTTGTAGCTGGCGTTGGGCGCCAGCGCCGGGCTGATCTCGACCTTGGCATCGTAGCCCAGTTCTGTGCCGACCAGTTGCGCGGTCTGCAGCGAGCGCTTGAGCGGGCTGGAGACGACGACGTCGACCTGCACCTTGAGAGCGCTCAGGACGCGCGCCATCAACACGCACTGCTCTTTGCCTTCTTTCACGAGGCCGCGCTTGGCGTCGAGAAGCGGGTTTCCGCGATAGACTCCGGCGTTGGCGTGGCGCATGAGATAGAGGATCATGTCGATCGGTGGATGGTAGGCGTCTCTATGAAGTCCTGACCAAATCTAATTTTAACATGTTTGTAACAATCGACCCCCGTGGGTATTCGTTTGCGGTGTGCTCTCGTGGCAGATGGCGACTCCGCGACTCTGTCCGTTTCCGTGCGGCGCAAAGACGAGAAATCCGGCGTCTTGCGGAGCGCCGGATCAAGAAAAGTGAAGCCGTGAAGGCGCGGATCAGAACTTGTACGAGATGCCGACCAGCGGGGTGGGCCGGCTGCGCAGCCCGTTGTCGTTGATCTGGAAGAGGACGTTGCCGGAGAGAACCAGATCGCGCACAGCAGCGACCTTCAGGCCGGCGCTTACGTTGTTGATGGTGTAGCTGGAATTGCCGGTCACGCTGGTGCTCAGCGGGATGGTTCCAGAGGTCGTGGTGATTGTAGTGGTTGTGGGAACGAGCCGGGGGGTATTGAGGAACTGGTTGCCGAGCAGATCGCCGGCAACGGTCAGGCGCTTGGCGGCAGCCCAGTCGGCACCTACGTCGTACTGAGCGCCTCCGGGCAATTCAAGATTGCCGTTCACCGTTCCGCTGGAGGTGTAGTTCGGATTCAATTCAGTATCGGTGTTCCATTGGTAGCCGATCTTGGCGTGCGGTGAGATCTTCGCGAGGTACGAATAGACGACGTACGGATTGAAGCCCCAGGCGCCTGAACCGAGATAATTCTCATCGTCGCCGCTCGGTATGCGCACGTTCATGGCTGCCGCAACGGTGGCGTGCTCGCCGGACCACAGCGACATCTTTCCGTTGATGGTGATGTCGCCCACACCGCTGGCGGTTCCCGACGCGTAGGTAGGCGCATTGGAATACTTCGGATATACGAGATCATTGTTGGCATTCACGATGTAGGAGACGGAGTTGTAAGTGGTCGCTCCGAGCGAGACGTACTCCACTGGGACGACTGCGGAGACGTCAATCCGGTTCGTGATGCCGTAAGTAGCGACGGCAATGAACTGATCGATCTTGAATTCGAGATTCGTGTCTTCAGTGGTGTAGGTGGTGGTGAGCGGCGTCGAAGTGCCGGGAACGTAAGCAGTCGCAGCCCAGGCAAAGGGCAGCGCGGAGAGCGAAGTTCCGTCGATATTGGTGAAGACAAACTGGCTGGCGGTGAAACCGAGGAAGAATCTGTGCTTGCCGATGGTCTGAGCGCGATCGGTAAGGATAGGGCCGAGGTTATTGAAAGTCTCGGGCACGCCGGCCTTATAGACCTCGACGGTTCCAGCGGAGGCGCTGGCGAGAGGGAGCTGGCTGACCTGCGTAGCGATGCCAATATTGATGCTGCCAGCCAACTGCTGTGCCGAGTTTGTGGCGCCCGAAGCTCCGCCATTCACGCCGAGTGAGGTGGTGTTTGCGAACAGGCCCGTGGCGAAGGGGAACTCGCAGACCAGCTTGGTCGACGCCGGACCCGAGGCGCAGTTGATTTGCGCCATTGCAACTGCACTGGAGATGCCAATCAGGACTAGCAATGGAAGAACGCTTCGTTTCATTGGTCTACCTCGAGACGTGCTTGACCCTACAGTTTGACATTCAACTGAATCACTGCCTGATAGGTGTTGTTATCGCTGCCGGTGGCCTGCACCAGAATGTTGTAGACGCCGGGCGGTGTCTGGCCGCCGCCGGTTGAATTCGATCCCTGGAACGATCCGCCGCAGCCCATGATCTGCCATCCAGCTGCGCAGAGCGCGAGGATGGCGATGAGCTGGAGGAAGACAGTTCGGCTCGATTTGCGGCCTCCGAGTAAGCCCAGGAGACTAAAGATCGGCAGGCCGAAGACGCCCGCGACTAGCAAGCTGGAGCGATGATCGGGCCGAATGGGTTGCGCCAGGGCGAGCGTGCTGCCCGTGGAGATGGTTACGGTCACGCTTGCGGTTTGCTGCGAAGTGGAAGACGGGATCGTTCCCGGAGTGAAGCCGCAACCGATGGACAGATTCAACGGCGTCAGGCTCGAGGTGATCTCCGGTCCGACTACGGTTGCGCAGCTTCCGGTATTCGATGATGTGCTGTTCACCAGCGGCAAGCTGACGCCTGCGGGCAGCACGAAGGTGAGTGTGGTTGTGTTGCCGGTAGTTGCGCCCGAGACCACTGAAAGCGGTGCGGACAAAGCACGAACCGTTACCGGGAAGGTGTAGACGTGCGTGAGACCGTTGGCGTCGGTTGCGGTGAGTGCGTAGGTATAGGTTCCCGGAGAGGCATTGGTGGCATCGAGCGCGATGCCGGTCGATTGCTGCGTGCCGGTGGTCACTACGGCCAGGCTGCTTGCCCCTAAGGTGCACGTTGGAGCGTTCGTCGACGCCGGAGTGGGAGCACAGGTCAAAGTCAGCGTGCCTGTGTAGCCGGCGATCGAATTGGGTGTGGCGACAAGCGGTTGCGCCGGGTAGGGATCGGTGGTGCTCTTGAATCCCTGGGTGATCTCAATGCCGAGAGAATTTTCCGGCACCGGAGCAATGGTTACCGAGTAGTCGTCGACGGTTTGGCTGGCTGGCGTGGAGATAGCGGTAAATTTTGTGTCTCCCGTATAGCTGGCGACGACACTGTTTGAGCCATCGGGCAGGATGTACGTGCAGGTGGCTACGCCCGCGGCGGTGAAGTTGGCGCTGCCTGCAGGCCACGAGCAGAGCGTAACGGAAGAGACCGCGCCCGAGGGTGCGGTGTAGGTATCGGTGAAGACCATGCTGCCGTTGAGCGCGAGAGATCCGCTGTATGCGGGCGTGATCATGGCCGTAAAGGTCACCGGTTGTCCTGACTCGATGAGCGCGGTGCTCGGCGAGGCGCTGAGGGCGAGTGTATAAGCGCCGGACGGATTGACGGTCTGCGCTACAGTGCCGCTGGAACCGGCGAAGCTCGGATCGTTGGCATAGGTTGCGGTGATGATGGTTGTGCCAACCGGCAACAATGAGGTGGTGCACTGGGCCACGCCGCCTGTTACGTGAAGGCCCGTGCAACTGGTGATTGCGCTCGCGCCAGCCTGAAACGACATGTTGCCCGTGAACGCAGTCCCGTTCTGTGCCGATGAAGATACCGTCGCGGTAAAGGTAACGGATTGGTTGACGACCGAGGGATTGGCGGATGAGGTGACGGCTACGCTAGTCGCAGCGGAGCCGACGGTCTGGGTTACGGATGCAACGTTGGAGGCGGTGAAGTTAGTGTCGCTGGCGTAAATGGCATTGATGGTATGTGTGCCATTGGTGAGACCCGAGTAAGTGCACGTCACAACACCACTCGCCGGCGGAGTTGTGGGGGTACAACTCGTGATGGTTGTTCCATTGTCGGTAAACGTGATGCTGCCGGAGAGGCTTACACCGCCCGTCGGATAACTCACGGTTGCGGTCAACGCGACCGGCTGATTGAACGAGGATGGATTTGGGGACGAACTCAGCGCTACCGAGACAGAGGCGGGACTCGCAGTTTGGTTTGGACTAAGGGTAGCCGTGCTGCCCGAGAAGTTCATGTGGACCGGATCGGAGAAAACTGCCTTGATCGTGTGGGGCGAGCCGGAGGCGGTGAGCGCCTGATCTAGGCATATCGCCGCGCCCGCCGTGGACGGGGCGACCGCTCCACAGCCTGCGATTGTTGTTCCATTATCTGTAAACGCTACAGATCCGGTAAGCGGAACACTGCCGGATGGATAGGTGAGCGTAGCCGTAAAGCTGACGGTTTGGTTGACGGTGGACGGATTTAGCGAAGAACTAAGTGCCAGGCTTGTGGCGGCGGCATTGACCGCTTGACTCGACGCAAGCGTCCCGCTGCTAGAACTGTAGTTGCTGTCGCCGGAGTAGTTCGCCTTGATCGTGTGCGACCCTAGGGTGAGCGCCGAAGTGGTAACCGTGCAGCTTGCAGCTCCCGTCGTGGAACTCCAATTGGTGAGATTGCACAGGCCAAGGGTGTTTGTGGAATCTGCAACCACGGTTGCCGAGCCGGTGAGCGGTGTCGAGGTGCCGCCCTGGACGCTGACGGTGAAGGTGACCGAGGCGTTAACAGTGGAGGGATTCAGTCCGGAGGTTATCGTTGTCGTGCTTGTAAACGCGGAGACCGTCAATGGAAGGCTGCCGGAGCCGGTGTAGTTGGAATCGCCTGTATAGGTGGCGAGAATTGAATGGCTTCCGCCGGTTGTGATCGTATCGACGCACGTGGCCGTATAGACGTTGGATGTTCCGGTAACGGTGAACGCTTGGCTGCCGGCGCCGCAGGTGATCGTCGTTCCATTGTCGCTGAAGACGACCGAGCCCCCGGAAGGAGCTACCGAAAGAGTAGATGGGAATGTGATCGTGGCGGTGAAGGTCGCTGCTGTATCGAGCGTCACTGTCCCACCGGCGCTCACGGCAACCGATGCGTTGGCCGGGGAAACCGTGATGGACGCTGCCGTGCCGGTCGTGCCGGAGGCGTAGTTCGTATCGCCGGAGTATGTCGCGGTGATCGATTGCGCGCTGGCGGAGGCTTTCAGAGACGAAGTGCTGCATGTGGCTGTCGCGGTTCCGAGCGCCGGGTTAAACGTGATGGGAGCGGCAGTGCAGCCGCTGATCGGCGAGGCTCCATCAGAAAACGACACGGTGCTGGTGTTGCTCATCGCCGTCACGTTGGTGCTCCCGACGAAATCGGTCGTCACATTGGGCGAGACGATGGCGGTGAAAGTAACCGTAGAATCAACGCTGGATGACTGGGTCGAGGGTGCAACGGATACGCTGGTCGCGGCCTGACCGACTGCCAGCGACGTCGATGGGCTGGTACTGGGACTGTAGTTTGGGTCTCCCGCGTTATATTTCGCGGTGATGCTGTTGCCGGTGCTATAGGACAAGCCACTCGTGCTCGTGCATTGCGCCACTCCGGTTGTAGTGTTTACAGAAGCAGCAGCGCAGCCGCCGATCACCGTTGCACCACTCAGAAATTCCATCGTGCCGGA